>JBGVOM010000103.1:0-89354 GCA_045126515.1 Lachnospiraceae bacterium
TTCAAAATATTCTCAGAAAGGCAGAGGCAAACCAAAAGCGAACTAACAGTCAAGGGCGGCTAAGTCTTTCCGGAAACCCCTCTAGCCTAAGCCGCCCTAGACAGTGGATTTCGCATTTGCTAAAGGCGTCTCTCAAATTGCCTTTCTGAGAAGAATTTGCATCGGCTATTAGCTGTTCTTCGAAGAACGGTAGGTTTGAATGTAACAATAAATATAGGATGTAACGAAAAACGTAAAATGCAACGGTGAATGTGACGATTTAAAATTTTGGAGCTTGCCATGAACAGCCCATGATAGGGATAGAATCTTCCCAGACAGGCAATCAGGAAATGCTTTTAGTGGAAGCGAAATCCAATTCTTAGGCGACACTTGGTGAAGAGCCCTAGGGCGATGAACCTAGTGTGCCTTAGGATTTAGTTTGCTGGAACGTTATTTCCGCCTGTCTGGGAAGATTCTATCTCTATCATGGGCGTCCTGACAGCTAAAAAGTCTGAATGCACATAAAAAGTTGCATAAAAATTTGATTTATTTGTTGACAAATAACCAAGACATGGTTATAATTGTTTAGGTGTGAATAGGAGACTATTATGCAAATACATTTATCAGAAATTTTGTCCCAAGAAGGCAAACGTGTTGAAAAAGAAATAGAGTTCGGTCAGGAAAACTTTGAAATATCAGGACAGGCTTACAATATTGTAAAGCGTGAACCTGTAAAACTGACTATCTCCAATAAGGGAAATCAGGAGTTACTGATTTCTGCAAAGATGGATTTGGCAGTTGCCATTCCGTGCGGTAGATGCCTTAAGGACGTAATTACTGAATTCTGTTTGGATTTTTCCAGAGAAGTAGATATGAAAGTATCTAAAGAGGAAGAATGTGAACAGATGGATGAAAACAATTATATAGCAGGATACGAGCTGGATGTGGATGCATTAATTGCAGACGAAATAGTTCTTCAGTGGCCGATGAAGGTTCTTTGTAAAGAGGATTGTAAAGGCATTTGCCCTGTTTGTGGAAAAAATTTAAACGAACAGGAATGTGATTGTGATAGAACAGTTTTGGACCCACGTATGGCAGCTTTCCTCGATATATTTGATCAGTTTAAGGAGGTGTAACATATGTCTATCTGTCCAAAGAATAAATCTTCTAAAGCAAGAAGAGATAAAAGAAGAGCAAACTGGAAAATGTCTGCTCCAACTTTAGTAAAGTGCAGCAAATGCGGAAAGTTAATGATGCCTCACAGAGTATGTAAAGCTTGTGGCTCATACAATAAGAAAGAAATCATTTCAGTTGATTAATTTTGACTGATAAAAGAGCGCCTTTCATGGGTGCTCTTTTTAATTCATAATAAATGTACAATTTTCTAAAATTAAATATTGATTTATGAATACATATATAGTATATTTCATATAGACACAACGAAGCATAAGTTGTGTGAAAGCACAGATTGGTGCTAAGGAGGAATAGAATGCAGGAGACAGTAAGAGTAGCCGTGGATGCTATGGGTGGCGATAACGCACCGGGAGAGATTGTAAAGGGAGCTGTGGAAGCTGTAAATGAGCGGTCTGAAATAAAAGTGATTCTGGTGGGGAAAGAAGAAAAGATTAAATCAGAGCTTTCTAAGTATACATACAAGGAAGAACAGATTGAAATTGTAAATGCTGAGGAAGTGATTGAAACAGCAGAACCACCTGTTATGGCAATCCGCAAGAAGAAAGATTCTTCGATTGTAGTAGCAATGAATCTGGTGAAAAGGGGAGAAGCGGATGCATTTGTTTCAGCAGGAAGTTCCGGAGCTATTCTTGTGGGAGGACAATTACTTGTAGGAAGAATCAAAGGAGTGGAAAGACCGCCTTTGGCACCTCTGATTCCTACCACAAAAGGAGTTTCACTACTGATTGACTGTGGTGCAAATGTGGATGCAAGACCATCTCATTTAGTGCAGTTTGCAAAAATGGGCTCCATTTATATGGAAAATGTTGTCGGTATAAAAAATCCAAAAGTTGCCATAGTTAACATTGGAGCAGAAGAAGAAAAGGGAAACATGCTGGTGAAAGAGACCTTTCCGCTGTTAAAGAACTGCCCGGATATTAATTTTATTGGAAGCATAGAAGCAAGAGAAATACCAAATGGTCAGGCAGATGTTATTGTCTGCGAAGCCTTTGTAGGTAATGTAATCTTGAAACTGTATGAAGGAGTAGGGGCAGCATTGTTTGGAAAAATAAAGCAGGGAATGATGTCTACACTGCGCTCTAAAATTGGCGCATTACTGATAAAACCGGCTTTGAAGAAAACTTTAAAAAGCTTTGATGCCAGTCAGTATGGTGGAGCACCATTATTAGGGCTGAATGGGCTGGTGGTAAAGACACATGGAAATTCCAAAGCCAATGAAGTAAGAAATTCGATTATTCAGTGTATTGCTTTTAAAGAGCAGAAAATTAATGAAAAAATTATGCAGAACATTGCATTAAAAGATGAATAAGAAAGGAAGAATGAATATGGAATTTGAAGCTTTACAGAAAATTATTGCAGAGGTATTAAATGTTGATCCGGATGAAATTACAATGAATACAACATTTGTGGATGATTTAGGAGCTGACTCTTTAGACATTTTCCAGATTATTATGGGAATCGAAGAAGAATTTGATATAGAGATTCCAAATGAAGAAGCAGAAAAGATTATTTCTGTAGGAGATGCGGTAGAACAGATTAAAAGTTCTTTGAATTAGTCGCAAGGGCCCTGTGAAAACAGGGCTTTTAAAATAGCAGAAAATAAGGAAGTGTAGAAAATGAATATGGAAAAATTAAAGGAACTGGAAGAGAAAATAGGTTATCAGTTTCACAACATTAAATTGTTGAAAAATGCCCTGACACATAGTTCCTATGCCAATGAACACAGGATGCCCAGATTTGAAAATAATGAGAGATTAGAGTTTTTAGGTGACGCTGTACTTGAACTGGTATCCAGTGAATTTTTGTTTCGAAACAAGGAAAAAATGGTGGAAGGTGAAATGACAAAAATGCGTGCCAGCATTGTCTGTGAGCCAACACTTGCTTTTTGTACCAGAGAAATCAACTTAGGAAGCTACTTGCTTTTGGGCAAGGGAGAAGAATTAACCGGAGGCAGACAAAGAGATTCTGTAGTGTCAGATGCCATGGAAGCGTTGATTGGAGCAATTTATTTAGATGGTGGCTTTGCTAGTGCAAAAGAGTTTATTGAACGATTTATTTTGTCTGATTTAGAACATAAGCAACTCTTTTTTGATAGCAAGACTATCCTACAGGAAATGGTACAGAGTACAGAAAATGGGGAACTTACCTATGAACTTTTACGGGAGGAAGGCCCCGATCATGACAAGCGTTTTGTAGTACAAGTAATGATAGGAAAGGAACCGGCAGGCAGCGGAACAGGAAGAACGAAAAAAGCAGCAGAGCAGGAAGCGGCGTATGCTGCTATTAAGAAGCTGAAAAAGCTGGAGTAGGAAAAGTATGTATTTAAAAGCAATAGAGGTGCATGGATTTAAGTCTTTTGCAAATAAAATCGTGTTTGAATTTCACAATGGAATTACAGGAATTGTAGGACCAAACGGAAGTGGAAAGAGCAATGTTGCAGATGCGGTGCGTTGGGTATTGGGTGAGCAGAGCGCAAAGCAGCTTCGTGGTGCCAGCATGCAGGACGTTATCTTTGCGGGAACAGAAAACAGAAAGCCTTTAGGATATGCTTATGTGGCAATTACCTTAGATAATGCTGATCATAAGCTCCCGGTGGATTTTGAGGAAGTGACTGTAGCAAGACGTGTCTACCGTTCCGGTGAAAGTGAGTATTCCATTAACGGAAAGGCATGCAGATTAAAGGATGTACAGGAATTATTTTATGATACCGGTATTGGTAAAGAAGGTTATTCTATCATCGGTCAGGGTCAGATTGACCGCATTTTAAGTGGAAAGCCGGAAGAACGAAGGGAACTGTTTGATGAAGCAGCAGGTATCGTAAAGTTTAAAAGAAGAAAACTGACCGCACAGAAGAAGCTAGAGGATGAAAAGAAAAATCTTACCCGTGTAAATGATATTTTATCCGAATTAGAAAAGCAGGTAGGTCCTTTGGAACGTCAGTCAAACAAGGCAAGAGAATACCTGAAATTAAAAGAAGAATTAAAGACCTATGACGTAAATATGTTTCTGTTGGAAACACAGCGCTTAAGAGAAGAATTAAATACCGTCAACGAAAAAATCACCATTGCAGAAAATGACCTGCAGGAAACCAGAGAGAATTTTGAAAAGGCGAAGTCTGATTATGAAAAGACTGGTTTAGAGATTGAAGATGCCAATGAAAAGATAGACGAGGCAAAAGAATTATTGAATCAGGCGGTACTGCTTCGTGGAAAAATCGAAGGTCAGATTAATGTGCTGAAAGAGCAGATTAATTCTGCGAAAATGAACGATGAGCACATGAAAAGCAGAAAAGCTGCAGTAGAAAAAGAAAAGGCAGAAAAACAGCAGGCGTTAGAAGAAATCCAAGGTCAGAAAGAGAAAATGCTGGCAGCCTTGAAAGAAGCTCAGGGTGGAAAAAATGAAGAAGCAGACCTTTTAAATAAGCTGCAGGGTGAGATTGCAGAACTTAATTCTGCAATAGAAAACGGTAAAAATGAAATTATACAGTCATTAAATGAAAAGGCTGCTACTAAGACAAAAATGTCACGATATGACACTATGTTAGAGCAGATACAGATTCGTAAGGCAGAATTAAGTAAACGTCTGTTACAGGCAAAGAGCGAGGACGAAGAACAGGAAGAAGTCATTCAAAACTTCAAACTGGAGCTGGAGAAAATCAAGACCACCATTGAAGGGCTGAAAAAAGAAGGCAGAGAAAAAGAAAGCCGTTTTAATGAAATTCAGTCCCTGTTACGTGGAAAAAATGAGGAAGTGAATCAGGCAAATATAACATTCCACAAAGAAAAATCCAGATTAGAGTCCTTAAAAAACATAACAGAGCGATATGATGGCTATGGCAACAGTATCAAAAAAGTAATGGAGAAAAAGGAATCCGAAAAAGGAATCCACGGTGTTGTTGCAGATTTAATTAAGGTGGATAAAAAATATGAAATTGCAGTGGAAACTGCCTTAGGCGGCAGTATCCAGAATATTGTCACAGATAACGAGCAGACTGCAAAACATATGATTCAGTACTTGAAGGAAAACCGTTTCGGAAGGGCGACGTTCCTGCCGTTAACCAGCATCGGTCAGGGAGAAACACTAAAACGAAAAGAAGTGTTATCGGAAAAAGGTGTCATCGGGCTGGGAGATTCACTGGTGCAGGCAGAAGACAAATACCAGGGGCTTACCAGATATTTGTTAGGCAGGGTAGTTGTTGTGGATGAAATTGACAACGCCATTGCGCTGGCAAAAAAATATAACCACTCCCTTCGTATTGTAACTTTAGAAGGTGAATCCTTAAATCCGGGTGGTTCCATGTCTGGTGGTGCCTTTAAAAATTCTGGAAATCTGTTAGGAAGACGCCGCGAGATGGATGAATTAGAAAAGAGCGTAAAGGTATGTGAAGAAAAAATTACTTCTTTAAATGCTGAGATTGAACAGTTAAAGAAGGAAAGAGAAGAAATCCGTACCATTGTTGATGACTTAAAAGGACAGCTTCAGGAGCAGTTTATTTTAGAAAATACAGCAAAAATTAAAGTAAATGAGGCGGAGGCAAGAAAAGAAGCCAATGAAAGCGGCAGAGCGGATTTGAGAAGCGAGGCAGCAGAAATTGAAAATCAGATATCTGAAATTCGTCTGAATAAAGAGGGTATCGATGCATCTTTAAAAGAGGCAGAGCTTCATGAAAGTGAAATTGAAGAACAGATTAAGGCTGCACAGGAAGAATTAGAACAGAAGTCAAAGGAAGAACAGGAATTAAGTGAAAAGTTAAGAGAGGCAGAAATGTCCTTATCTTCTATGCTTCAAAAAGAAGAATTTATCCGTCAGAATGAAGACAGAATCCGTACAGAATTGAAAAACTGTGAGGAAGAATTAGAAAAACTTCTGGTGGATGGTGAACAGGCACTTTCTGATGTGGAATACAAAGAAAAGCAGATTCAGGAGTTAAATGAGTCTATAACACAGTCAGAAGAAGAAGCAAAGAAGCAGGAAGCAAATATTCAGGAAATGACAGAACAGAGAGAAAAGTTGAACGAGGCTCAGAAAAAATTCTTCGAAACCAGGGAAGAATTGTCAAACCGAATGAATTTCCTGGATAAAGAAACTTACCGTTTAAACAGTCAGAAAGAAAAAGTTGAAGATGCGGCTGAGGACCAGAACAATTATATGTGGGAGGAATATGAACTTACCTACAATGCTGCATTGGAACTGAAAGCAGAAGGTTTGGAAGATTTAAACGAGATTAAACGCCATGTGCTTACATTAAAGGCTGATATTCGAAAACTCGGTGATGTTAATGTAAATGCCATTGAGGAATACAAGGAAGTCAGCGAGCGATATGAATTTTTGAATAATCAGAGAAATGACTTGGTGGAGGCAGAAAAAACGCTGATTAATATTATTGACGAGTTAGACGAGGGAATGAGAACTACCTTTACAGAAAAATTCGAAGAGATTAAGGTAGAGTTTGATAAGGTGTTTAAGGCTTTGTTTGGCGGAGGTAAAGGAACCTTAGAACTGATGGAGGATGAAGATATTCTGGAGGCAGGAATTAAGATTATTGCACAGCCGCCGGGTAAGAAACTGCAGAATATGATGCAGCTGTCCGGTGGAGAAAAAGCTATGTCGGCTATTGCACTGCTGTTTGCAATCCAGAACTTAAAGCCATCACCATTCTGTCTGCTGGATGAAA
Organism: Lachnospiraceae bacterium; assembly: GCA_045126515.1. Classification (GTDB taxonomy): domain Bacteria; phylum Bacillota; class Clostridia; order Lachnospirales; family Lachnospiraceae; genus RUG11237. The sequence goes on from JBGVOM010000103.1 coordinate 6,848, forward strand.
TTGAAGCGGCGTTAGATGAAGCTAACGTAAATAAGTTTGCAAAGTACCTACATAAGTTGACAAAACACACCCAGTTTATTATCATTACACATAGACGAGGTACTATGGCGGTAACAGACAGACTTTATGGTATCACCATGCAGGAAAAAGGTATCTCAACATTAGTATCCGTAAACTTGATTGAAGATGAATTAGATGAGTAGGTGAAAAAATGAGTGAAGGAAAAAAAGGATTTTTTAGCAGACTTGCAGCAGGGTTGACAAAGACCAGAGATAATATTGTTGCAGGTGTGGATGCTATTTTTAACGGTGCATCTGAAATTGATGACGATTTTTATGAAGAAATAGAAGAAATTCTTGTGATGGGCGATATCGGCATTAATGCCACCAACGCCATTATTGAGGATTTAAAGAAAAAAGTAAAAGAGCAGCACATTAAGCAGCCAAAGGAATGTAAGGAACTGCTGATTAACAGTATCAAAGAGCAGATGAGTGTAGGCGAAACTGCTTATGAATTTGAAAACAGACAGTCTGTAGTGCTTGTGGTAGGTGTAAATGGTGTGGGAAAAACCACTTCCATTGGAAAACTGGCAGGAAAATTAAAAGATCAAAATAAAAAGGTAATTCTTGCGGCAGCGGATACCTTTCGTGCTGCTGCCGGAGAACAGCTGGCAGAATGGGCAAACCGTGCCGGCGTAGATTTAATCGGAGGGCAGGAAGGTTCTGACCCTGCGGCAGTTGTGTATGATGCCGTTCAGTCTGCAAAAGCAAAGAAAGCAGATGTTTTGCTTTGTGATACGGCAGGAAGACTTCACAATAAGAAAAATCTTATGGAAGAGCTTCGTAAAATAAATAGAATTATTGAAAAAGAATACCCGGAAGCTTACAAAGAAACCTTGGTAGTGTTAGATGGAACTACGGGTCAGAACGCCCTTGCGCAGGCAAAAGAGTTTTCGGAAGTGACAAATATTACAGGTATTGTATTGACAAAGCTTGACGGAACTGCCAAAGGCGGTATTGCCGTTGCTATCCAGTCAGAACTGGGTATTCCTGTAAAATATATCGGTGTGGGAGAAAGCATTGATGATTTGCAGAAATTTGATGCCAATGATTTTGTAAATGCGTTATTTAATGTAGAAGAATAAAAAGAAAGAAGACGATGAAATGTTAACATTAGAAAAGTTCGAGGAAGCATCTGAACGTGTAAAAGAAGTAACTTTAGAAACCAAATTAGTGTATAGTGACTATTTCAGCAAACAGACCGGCAATAAAGTATATTTAAAACCGGAAAATATGCAGCTGACGGGAGCTTATAAATTAAGAGGAGCTTATTATAAAATCAGCACACTTACTGACGAAGAAAGAGCTAAGGGTCTTATCACTGCATCTGCCGGAAACCATGCACAGGGGGTAGCTTTTGCGGCAAAGGCCTATGGTGCCAAGGCTACCATTGTTATGCCAACCACCACACCATTAATCAAAGTTAACCGTACAAAAAGTTATGGAGCAGAGGTAGTGCTGCACGGAGATGTGTATGATGAAGCCTGTGCTTATGCATATGAACTGGCAGAAAAGAACGGATATACATTTATTCATCCTTTTGATGATTTGGCTGTAGCAACCGGTCAGGGAACCATAGCTATGGAGATTTTCAAGGAACTTCCATTGGTTGATTACATTTTAGTACCAATCGGTGGGGGTGGTCTGGCAACTGGTGTATCTACGTTAGCTAAAATGCTGAATCCGAAGATTAAAGTAATCGGTGTGGAACCGGCAGGGGCAAATTGCATGCAGGAATCCTTAAAAGCAGGAAAAGTTGTAAGTTTGCCGGGAGTAAATACCATTGCAGATGGTACAGCAGTGCAGACACCAGGAAGCAAGATTTTCCCTTATATTCAGAAAAATCTGGATGATATCATCACAGTAGACGACAGTGAATTAATTGTGGCATTCCTTGATATGGTGGAAAATCACAAGATGGTTGTAGAAAATTCCGGTCTTCTTACTGTAGCAGCATTAAAACAGTTAAATGTGAAAGATAAAAAGATTGTGTCTATCTTAAGTGGCGGTAATATGGACGTGATTACCATGTCCTCTATTGTACAGCATGGATTAATACAGAGAGATAGAATATTTACAGTGTCAGTATTACTTCCTGACAAACCTGGTATGCTTAGCAAAGTATCACAGGTCATTGCAGATTTACAGGGAAATGTAATTAAGCTTGAGCACAATCAGTTTGTAAGTACAAACAGAAATGCAGCAGTTGAACTTAGAATTACATTAGAGGCGTTTGGAACAGAACATAAGCAGCAGATTTTAGATGCTCTGGAAAAGGAAAACTATAGACCAAAATTAATCAGACCAATGCTGTAAAGGGTGAATTTATGGTAATAAAAAATGCAAAAGTATATACGGAAAATTTTGAATTTCAGGAAAGAGATATCTGTGTTGAGCAAGGGGAATTTACGGAAACAGCCTCACAGCACAGAACAGTATATGCAGATGATTTGTATGCCATTCCAGGCTTAATTGATATTCATCTTCACGGTGCAGTAGGACAGGATTTCAGTGACGGTGTAGTGAAGGCGGTAGAAAAAATTGCAGAATATGAAGCATTTCACGGCATTACTACGATTATGCCTACTACCATGTCCCTGCCGGAAAAAGATTTGGCTAAGGCGGTAAAGGCAATTGCTTCTGTAAAAAATAAGAAAGAGATTCGGGCAGATATTGCAGGTGTTTATCTGGAAGGTCCATTTATGGCAAAGGAGCGGAAGGGTGTTCACAAGGAAGAAAATTTAAGACTGCCGGATTTAGCTATGGTTGACCGCTTGCAGAAAGAAGCCCGGGGAAAGATTAAGATAGTAACTGTTGCACCGGAATTGGAAGGTGCGATTGACTTTATCAAAGAAGGTAGTAAGAAGTATCGGATTTCCATTGCCCATACGTCTGCTGCTTATGAAGTTTCAAAAGAAGCTTTTGCAGCAGGGGCAAAGCAGCTGACACATTTTTTTAATGGAATGGCACCGTTTAATCACCGGGAACCGGGAATTATTGGAGCGGCTTTGGACAATGATATGTGTATGGCAGAGCTGATTTGTGATGAATTTCATATTCATCCTACCGTAATCAATATGACATTCCGTATCTTTGGCGCAGAGCGTGTAATTTTAGTAAGCGACAGTATGCGTGCTACCGGAATGATGGATGGAGAGTATAGTTTAGGTGAGCATCAGGTGTTTGTCACTGATGGCGTGGCACATATGAAGGATGGAACACTGGCGGGTTCCACCAGAAATCTGATGGATTGTCTGAAACTTGCGGTAAAAGAGATGAAGATTCCGTTGGAGACTGCTGTGCGAGCAGCTACATTAAACCCTGCGGTGGCAGCAGGTGTTGATGACAAATATGGAAGCATTTCCGTAGGAAAAAGGGCCAATGCAGTGTTTGTGGATAAGGATTTGAATGTTGTGATGGTTATGAAGGATGGAAAGATTATCCGAAATGACTGGGATTAATACGTGGAAAAAGAACTGTTAAGCAGTTCTTTTTTTGTGCAAAATTTCTCAAGAAGGAAAAAGTAGTTGAGTAAAATTATGAATAAAACCACTTGCAATATACCCCATAGGGGTATATAATACATGCATAAAAGAAAGAAAGGAAGTAAAAAATGGAAGAAAAAGAGTGTTGCTGTCATAAAACAAAAGCGCGGACAGAACAAGAATATAAGGATCTGATTCATCGTTTAAACCGTATTGAAGGACAGATTCGGGGAATCAAGGGAATGGTGGAAAAGGATGTGTACTGTACAGATATTCTGGTGCAGGTGGCGGCAGTAAATGCAGCCTTAAACAGCTTTAATAAAGTGTTGCTGTCAAATCATATCAAAACCTGTGTCACAGAAGATATCCGTCAGGGAAAAGAAGAAACGGTAGATGAATTGTTAATGGTATTGCAGAAATTAATGAAATAAGATTTTCTGGAAACACTATGAAAAAGGCAGGTGTAGAAAAATGAAACAATATACGGTAACGGGAATGAGCTGTGCTGCATGTAGTAGCAGGGTGGAAAAAGCAGTATCTGAAGTGGAAGGTGTCACATCCTGCTCTGTCAGCCTGTTGACCAATTCCATGGGAGTGGAGGGCACTGCAAGAGATGAAGATATAAAAAAGGCGGTAGAAGATGCAGGATATGGTATTTTAAGTAAAGAAGAAAGTTTTCGTGATTCAAAGCAAAATTCAGAGGAAGAAGCACTGAAAGACAGGGAAACACCAGTATTAAAAAAACGTCTGATTGCTTCAATGTTTTTCCTGTTGGTGCTAATGTACTTTTCCATGGGTCACATGATGTGGGGATGGCCGTTGCCGGATTTTTTCGAGGACAATCATATAGCAATGGGATTAATTCAGCTATTGCTTACTGTAGCAATCATGGTAATCAATCAGAAATTTTTTATCAGTGGATTTAAAGGGCTATACCATAGAGCACCTAATATGGATACGTTAGTTGCATTAGGCTCTACGGCTGCGTTTGTATATAGTACTTATGCTTTGTTTGCCATGACAGACGCACAGGTAAGGGGGGATATGGATGGCGTAATGATGTATATGCATGAGTTTTACTTCGAATCAGCCGCCATGATTTTAGCCTTAATTACGCTGGGAAAAATGCTGGAGGCAAGAGCCAAAGGAAGAACTACAGATGCTTTGAAAGGATTGATGAAGTTATCTCCCAAAACTGCAAATGTATTGCGAAATGGCATAGAAGGACAAGTTGCCATAGAGCAGGTGAAAAAAGGAGATATCTTTCTTGTGCGGCCTGGAGAGGCAATTCCAGTGGATGGAATTATCATAGAAGGAAGTAGCGCAGTGAATGAGGCTGCACTTACCGGAGAAAGTATTCCAGTGGATAAAGAGGTGGGAGATATGGTGTCTGCCGCCACAACTAACCAGTCCGGGTTCTTAAAATGTGAGGCAAGCAGAGTGGGAGAAGACACCACATTGTCGCAGATTATCAAGATGGTAAGTGACGCAGCGGCTACGAAAGCGCCTATTGCCAAGGTGGCAGATAAAGTATCCGGCGTTTTTGTACCGGCAGTAATTACTATAGCGGTACTTACGATTACGGTATGGCTTCTTTGTGGAGAAAGTATCGGATTTGCACTGGCAAGAGGAATTTCAGTTCTGGTTATTAGTTGCCCTTGTGCATTAGGATTAGCAACACCGGTAGCAATTATGGTGGGCAATGGCATTGGTGCGAAAAACGGAATTATGTTTAAAACAGCGGTATCTTTGGAAGAAACCGGGAAAACGCAGATTGTGGCATTAGATAAAACAGGAACTATTACAGAGGGAACTCCAAAGGTTACAGATGTGATACCGGCTGAGGGTATTCAAAAGCAAAAACTATTGTTTTTGGCTAATGCATTAGAACAAAAAAGTGAGCATCCTTTAGCTGGTGCAATTCTTGAGTTTGCAAAAGAACAAGGCGTGGAAACAGCAGAAGTTTCTGAATTTCAGGCTTTGCCGGGGAATGGTCTGTCAGCTAAATTAAATGGTGCTATTCTTTGCGGTGGAAATGCCTCCTACATCAGTAGTCTGACAGAAATAGGAGCAGAAATGCAGGGAAAATCCGAAACTTTGGCAGAAGAAGGAAAAACACCGCTGTTTTTTACAGAAAACGGCAAGCTGCTTGGAATGATTGCAGTTGCAGATGTAATAAAAGAGGACAGCCCCAGTGCAGTGAAAGAATTGCAAAACATGGGAATCCGTGTAGTAATGTTGACTGGAGATAATGAAAAGACGGCAAATGCAATCGGAAAACAGGCAGGTGTTGATGAAGTGATTGCAGGGGTACTGCCGGAAGGAAAAGAGAGTGTTATCCGGACGTTGCAAAAAAAAGGCAAGGTTGCCATGGTAGGTGATGGTATCAATGATGCACCGGCGCTTACCCGGGCTGATATAGGAATTGCAATAGGTGCAGGTACGGATGTAGCAGTGGACGCAGCAGATGTGGTGCTGATGAAAAGCAGACTCAGCGATGTGCCGGCAGCTATTCGGTTAAGTCGTGCCACTTTAAAGAATATTCATGAGAATTTATTTTGGGCATTTATTTATAATGTGATTGGGATTCCGTTGGCGGCAGGTGTCTGGATTCCTGTTTTTGGCTGGAAATTGAATCCTATGTTTGGAGCTGCCGCCATGAGTTTATCCAGTTTTTGTGTAGTAATGAATGCATTGCGACTTAACCTGTGCTCAATTTATGATGCAGGAAAAGATAGAAAAAGAAAAACAAAACATAGTAAGAAAATGGAGGAAAAAGAAATGACAAAGACAATGGAAATTGAAGGAATGATGTGTGGACACTGTGAAGCTTCCGTAAAGAAAGCGTTAGAAGCAATCGAGGGAGTCGAAGAAGCAAAAGTAAGCCACGAAGCCGGAACAGCAGTTGTAACTTTAAATACTGAAGTGCCGGACGTGATACTAAAAAAAGCAGTGGAAGATAAAGACTATAAAGTTACTTCCATTCAGTAAAACGCACTATTTCTTTCATCGCTGTTGTAATGCACAGCCCATAATAAATATAGAAGCTTCCTGAGCTGTTTAGAGTCTGCTCAGGAAGCTTCTATATTTATTATGGGCGTCTTTCCAACTACTATGAATAAAAGAAATAGTACGTTTTGCTGAAATCCTAGTAAAAAAATAGGAAAAATATGGAAAAACCTATTGACAAATGAAAAAACATGAGGTAATATCATATAAAACCTAGCGGAGAAGTAGGAAAGAAAGAGAGGAAGAGATTATGAAAAAAAGAGTGATTAGTATTATTTTAGCAGGAGTTTTGGCAGTGGGGAGTCTTAGCGGATGCGGTTCTGCTACTGAAAGTGGGGTGGTGCAACTGACAAATGTGTCTTATGATCCAACGAGAGAATTATATGAGGCATACAATAAAGTTTTTGCAGAGCATTGGAAAGAACAGACGGGCCAAGAGGTGGAAGTTACACAATCTCATGGAGGTTCCGGAAAACAAGCATTAGAGGTTGCTAATGGTCTGGAGGCAGATGTTGTTACTCTGGCATTGGAATACGATGTAAAGGCTGTAGAAGAAGCAGGACTCATTGAAGCGGAATGGATTGATGAATTTGATTTGGACAGTTCGCCATATACTTCGACTATTGTGTTCCTTGTTCGTAAAGGAAATCCAAAGGATATTCATGACTGGGATGATTTAGTGAAGGATGGCGTAGGTGTTATCACACCAAATCCGAAAACTTCTGGTGGTGCAAGATGGAATTATTTAGCTGCGTGGGCATATGCAAAGCAGTTGTATAATGGCGATGAAGCACAGATAAAAGAGTTTATAAAGAAACTCTACGAAAATGTGCTGGTGTTAGATTCCGGTGCAAGAGGAGCCACCACTTCTTTCGTGGAAAATGGTCAGGGAGATGTACTGATTGCATGGGAAAATGAAGCATTTCTTTCCATAAAAGATTATCCGGATGAGTATGAAATCATAACTCCAAGTATCAGTATTTTAGCCCAGCCATCTGTTGCAGTGGTGGATTCCGTGGTGGATTCTAAGGGAACAAGAGATGTGGCAACAGAATATTTAAATTATTTATATTCTGATGAGGCACAGCGCATTGCCGGGGACAATTACTATCGTCCATCCAATCAGGAAATTTTACAGGAATATGCAGATGTATTTGATTTAGATATTAATCTGGTTACGATAGATGATTTTGGAGGCTGGGATGAAGCTCAGGAAACCCATTTTGCAGACGGCGGTATCTTTGACCAGATATATGAAAAGTAAAGGCAGGAAGAAAGAATGAAAAGAAGTAAGAGAAGTGTCATTCCGGGATTTGGAATTTCTATGGGGGTAACCCTTACGATGTTAAGCATAATTGTATTAATACCATTAATATCTCTGGTAGTATTTACGTTGCAAATGGATGTAAAAGAAATTATAGAAGTCATTACCAGAGAACGTGTGTTAGCCGGCTTTAAAGTCAGCTTTCTGACAGCTTTCATAGCATCTTTAATCAATGCAGTCATGGGATTAATATTGGCATGGGTGCTGGTCAGATATGACTTTCCCGGGAAAAAGATTATGGACGGAATGATTGAACTTCCCTTTGCAATGCCAACCGCGGTAGCTGGTATTGCCTTAACTTCTTTAACTACGAATCAGGGATTAGTGGGCAGTTTCTTTGCAAGATACGGAATTAAAATTGCTTATACAAAAATCGGAATTACTGTGGCACTGGTTTTTGTAGGACTTCCTTTTGTGGTGCGATCCGTACAGCCGGTGTTAGAAAAGTTGGATTATTCTTACGAAGAGGCTGCCGGAGTGCTGGGAGCAGGAAGACTTACTATTTTCTGGAAAGTTATTTTTCCAGAAGTGGTGCCGGCATTGTTTACCGGATTCGGGCTTGCATTTGGACGTTGTCTTGGAGAATACGGAAGCGTGGTTTTCATTGCAGGAAATAAACCGTACGAAACAGAAATTGTGCCATTGCTTATTATGTCAGAACTGCAGGAATTTGATTATTCCAGTGCCACTGCCATAGCACTTGTTATGTTATTGGTATCGTTTTTCATTTTGTTTTTAATTAATATGATACAGGCAAGAAATACAAGAATATTAAAGGGAGGAAGATAAACATGCATGAAGAAAAAGCAGGCTCAAAAATAATAAAAGGATTTTTAATTGGAATCAGCGTGCTGTTTTTGTTTGTTATGCTGTTACTTCCATTATTCGTTGTAATTACAGAAGCCTTGAGAAGTGGCTGGAATACATATATTGAATCCATTACAGACAAATATACAGTAAATGCATTGCTATTGACACTGAAAGCGACAGTAATTGCGGTAGCGGTAAATACAGTATTCGGAATATTTGCGGCATGGTCTATTACAAAATTTCATTTTAAAGGCAAAAAGATTCTTACCACATTAATAGACGTTCCGGTTACGGTATCGCCAATTATTGCAGGTTTGATTTTTGTGTTGACTTTTGGACGCCAGAGTTTTTTATATCCTTATTTGCAGGAGGCGGGTATTAAAATCGTTTTTGCAGTACCGGGGATTATACTGGCAACTATATTTGTGACTTTTCCTTTTATATCCAGGGAACTGATACCGGTGCTTGAAGCACAGGGAACAGAGGAAGAAGAAGCGGCGGCATTGATGGGTGCCAGTGGATTTACAATATTCAGGAAAGTGACATTTCCCCATATTAAATGGGCGTTTATCTATGGAATTGTGCTGTGTACGGCAAGAGCCATGGGAGAATTCGGAGCAGTATCGGTGTTGTCAGGACACCTGAGAGGTCTTACCAACACATTGCCATTGCATGTGGAAATTTTATTTAATGAATTTCAGTATGTACCGGCATTTGCCGTGTCTTCCATATTGGTAATGTTTGCGATTGTCATACTGGTGATTCGAAGCGTTGTGGAAAATGTCTCGGGAAAGGAGAAGTAACAAATGTACGTTGAATTAAAAAATATTAATAAAACTTTTGGCGATTTTAAAGCGTCTGATAATGTGAATTTTAAGATAGAAAAAGGAAAACTGATTGGTTTGTTAGGAGCAAGTGGAAGCGGCAAAACAACAATTCTAAGAATGATAGCCGGGTTGGAAACACCGGACAGTGGAGAAATCATAATTGATGGGCAGGTGGTAAATGATATACCGGCAAGCAAGCGAGGTATTGGATTTGTATTTCAAAATTATGCACTGTTTCGTTATATGAGTGTATATGACAATATTGCTTTTGGATTAAAGGTGCAGAAGGCAGATAAAAAATATATTCATGACCGTGTAATGGAGTTGGTAAAATTAATTGGACTAGAAGGGTTAGAGAAAAGATATCCAAGTCAGTTGTCCGGCGGACAAAGGCAGAGGGTTGCCTTTGCCAGAGCGTTGGCACCAAACCCCCATCTGCTGCTTTTGGATGAACCTTTTGCCGCTATTGATGCAAAGGTGCGTAAGGAACTGCGGAGCTGGTTAAAAGAAATGATAGAAAAACTGGGAATTACCAGTATTTTCGTAACCCACGATCAGGATGAGGCAATTGAAGTGGCAGATGAAATTATCATTACCAACAAAGGAAGAATAGAGCAGAAAGGTACTCCTTTGGATATTTATCAGAATCCTAAGACACCATATGTGGCTTCCTTCTTTGGTCAGCCGTCTACGGTAAAAGATTATCAAGGGTTTCACAGCTTTGAGAAAATTGAAAATGCAGATGTGGCGATTATCCGTCCGGAATTTGTAAAAGTAACCAAAAAGAATGAGGTGCAGCGATTCAAAAGTTCTGCTTCCGAAGGCATTGTGGAAAAAATAGCCTTCCGGGGAGATAATTTAGAACTTACCATACGAGTGAACGATTGCCTGCTTACTGCCAAGAGAGGATTGGAGGAACAGCCGGTGAAAGAAGGAGAAACCGTGGATGTTTTCCTGTACAGGATATTTGTAACGGCAGGAGAAACCGTGCATTTGCTGGATAACAAGGCACTGCAGGAGGATTCTATATTCATCTAATATGGAAGGAGAAACTATGGAAACAAAATATATTACTACAGATGTATTGATCATTGGTGGAGGAACTGCCGGATGTTTTGCCGCAATTACATTAGGAAAACAAAAAGGTATACAAGTGGTTATAGCAGAAAAAGCAAACATTAAGCGCAGCGGCTGTCTGGCAGCAGGTGTTAATGCCATCAATGCATATATTACAGAAGGCAGGGTGCCACAGGACTATGTGGATTATGCCAAAAAGGATGCAGATGGAATTGTGAGGGAAGATTTACTGCTTTCTATGTCAGAACGGTTGAATCACGTAACGGATGTTATGGAACAATTAGGGCTTGTGATTTTAAAGGATGAGAATGGCAAATATGTGACAAGAGGCAACCGAAATATTAAAATCAACGGAGAAAATATTAAGCCGATTTTAGCTGATGCGGTGAAGAAACAGGAAAATGTAACGGTTATAAACCACATTAATATTACTGATTATATTGTGGAGAATAATCAGATTCAGGGAGCATATGGATTTGATGTAAACGAAGATATTTTTTATTCCATACGGGCCAAAGCAGTGATTTGTGCTACCGGAGGTGCTGCGGGTCTGTATCGCCCAAATAACCCGGGATTTTCCAGACATAAGATGTGGTATCCGCCATTTAATACCGGAGCCGGTTATGCCATGGGAATTTTAGCCGGAGCAGAAATGACTACTTTCGAAATGCGTTTCATTGCACTGCGGTGTAAAGATACCATTGCACCTACCGGAACCATTGCACAGGGAGTACCGGCAAAGCAGGTAAACAGTTTAGGCGAGGTGTATGAAGATAAATATGGACTGACTACTTCTCAGCGTGTGTATGGAACTGTGATGGAAAACAGGGCAGGCAGAGGTCCTTGTTATTTAAGAACGGAGCATATCAGTAAAGAACAGGAAATGGATTTGTACAAAGCATATTTAAATATGGCACCGAGCCAGACTTTAAAATGGTTAGAGTCGGGGAAAGGACCGTCAGAGCAAAACGTGGAAATTGAAGGAACTGAGCCATACATTGTGGGTGGTCATACAGCCAGTGGTTATTGGGTGGATAACAAACGTCAAACCACTATTAAGGGATTGTATGCGGCAGGAGATGTGGCAGGCGGAGCACCACAGAAATATGTGACCGGTGCTTTGGCAGAGGGAGAAATTGCTGCTGAATCAGTGCTGGAATTTCTGGTAGATTCTGATTTCTGTGGTGTAGAAGAATTTACCGGAGAACAGAAACGAAATGCAGAAGCAAAGAAGCAGGAATATGAAAGTTATTTTGCTAATAAAGAAACTGTGATAGATACAGAACAATTAGAAGAAGCCATGCAGAAAATTATGGATGAGTATGCAGGTGGAATCAGCACAGATTATCAGTACAACGAAGAAAGATTAAAACTTGCTTTGGAGAAAATAGAAGCGTTAGAGCCGTTGACAGATAACTTATCGGCGAAAGATACAGATGATTTGCTTCATATCTATGAATTAAAAGAACGTCTGGTAGTATGTAAGGCTGTAATCGCACATCTGCGTGCAAGAAAGGAAACCAGATGGCACAGTTTTGCAGAGCATATGGATTATCCGGAAAAAACACCGGAATTTGAAAAATATGTAAATTCCAAAATGGTAGATGGAAAGATAAAGACATTTACCAGAGAACTGGTAAAAGGAGGTGCCGTATATGAGCATACGAATTGACAGAGAAAAGTGTATAGGGTGTGGCTTATGTATGGAAGTTTGTCCGGGAAATCTGTTGAAAAAGGATTGCGATGGTAAGGCATGCATCAAATGTCCGAAGGATTGCTGGGGTTGCACTTCCTGTATCAAGGAATGTCCAAGGAATGCCATTCAGTTTTACTTGGGAGCTGACATGGGAGGTCAGGGCGGTATTTTAACGGTATTGGAAGAAAATGGCATCAGCCACTGGCAGATACAGTCACTGGAGGGGAACGTGCAGACCATTGATGTGAATAAAAAGGATGCCAACAAATATTAGTGTAAAATAGGAGGAAAAACAATGGAAAAGTTAGACCATTTAGATGCCTTAGAGGCAGAAGCAATATATATCATCAGAGAAGTGGCAGCGGAATGTGAGAATCCGGTAATGCTTTATTCTATAGGAAAGGACAGCTCTGTAATGCTTCATCTTGCAATGAAAGCATTTTATCCGGAAAAACCACCATTTCCGTTCTTACATGTTGATACCACATGGAAATTTAAAGAGATGATTGAGTTTAGGGATAAAATCGCAAAAAAACTTGGAATTGAGATGCTGGTGTACACAAATGAGGAAGGGGTAAAGCAGGGTATCAATCCATTTGAACACGGTTCTGCTTATACGGATATTATGAAAACACAGGCATTGAAGCAGGCACTTACAAAATACGGATTTACTGCTGCTTTTGGTGGTGGACGTCGTGATGAAGAAAAATCCCGTGCAAAAGAGAGAATTTTCTCTTTCCGTAATGAAAATCAGGCCTGGGACCCGAAAAACCAGCGTCCAGAAATGTGGAAATTGTTTAACACGAAAATTAATAAAGGCGAGAGCATGCGAGTGTTTCCAATCTCTAACTGGACAGAAAAAGATATCTGGCAGTATATCAAGAGAGAAAATATTGATATTGTACCGTTATATTTTGCAAAAGAAAGACCGGTAATCTATCGGGATGGAAATATTATTATGGTAGATGATGACAGATTGAAGCTGCGAGAGGGCGAGAAAATTGAGAATAAAAAAGTTCGTTTCCGTACCCTTGGATGCTATCCGTTAACCGGAGGTATCGAGTCAGAAGCAGATACCTTAGATGAAATTATTGAAGAAACCTTAAGCGCCGTATCTTCCGAGCGAACCAGCAGAGTCATTGATCAGGAAGCAGCAGGAAGCATGGAAAGAAGAAAAAGGGAGGGTTATTTCTAAGATGAAAGGATTATTGAAATTTATCACATGCGGAAGTGTAGATGATGGAAAGTCTACCTTAATTGGACATATTTTATACGATTCCAAACTTTTATATGCAGACCAGAAAAAAGCATTGGAACTGGATTCTAAAGTGGGAAGTCGTGAAGGAAAGATTGACTACTCTCTTTTGTTGGACGGACTGATGGCAGAAAGAGAGCAGGGAATTACTATTGACGTGGCATACCGTTATTTTACTACAGATAATCGAAGCTTCATTGTGGCAGATACACCGGGGCATGAAGAATACACCAGAAACATGGCGGTTGGGGCTTCCTTTGCTGACTTGGCAGTTATTTTGGTAGATGCAAAACAGGGAGTGTTAGTGCAGACAAAACGTCATGCGAGAATCTGCTCTCTCATGGGAATTCGAAACTTTGTGTTTGCTGTAAATAAGATGGATTTGGTAAATTACAGTGAAGAAGTATTTAAGAAAATAGAAGCTCAGATTGGAGAACTGACAGCAGAACTTTCCTTAGGAAATGTAGTGATTATTCCGTTATCTGCCACAGAGGGAGATAATGTGACGAAAAAATCAGAGAATATCCCGTGGTATCATGGCGAAGCTTTACTGCCTTATTTAGAGCAGGTGGACGTGGCGGAAATTCAGGAAGAAAAAGGATTTTACCTTCCGGTACAGAGAGTATGCCGTCCAAATCATGAATTCCGTGGATTCCAGGGACAGATTGAGGCAGGAAGTATTTCTGTGGGTGATGAAATTACCACATTGCCAAGCAACGAAAAAGCACATGTAAAAAGTATTCACGTTGGTGACAAAAAGGTGGAAAGTGCAGGAAAAGGCCGCCCGGTTACCATTCAGTTAGACAGAGAAGTAGACGTTTCCAGAGGATGTGTATTAACTAATGGCTCCGATATAAAAATTGGTTCGTCCATTATCACAACATTACTTTGGATGGATGATGCATCACTGGAAAATGGAAAAAATTATTTTGTAAAACTGGGGTCTAAGCTGATTCCTGGTGTAGTAACGGAAATTTTACATTCCATTGATGTTAATTCAGGAGAAGAAAAAACGGCGGATCATTTAAATAAAAATGAAATTGCAGTGGCGAAAGTAACTTTTGCAGAACCAATAGTGGTGGATGAATTTAAAAAGCATAAAACCTTAGGAGAATTAATCCTCATTGACCGTGTCAGCAATATGACATCTGCCTGCGGTGTAGTGACCGAGGTAGTGGAGGAAAGCAAAGGTACAGAGAATAGTACCGTGGATGTCAACGTGAGAGCTGCACTGAAAGGTCAGTTACCTGTAGCAGTGGAATTCCCGGTGGAAACCGACGATGTTACCGTGGCACTGATTGAAAAGGTGGAAAAAATCTTAAGTAACGAAGGAAGACATACATATCTATTTGCACCGGAGCAGGAAAAGAATGAGGTGACTGCACAGGTAGTTAAGCATTTACTGGCAGCTGGAGTTATTGTGCTGCTTGCAGGTAAAGCAGAAGACCTTGGACTCCTTTCAAAAGAAGTGATTTCCTATCAGGAATGGAAAGCAGCAGGTGAACAGGCAGAAGAAATAGCTGAGTATATTAAGAAAAAGACCGCATACTCTATTCAGGAGGCTAAAGACCGGGATTATATCTAGTAATTCAAAACAAAACCCACAATTCCTATTGACATGATAGGAAATAGAGGGTATAATAAGCTTAACATAAGGAAAATAATAAAAACGAGTAAACAAGGAGGAACAGAAAATGGCCAACATTTACAAGGGAACTATTGGGTTAATCGGAAATACTCCATTAGTGGAGGTGGAGAACATTGAAAAGGAAGAAGGGTTACAGGCAAGAATTTTGGTAAAACTGGAATATTTTAATCCGGCAGGAAGCGTAAAAGACAGAATTGCCAAGGCAATGCTAGAAGATGCAGAAAGCAAAGGGTTATTAAATAAGGATTCAGTGATTATTGAGCCAACTTCCGGTAACACAGGAATTGGTCTGGCTGCAGTGGCAGCAGCAAAGGGGTATCGTGTGATTTTAACAATGCCGGAAACCATGAGTGTTGAAAGAAGAAATATTTTAAAAGCATATGGTGCAGAAGTGGTCTTAACAGAAGGAGATAAAGGAATGAAAGGTGCCATTGCCAAGGCAGAGGAACTGGCTAAGGAACTTCCAAACAGCTATATTCCGGGACAGTTTGATAATCCGGCAAATCCGGAGATTCATAAAAAGACTACAGGTCCGGAAATTTGGAAAGATACCGATGGAGAAGTTGACTTCTTTGTGGCAGGTGTAGGTACCGGTGGAACCATTACAGGAACTGGAGAATATTTAAAAGAGCAGAATCCAAATGTAAAAGTAGTTGCAGTGGAACCGGCATCTTCACCAGTGTTATCAGAAGGAAAAGCAGGTCCACATAAAATTCAGGGTATTGGCGCTGGCTTTGTGCCGGCAACTTTAAATACTAAAGTGTATGACGAAGTATTTAAAGTAGAAAATGAAGACGCATTTGCAACAGGAAAACTTCTGGCAAAGAAGGAAGGCGTTTTAGTGGGAATTTCTTCCGGCGCAGCATTATATGCAGCAATTCAGATTGCAAAACGTCCAGAAAATAAAGGAAAGACTATCGTAGCACTGCTTCCGGATACAGGTGACCGTTACTATTCCACACCATTATTTACAGAGTAATGCCATGACATTGACACAGTTGCGTTATGTAATTACAGTAGCTGATACGAAATCCATGAATGAAGCAGCCAAGCAGTTATTTATTACTCAGCCAAGTCTTTCTTCTTCCATTAAAGAATTGGAAAAAGAAATTGATGTGGAACTTTTTTTACGAACCAATAAAGGGGTTCAGATTACAGCAGAGGGAAAAGAATTTTTAGGCTATGCAAGGCAGGTTGTGGAACAGTATCAGCTGCTGGAAGACAGATATGTAAATAAGAAAAATACCAAACAAAAATTTAGTGTTTCGCTGCAGCATTATACCTTTGCAGTAAAAGCATTTGTGGAGATGGTAAAACAGTTTGGCATGGAAGAGTACGAATTTGCCATCAATGAGACAAAAACATACGAAGTGATAGAGGATGTAAAAAATTTCAAAAGTGAGCTTGGAATTATTTATCTGAATGAATTTAACAGCAGAGTCATTACTAAAATTTTGAGCGAAAATGGGTTGGAATTTAAAGAATTGTTTCCATGTGAAACGTATGCATATATGTGGAAGGGAAATCCTTTGGCAGGGGAACGGAGCATTACCATGGAACAGTTAAAAGAATATCCATGCCTTTCCTTTGAGCAGGGAGACAATAATTCCTTCTATTTTGCAGAAGAAGTTTTAAGCACATATGAATATAAACAGATTATTAAGGCAAATGACAGGGCAACCATGCTGAATTTGATGGTAGGGTTAAATGGTTACACACTTTGTTCCGGTATTATCTGTGAGGAATTAAACGGCGGTGAATATTGTGCCATACCATTAGAATCCGATGAAGTAATGCGAATTGGTTATATCATGCGTAAAGGCATGGCGTTAAGCCCGCTGGCAGTAAAATATTTAGAAGAAATTCAGAAAGTAAGGGGGATACAGGCATGAAAATCTCAACAAAAGGTAGGTATGCCCTAAGACTCATGGTGGATTTGGCAATGAATAATACGGGAGAAATGGTACGCATTAAAGATATTGCTGAGAGGCAGCATATATCTGAAAAATATCTGGAACAGATTATTTCCGTATTAAAAAGAGCAGGATATGTAAGAAGTCTTAGAGGCTCCCAGGGTGGCTATCAGCTGGCAAAAGAGCCAAAGGATTATACTGTTGGAATGATTTTAAGACTGACAGAAGGCAGTATGGCAGTGGTATCTTGTCTTGAAGGAGAAGAGAACCAGTGTGAGCGTGCCGGCAGTTGTGTAAGCCTTAGACTTTGGACCATGATTGACAACGCAGTCAACGATGTCATTGACCATGTTACGCTTCAAAATTTGGTGGAGTGGGAATTGGAGAATGTGAATAATTATATGATTTAGAAAAGATTCGACATATCAGTATCAGATTTGCTGAATGGCGGAACGCTCAAAAGTGGGACATATTCTTCCTTGGAAGGCAAGGGTACATTAAATTGCCTTCAGGGAAGAATATGACCCACTTTTGAGTTGTGCTATTCAATCTTCGGTGTTGACCCTGACTTTTTGTGTTTGCTATAGTCAAAACCTATAACAAGTAATATACATTTCATATTAGACAACTAGGAAATACCGTGGTATTATATCCTTGTAAACAGATAGGAAATACATGAATTAAAAAATAAAAAGATAAAAGAAGAAGGAGAATAAAAATTATGAGTAAAAAAACAAGAGCAGAAAGAAATTTAAAATTTGAAACTTTACAGTTACACGTTGGACAGGAACAGCCGGATCCGGTGACCGATGCCAGAGCAGTACCAATCTATCAGACATCATCATATGTTTTTAGAAACAGCGAGCACGCTGCAGCAAGATTTGGTTTAAGCGATGCAGGTAACATTTACGGAAGACTTACAAATCCAACAGAAGATGTATTTGAAAAGAGAATTGCAGCCTTAGAAGGCGGTGTGGCAGCTTTAGCAGTGGCTTCCGGCGCAGCAGCAATTTCTTACACGATTCAGAATCTGGCACAGAATGGTGATCATATTGTGGCAGCAAAGAATATTTACGGTGGAACTTTTAATTTATTATTACATACACTTCCACAGTATGGAATTAACACCACATTCGTAGATATCTTCAATGAAGAAGAAGTAAAGGCAGCTATTAAAGATAACACAAAGGCAATCTTTATTGAAACATTGGGAAATCCAAATTCGGATGTGGTTGATATTGAAAGTATTGCAAATATTGCACATGCACACAAGATTCCTTTAGTAGTTGATTCGACTTTTGCTACACCATACTTAGTAAGACCGATTGAATACGGTGCAGACATTGTTGTTCATTCTGCTACAAAATTTATCGGAGGTCACGGAACTACAATCGGTGGTGTTATCATTGACAGCGGTAAATTTGACTGGGAAGCATCCGGAAAGTTCCCATCACTTACAGAGCCAAACCCAAGCTATCATGGAATCAGCTTTACAAAGGCAGTAGGACCGGCAGCATTTGTTACTAAGATTCGTGCAATTTTACTGCGTGATACAGGTGCAACACTTTCTCCATTCCATGCATTTTTCTTCTTACAGGGCTTAGAAACCTTGTCCTTACGTGTAGAACGTCATGTGGAAAATGCATTGAAGGTAGTACAGTACTTAAATAACCATCCACAGGTGGAAAAGGTAAACCATCCGTCTGTGTCAGATGATCCAAAGCAGCAGGCACTTTATAAGAAATATTTCCCAAATGGAGGAGGTTCTATCTTTACCTTTGAAATCAAGGGTGATGCACAGAAAGCAAAAGATTTTATTGATAACTTAGAGTTGTTTTCACTGCTTGCAAATGTTGCGGATGTGAAGTCTTTAGTAATCCATCCGGCAACTACCACACACAGCCAGAGTACAGAAGAAGAACTGGCTGAGCAGGGAATTAAACCAAATACAATCCGTCTTTCCATCGGAACAGAAAATATCGACGACATTATCGAAGATTTAGAGGAAGCATTTAAGGCAGTACAGTAATAATAAAAGTGGTGGGGCATTTGCCTCACCATTTCTAGACTATATATTATAAGGAAGTGAAAGAATGAAGTTAAATACCGCAAACCTATTTAAAGATTTTGAATATAAAAGTCCGCAGGATATGCCCTATACAAAACCATTAGACATTTTATGCCATGATGCTCACTTATTTGGTTATATTCTGGTACCAAGCAGGGACTATGAAGCACCCCATCCGCTGGCAATTATGTTTCATGGATTTCCGGGTTACACTACCAATAATGATTTAGAACATGCACTGCGAAGAATGGGTTGCGTGGTAATACATATGAATCACAGAGGAGCCTGGGGAAGTGAAGGATGTTATTCTTTTACCGGTTTAATCGAAGATGCCAATGAAATCGTAAATTGGGCAAGACAGGAAGAGGTTTTGGAAGAATACGGAATTGATAAGAATAATATTTTTTTGGTAGGGCATAGTATGGGAGGAATGACTGCTATTAACTCCCTGCGCAGAATCGACGGTATTAAAGGCGCAGTTGCCATTGCACCGTATGATTTAGCATACTGCTTTAACAGCAAGACAGAAGAAACACTGTTAGAAATGATTGAGCAGGAAGGCAAGTGCCTTCGTCAGGAAAATTCAGCAACCATATTTAAAAATGCTGCTTTGTTTTACCGGGATTTATCTTTAGAAAATGCATATGAAAGCATTAAAGATAAAAATATTTTATTTGTGGGAGCTGAATTTGATGTGGTGGCTCCACCGGAAGAAATGATTTCGCCTTTGTGGAACAAGTTAAAAAATCATAAATCAGAGGCAGTGCAGGAATATATTTCTCTCAAAACAGACCACAGTTTGTGCGGTCAGAGAATTACTCTGGCAGAAACGGTAGGAAGATGGATTGAAAAACTGGTTTCTGCAGAAGAAAAAAAGTCATTGTAATATTGACGTTTCCAAAGGGAAAAAATCAAAAAAAACTATCCTAATAGTAGAAATTTTAATGTTTTGGAAAAAAATATAAAAAAACTCTTGAAAAAATTCGTAAAGTTGTGTATTTTGTATTATGTACGTTGTTAGCGGACGAATGATTGTCCGCGGTATACAGACAGAGCGTAAAGTTCAGGAGGAAAGATTGATGATTAAAGTAGTTAAGTTTGGTGGCAGTTCCCTTGCCAGTGCAGAACAGTTTAAGAAGGTAGGAGATATTATTCGTGCAGACGAAAGCAGAAAATATGTAGTACCATCTGCACCGGGAAAAAGATATTCTAATGATACAAAAGTTACTGACATGTTATATGCATGCTACAATGCAGTGGCAGAAGGTAAGAAATATAAAGAACTGTTAGACCGCATTAAAGATAGATATAATGAGATAATCAACGGATTAGGATTAAAGCTTTCCTTAGAAGAAGAATTTAAAGTTATCGAAAAGAAATTCTTAGAAGGTGCCGGAACAGATTATGCTGCATCCCGTGGAGAATACTTAAATGGTATTATCATGGCAAACTTTTTAGGATATGAATTTATTGATTCTGCAGAAGTTATTTTCTTTAATGAAGAAGGTGAGTTCCTTGCAGAAAAGACAAATGTTGTTTTGGCAAAAAGATTAAAAGGTATAGAACGTGCTGTTATTCCGGGATTTTACGGCTCCAAAGAAAATGGTGAAGTAAAAACATTCTCCAGAGGCGGTTCTGATATTACCGGTTCCATCGTTTCAAAAGCAGTAAAAGCTGACCTTTATGAAAACTGGACGGATGTATCAGGTTTTCTTGTGGCAGATCCAAGAATTATTGACAATCCTGAAGTTATTACAACAATTACTTACAAAGAATTGAGAGAACTTTCTTACATGGGAGCTACCGTATTACATGAAGATGCTATTTTCCCGGTTCGTAAGGAAGGAATTCCAATCAATATCCGTAACACAAATGCACCGGAAGATGAAGGTACTATGATTGTAGAAAGTACTTGCCGTCAGCCGAAATTTACCATTACAGGTATTGCAGGTAAAAAGGGATTTGTGGCAGTTAATATCGAAAAGGATATGATGAATTCAGAAATTGGTTTTGGAAGAAAAGTTTTGGGAGCATTTGAAAAAAATAATATTTCTTTTGAACACGTTCCGTCAGGAATTGACACTATGACAGTATTTGTTCATCAGCCGGAATTTGAAGGAAAAGAACAGGCAGTTTTATCAGAAATCCACCGCGTGGCAAGCCCGGATTCCATTGAATTAGAATCAGATCTTGCATTGATTGCAGTGGTAGGACGTGGAATGAAGTCCACAAGAGGAACTGCAGGAAGAATTTTTGCAGCATTAGCGCATGCAAATGTAAATGTAAAAATGATTGACCAGGGTTCTAGTGAGCTTAACATTATTATCGGTGTAAGCAACAATGATTTCGATACTGCAATCAAAGCAATTTATGATATTTTTGTAACAGTTCAGCTGTAAGATATAAGCATAAGAAAATATCTAAGACCATAACATCCGATAAATACCAGATGCTATGGTCTTTTAAATAAAAAGAAAGGAAAAGAGTGAATGGTAGATTTTGGAGAATGGAATGGAATTGTAGAGGGATTGGCACATTCATGCGAAGTGAATTGTCGGATTGAACAGGAATTATACGATAGATACGATGTAAAAAGAGGTTTGAGAGATAAGTCAGGAACAGGGGTACTTGCTGGACTTACAAAAGTTTCGCATATACAGTCATTTGAAGAAAAAGACGGAAAGAAAATTCCATGTGAGGGCAAACTTTTATACAGAGGCTATAATATTGTAGATCTTGTAAAAGGTGATATTTTAGATAAAAGATTTGGATTTGAAGAAATTGCATATCTTATACTGTTTGGTGAACTTCCAAATACGGAACAATTAGAAACTTTTAAACATTTGCTGGCAAAAAGCAGGACACTTCCTACCAATTTTGTAAGAGATGTTATTATGAAAGCACCAAGTAAGGATATGATGAATTCTATTTCAAAAAGTGTGTTAACGCTGGCATCTTATGATGAAAATGTATCCGATATTTCTATTCCGAACGTGCTAGGACAATGTCTTATGTTAATCAGTGTGTTTCCTATGCTGGCGGTATATGGATATCATGCATATAATCATTATGAAAAAGATGAAAGTCTTTATATCCACAGACCGGATGAAAATCTTTCCATGGCAGAAAATTTCTTACGTTTGTTAAGACCGGATATGAAATATACTGCATTGGAGGCGAGAGTTTTAGACATTGCTTTTGTACTTCATATGGAGCATGGAGGCGGAAATAATTCTACATTTACTACCCATGTAGTTTCGTCCTCAGGTACAGATACCTATTCTGCTATTGCGGCGGCACTTTCTTCGCTAAAAGGACCAAAGCATGGTGGTGCTAACATTAAAGTGGTAGAAATGATGAATGACCTGAAAAAGAATGTGAAAGATTTAAAGGATGACGAGCAGATTTCAGATTACTTAAGAAAACTACTGAACAAAGAAGCATTTGATAAGAAGGGCTTGATTTATGGAATGGGACATGCGGTATACTCCATTTCAGATCCAAGAGCTACAATCTTTAAAGGTTTTGTAGAACAGTTATCTGATGAAAAAGGAAGAAAAGATGAATTTGAGCTGTATTCAAAAATAGAACGCCTTGCGCCGAAGATTATCGGAGAAGAACGTTCCATTTATAAAGGTGTTAGTGCAAATGTAGATTTTTACAGTGGGTTTGTATACAGTATGTTGGATATTCCACTGGAGTTATATACACCAATGTTTGCTATAGCAAGAATTGTAGGCTGGAGTGCTCATAGAATTGAAGAACTGGTGAATGTAGATAAAATCATTCGTCCTGCATATAAGAGTATTACAGAAGAAAGAACATACCGTCCAATGGATGAACGTTAAAGAAAGCTGCCCCCAAACAGGGCAGTTTTTTCTTATGGTGTATAGATAGTTGCTCTAGGTAAAAGAAGGAGAGAGAAAATGTCGAAATATGTAAAATAAAAGTGATTGACTATTTTTTGGAAAAAATGCATACTTAAAAAGTGGGAAAATAAGGAATAAGGTGGTGCTATGCGTGAAAAATAAGTTGATTACAAAAGGACGGAAGGGAATAACACTTCTGACGATAGGATGTGTTCTTATCACCATAGTTCTTTTGTATGAAATTGTGCAGCAGACAAGTAAAAGTATGCAAGAGAAAACTACCACACATATTGTGGAGATAGCTGAGCAGGTGAGAACGCATATTGACTTGAGAACCAAGGTAAGCTGGGATATGATTCAAAATGTGGAGGAAATGTTGCAAATTACAGAAGATATACCGGATAACGATGTGAGCGGTTATCTTCAGTATGAGAAAAGCATGTGGGAATTTCAGAGAATATTTCTCATGTCAGATGAATTTACATATTATGATGAAAAAGGAGAATTTAAGAATTTTAACGTAAGAGAAGAATTGTACGCCAGAATGCAGCGAGGAGAATTTATTAACACTATAGCGACAAAACATGATGGCCAGAGTACTATTTACTATATGAGGACGATAAATCCTGTAAAATATAAAGATATTACTGTATCTTCTGTGGGACTTTCTTTTTTTATGGAGGATTTGTTAAGAGAAATGCATATGAATGCTTTAGAAGTGGAGGGTGATTGTTATCTGATTGACGTGCAGGGACAGAGCGTTCTTTATACCAACGATAAAATCATTCGACAGGGGGAAGGCGTGATGGGAGCCTTGAAGCAGATTGTCGGTGAAGAAGAGGAGGATAGTCTGGAGTATTTGGAAAATGTAATTTCCCAGCGCAAGAAGGGAGCAGTGTATCTGACTACAAAACAGGGGTCTGTCTATACCATCAGCATGCCTATGGAAGAAAATGACTGGATTTTGTTAGCTATGATTCCTGAAAAAACCATTAATAATAATCTGAACATTTTTATGATAAAGATTTTATGTTGTGCTCTTATGATTATTGGTATTGTGGTAACAATATGTGTTGGTATGTGTAAATTATATGGAAAAAAGATAGAAAAGGAAAAGGGCGAAGAGACTTTAAAGTATTTAGAACAAGCGTTAGAAGCAGCACAGCATTCGGAAAAGGCAAAGAGCCGCTTTTTGGTGAGTATGTCCCACGATATTCGTACTCCGATGAATGGAATTATGGGAATGAGTATGTTAGCTAAAGCAAATATACAAAATAAGGACAAAGTAGAAGACTGTCTGAATAAAATTGATGCCTTGGCAAATCATCTGGTACAGATGATTAATGATGTATTGGATATTTCAAAAATGGAAAATGAAAAATTTCACTTGAATAATAAGAAGTTTTGTCTAATGCATATTCTAAATGAAGTTGTGGAACTGACTAGAATTCAGACGGAAGAAAAAAATCAGCAGTTTCGGGTGGAGATTGATGAAGGACTAGATATAGAAGTCTGGGCAGATAATGTGGGAATTAAAAAGATATTGCTGAATGTATTGTCCAATGCAGTAAAGTACACAAAACCGGGAGGAAATATTCTGTTTCAGGCATATAGTATAAAGTGTAGTGAAAAATTTACCACGGTAATGTTTGTGATACAAGATAACGGAAAAGGGATGGAAAAATCATACATAAATAAGATTTTTGATGCCTTTACCAGAGAAGAAAAGGACGATGTTAAGATAATTGAAGGTAGCGGTCTTGGAATGGCAATTACGAAGCAATTAGTAGAGGCAATGAACGGTGTCATACATGTGAAAAGTGAAGTTGGCGTTGGAAGCCGTTTTACCATTGAACTTCCGATTAAGATAGAACAACCGGAGGAAATTGCACAAATGCAGGAAGAAAAGTCGGATTTTTCCTATCAATATAAGAAGATTCTTCTGGTAGAGGATAATGCCTTAAATGCAGAAATTATGAAGGAAATTCTAAGCATGGCGGGTGCTGCGGTGGAAATTGCTTCCAATGGAAAAGCAGCGGTAGATGCTTTCAAAAGCAGTTCTGAAAATTATTATGACTACATATTAATGGATATTCAGATGCCTGTGATGGACGGTTACAGTGCAGCACGGAAAATTCGAAGTTTAGAACGTGGAGATGCAAAAAAAATTATTATTCTTGCAATGACAGCTCATGTTTTTGTAGAAGACATCGAAAAGGCCAAAGAGGCAGGAATGAACGGTCATGTGTCCAAACCTATTGATATGAAAAGTTTATCAAAAAAATTAGAAGAATTAGAACATTTAAAATAAAATTCTAAAATTCACATAAAATAAAAATGAAAAAAATTAAACCCTATTGACAGAAGGAAATAATGAACTATAATACTTGATGTACTCAATTATTGAGTATGTCAAGTATTTTTTTGCATGAAAAATTATGCTGGGATTGGCAGGATAAATCAGTCTGGAGGTGAAGAAATGTGTTCAAGAGAAAATGAGTGTATGGAAACAATGAACAAAATAAGACTGCTGGGGAAAAAAAACATGAAGTGTGATTCACTGGCGGTAGCAGAGTTCTTTGTACTATTAGAAATTGAAGGAATTTCGCGGGAGAGAGAAGAATGTGGTGTTACCAGTAGTGAATTGGCAGAGCGAATGGAGCAGACGGTATCTTCCGTATCGAAAATGATTAAAAATTTAGAGGAGAAAAACTATGTTAGTCGAAAGCTTTCCCCGAAGGACCGGAGAGTGTGCTATATTTCTGTGACGGAAGAAGGTAGAAAAGAATTAGGGAAAGTAAGGGAAAGACAAGAAAAAATATTACAGTATGCCTACAGAGAAATGGGTGAAAAGGACATGGCAGAGTTCGATCGCCTTCTAAAAAAGTGGTATGCTATCATAAAAAAAGGAATGGAGGAAACCTGGAATGATTAAAATTCTGAAATTTGCAAAAAAATCATGGTACTGGATGGTTGTAATCATTGCCTTACTGTTTGTACAGGCAACATGTGATTTGTCATTGCCGCAGTATACATCAGATATTGTAGATATCGGTATTCAAAATGGAGGCATTGATGAAAGTGTTCCGAAAGCCATGAAGGAATCTACATATAATGTAGTAAAATTATTTTTGGAAGATGGATCAAAATTAGATGAATATTATGATTATCTGGATTATGCAGAGGAAGAAAATAATAAAGATGAATATTTATCCGAATATCCGGAATGGAAGAATGAAAACATTTATGTGTTAAATTTTAATCCGGATGCGGAAAAGGAAAGAGAAGAAGAACTGAGTGAATTGATTCAGATTCCTGGAGCATTGTATTCTATGCTGGATGAAGAAACTAAGACCGCCCTGCCATTTTTGCCGGCGGAGGCAAGAATGGCTATGGTAAGCAGTGCAGAAGAAAAAATGTCTGAGATGGAAGGATTGGTTGGAGATTCAGTTTCGGTAGCGTTTGTCAAAGCGGTCTACGAAGAATTGGGAATGGATATGGAAAAGCTGCAGATGGATTATTTGTTCCAGACAGGGCTAAAAATGTTACTTTTAGCACTTCTTGGTATGACTGTTGCTATTGTGGTGACATTACTTGCCTCCAGAGTGGCTGCTGTTACCAGCAAGAGTCTGCGTGACAGAGCTTTTGAGAAGGTGGTTGGATTCTCTACAGCGGAGATGAATAATTTTTCCACAGCATCGCTGATTACCAGATGTACCAATGATATTCAGCAGATACAGATGGTTCTGGTAATGATGCTTCGAATTGTAGCTTATGCACCTATTATGGGGATTGGCGGTTTGATAAAAGTATTTCGTACCACACCATCTATGACATGGATTATCGGAATTGCAGTGATTGCCATTATATGCCTTGTGATTATTCTTATGACAGTGGCAATGCCAAAGTTCAAGAAAATGCAGGTATTAGTAGATAAATTAAATCTGGTATCCAGAGAAATCCTAACAGGTATTCCGGTAATCAGAGCTTTCAGTCGTGAAAAGCATGAGGAACAAAGATTTGATGAGGCCAGCCGCAATTTAATGAAAACACAGTTATTTACAAACCGTGCTATGGCATTAATGATGCCGACTATGATGTTTATTATGAATGGAATCACTGTTTTGATTATCTGGGTTGGGGCTCATGGAATTGACATGGGAGATTTGCAGGTAGGTGATATGATGGCGTTTATCACATATACCATGCAGATTGTAATGTCATTTCTGATGATTACCATGGTATCAGTAATGCTTCCAAGAGCAGCAGTAGCAGCAAACCGTGTAGATGAAGTGTTAACAAGCAAGACTTTGATTACAAATCCTGAAGTGGAAAAAACATCGGATGTAAGCTTGGGAACAGTAAAATTTGACAATGTAAGCTTTAAATATCCGGGTGCAGAGGAAAATGTATTAAGCAATATCAGTTTTACAGCCAAACCGGGACAGACAACGGCAATTATCGGAAGTACAGGTTCTGGAAAATCTACGTTAGTCAACCTGATACCAAGATTGTATGATGTAACGGAAGGCGCAATTAGAATCGACGGAATAAATATCAAAGATATGAAATTGAAAAAACTTCGTGATATGATTGGTTTTGTCCCTCAAAAGGGAATCTTGTTCTCGGGAACCATTGATTCTAATTTAAGATTCGGTGCAAAGGATTCTTCCAAAGAAAATATTGTGAGTGCGGCAGAAACAGCGCAGGCAATGGAATTTATTACAGAAAAGCCGGAACAGTTTGATTCTCCAATTTCTCAAGGAGGTGCAAATGTATCCGGTGGACAGAAACAGCGTCTTGCCATTGCCAGAGCCATTGCAAAGAATCCGAAGATTTATGTATTTGATGACAGCTTTTCGGCGTTGGACTATAAAACGGATGTAGCGGTAAGAAAGGCGCTTCATGAAAAAGTGAAAAATGATGTGGTTATTATTGTAGCCCAGAGAATCAGTACCATCATTCATGCAGAAAAGATTATTGTATTAGATGAAGGAAAAGTAGTGGGTGTGGGAACTCATGAAGAACTGATTAAAGACAATGAAGTATATCGTCAGATTGCAATGAGCCAGTTGTCAGAAAAAGAACTTGGCATTACCGAGGACAGAAAGGAGGAAAAATAATGGAAACACACAAAAAAGCTCCGAAAAGAATGCATGGACCTATGGGTGGCGGCCCAATGGCAGGTGGAGAAAAACCAAAAGAATTTAAAAAGACCTTAGGAAAGTTGGTCAAATATTTAAGCAAATACCATGTGGCAATTATTGTTGTTATGATTTTTACTGTGGGTAGCACAATATTTAATGTAATCGGACCAAAAGTATTAGGAAAAGCAACTACAGAAATATTTAATGGTCTTATGGGTAAGATTAATGGTGGTGCAGGAATCGATTTCACAAAAATTGGCAAAATTCTTCTGCTTCTATTAGGATTGTATGGATTAAGTACACTTTTTGGTTATGTGCAAGGGTTCGTAATGAGTGGCATTTCACAGAAAATGTCATTTAAGTTAAGAAAAGAATTGTCAGAGAAAATGAACCGTCTTCCGATGAGTTATTATGACAAAAGAACCTACGGTGAAGTCTTATCCAGAATCACCAATGATGTAGATACTCTGGGAATGAGTCTGAATCAGTCGATTACGCAGCTGATTACTTCCGTGGCAACCATTGTGGGGGTTCTCATTATGATGTTAACCATTAGTCCGTTGATGACTTTGATTGCATTGCTGATTCTTCCGATTTCAGCTACTCTGATTTCTGTGATTGTAAAACATTCTCAGAAATACTTTAAACAGCAGCAGGAGTATTTAGGGCATGTAAATGGTCAGATTGAAGAAGTATTTGGCGGACATAATGTAATTAAGCTGTTTAATAAAGAAGAAGAGGTAATTGACGAATTTAAAAAGACAAACGAAGTTTTGTATCATTCTGCATGGAAATCACAGTTTTTCTCAGGAATGACACAGCCTATGATGCAGTTTGTAGGAAACCTTGGTTATGTGGCAGTTGCAGTTGTGGGCGGTTATCTGAATATCAAGAAAGTGATTGAAGTAGGTGATATTCAGTCCTTTATTCAGTATGTAAGGCAGTTTACTCAGCCAATTACTCAGATTGCACAGGTATCTAATATGTTACAGTCTACACTGGCAGCGGCAGAAAGAGTATTTGAGTTTTTAGAGGAGGACGAAGAAGAACAGACTGCCCAACATCATGCTGTGATGGTGGAAAATGGAAAAGAAAGAAAGGTGACACCGCAGGATTTAAAGGGAAATGTTACCTTTGACCATGTAAAATTCGGATATTTGTCTGACAAAATTATTATTCAGGACTTCAGTGCAGAAGTAAAACAGGGACAAAAGATAGCAATTGTAGGCCCTACCGGTGCAGGAAAAACAACCATTGTAAAATTGTTGATGAGATTTTATGACTTGAATCGTGGTGCTATAAAAATAGATGGCTATAATATCAATGATTTTGACCGTAGCGAATTGAGAGAAGCATTTGGTATGGTACTACAGGAAACGTGGCTGTTTAAGGGAAGTATTATGGAAAATATCCGTTATGGAAGATTGGATGCTACCGACGAAGAAGTAATTGCTGCAGCAAAGGCGGCCCATGCACATCACTTTATTCAGTCTCTTCCTGGTGGATATCAAATGGAACTGAATGAAGATGCTTCCAACATTTCACAGGGACAAAAACAGCTCTTAACCATAGCCAGAGCAATTCTTGCAGACAATAAACTTCTTATTTTAGATGAAGCAACCAGTTCTGTTGATACACGTACGGAAGAACGGATTCAGAAAGCCATGGACAATCTGATGAAGGGAAGAACCAGTTTTGTGATAGCCCATAGACTTTCTACAATTAAAGATGCAGATTTAATTCTTGTATTAAAAGACGGAGATGTGATTGAACAGGGAAATCATGAAGAACTATTAGCAAAGAACGGATTCTATGCGAAACTGTATAATTCTCAGTTTGAACAGACTGCATAAATTAGGAAGAAACTGCTATTGACATCTGTCGGATATCTGTATAGAATGAAGTTAATGATAATAATTATCAATAACACAAAGGAAGACAGGTGGAGATATGACATTATATGACGGCGAGTTAGAGCACACATATACCGTAAAGGAATTGTGCATGGAACAGAGTATAATGATAAGGCTGGAAGCACTGGGACTAATCGAGGGCAGTCGGATATTGTTTGTGAACCGGAAGAAAACGGGCGCTTTGATTATAAAAGTGCGTGGTACTAGGCTGGCACTTGGAAAAAAAATTGCACAAGGCATTGAAGTGGAGGAGGAAGACAAATGAAAGATACCATTAATGTAGCATTTGTGGGAAATCCCAATTGTGGTAAAACCACATTATTCAATGCCTTTACCGGTGCAAAACTAAAAGTGGCAAACTGGCCGGGAGTAACAGTAGAGCGAAAAGAAGGTGAGACTTCCTATAAAGGTCAAAAAATGAAACTGGTAGATTTGCCGGGAATTTACAGCCTGACTTCTTATTCTATTGAGGAAAAAGTTACCAGAGAGTGTATTTTAGGTGAAGATATTGATGTTATTATAAATATTGTAGATGCCTCCTCCTTAGAGAGAAATCTGTATTTGACCCTGCAGTTGCTGGAAATGGGTAAGCCTGTGATTCTCGCATTGAATATGATGGATATTGTGCGGGAACGAGGGATGGAAATTGATATGCACAGGCTGCCGGAAATGCTTGGCGATATTCCGGTAGTACAGGTGTCTGCAAGACAGAGAATTGGGTTAGACGTATTGTTGCATGCAGTAAAACATCATTATGAGGAAGGACCGAAAGGTCACGTGGTTCAGTATTCCCAGGAGATAGAAGAAATCATTGAGAAAGCTTCCATTATGCTGGAAGCAAATTATGGAAAAAACATAAACAGCCGCTGGTATGCTATCAAATTTATGGAGTACGATGAAGCAGTGCTTCAAAAGTATCAGATTAATATGTCAAATGTCATTCCGAAAAATTATGAAAAAGAAATAACAGCCCAGAAATATAAATATATAGAAGAAATCATGGAAGAAACCATGTTGCGGCGGGATGAAAAAATGCAGTCTACAGACAAAATAGATAAGTATCTGACGCATCCGGTGTGGGGTGTTCCAATTTTTCTGGTAATTATGGCGTTTGTGTTTATGCTGACTTTTATGTTGGGCGATTTCTTAAAGGGATGGTTGGAAATTGCACTGGAATACTTTTCCGAAGGTATTAGGGAATTGCTGGTGGCAATGCATACCTCGGATGCCCTGATATCACTTGTGGTTGATGGTATTATTGCTGGTGTAGGCGGAATTTTAACCTTTTTACCAAATATTGTGATATTGTTTATAGCGTTGGCAGTTTTAGAAGACAGTGGTTATATGGCGAGAGTTGCTTATGTGATGGATAACATTATGGGGAAAGCGGGGCTTTCCGGAAAAGCGTTTCTGCCTATGGTACTTGGTTTTGGTTGTACAGTGCCGGCAATTATGGCAACGCGTGCATTGGAAAAAGAAGAAGACAGGCGTAGAGTTATGCTGATTACGCCGTTTATGTCATGTTCAGCGAGATTGCCGATTTATGTGATGTTTTCTAGTATTTTCTTTGGAAAGTATGCATCCCTGGCAGCATTTTCCATGTATGTAATAGGCATGGTGGTGGCACTGGTAGTGGCATTGGCAGTCAGCCGCATCGGAAAGAAAAAAACAGAAAATGAACTGTTGATAGAATTACCTGAGTACAAATCACCAAACATACGAACCATTGGTATTTATGTCTGGGAGAAAGTAAAAGATTATTTAAGCAAAGCAGGAACAACCATTTTTGTGGCATCAATTATCATATGGTTTATTTTGAATTTTAATTCCCAGGGCTTGACGACGGATGTAAGCACCAGCTTTGGTGCCGGCATTGGAAAATGGCTGGAACCGGTTCTCCGCCCGGCAGGACTTGGCATGTGGCAGATTGCAGTGGCACTGATTTCCGGAATTTCGGCGAAAGAAGTAGTAGTATCTGGATTTACTGTGTTATTTGGAGTGTCGAATGTAAGCTCACCGGAGGGAGCAGGCGCAATCATGCAGGCACTGTCTGCCTATGGATTTGGACCTGTAAATGCTTACGCTATGATGATATTCTGTCTGCTGTATACACCTTGTGCAGCTACCATTGGAATTATAAAAAAAGAGTCCGGTTCGGTAAAATTTACCATAGGAGTGATTTTGTTCCAATTAGTACTGGCGTGGTTGGCGGCTGTGCTGGTATATCAGGTGGGAAGCCGGATTTTTTAAAGTTTTGTATAAGTAAATATTGACGAAACGAGGGTTATGTGTTTAAATGAAATGCGAATGATAAAATTTAAACATATGACCCTTTTACTTTACTAGAGCATGGAGGAGAGAACATGAGTTTTAGAGGCCTTGACACAGAAGTGCGTAAACTTCGAAAAGAAACATTCAAAGAGATAGCTAAACTTGCATACGATTCCGAAGATATCATTAATGATTTGGAAGCATTGCCGTATCAAATGACAGATGCAGAAAATCCAAGATTTTGGGAAAGTATATATCGTGAACGCGCTGTGTTCAGGGAAAGGCTCAGACTTGCCATGGGACTTTCGTTACGTCCGGAAAATAAACCTGTGCATGCTACTGAAGGAGTGGATGAAAGTAATATCGCAGAAAAATATTATGAACCACCTTTGATGCAGGTAATTCCATCTGCCTGTAACGCTTGTGCAGAGAATAAGTTTATTGTCACAAACCAGTGTAAGACATGTACGGCACAGCCGTGTGCAAAGGTTTGTCCGAGAGGTGCGATTTCTCTGGTAGAAGGAAAATCATATATAGATCAGGAAAAATGTGTAAAATGCGGAAAATGTAAAGAAGTATGTCCTTATGATGCCATTTCGAAACAAGTGCGTCCATGTGCAGCTGCCTGTGGAGTAAATGCAATTGTCAGTGATGAGCATGGAAGAGCTTGTATTGACAGCACGAAATGTGTGTCCTGCGGTATGTGTATGGTAAACTGTCCTTTTGGAGCAATTGCAGATAAATCCCAGATATTCCAGTTAATTCGTGCAATTCAGTCAGGACGTGAAATTGTGGCAGAAATTGCACCTGCGTTTGTGGGACAGTTTGGAACAGATGTTACACCGGCTCAGGTAAAGGAAGGTTTGAAACAACTGGGATTCAAATATGTATATGAAGTTGCTATTGGTGCTGACCAGGGGGCGATGGCAGAGGCGAAGCATTATGTAGATGAGGTTGCAACGGGAGAATTGCCGTTTTTACTGACTTCCTGCTGTCCGTCATGGTCCATGTTAGCAAGAAAATTTTTTCCGGAAACCATCGAAAGTATTTCCAATGAACTGACACCGATGGTTGCTACCGCAAGAAAAATAAAGGAAGAACATCCGGAGGCCAGCATTGTGTTTATCGGACCTTGTGCTTCGAAAAAGCTGGAGGCTTTCCGAAAGAAAGTGCGAAGTGACGTAGATTTCGTTATTACTTTTGAAGAACTAGATGGTATGTTTGCGGCAAAAAATATCGTATTATCAGAGTTGGAAACAGACGAAAGTGATGAAATTAAAGATGCAACTTCCGCAGGACGAGGCTACGCAGTAGCTGGTGGTGTAGCAGATGCCATCAGGCAGTGTATTGAAGAATACTATCCGGATACAGAAGTGAAGATTGAGCATGCGGAAGGCTTAAGTGAATGTAAGAAGATGCTTACGCTGGCAAAGGCAGGGAGAAAAAACGGCTGCCTGATTGAAGGCATGGGATGTCCGGGTGGCTGTGTCGGCGGTGCCGGTACAAATATTCCGATTGTTAAGGCAAATCAGGAAGTGAAAAAATTTGTGGCAAGTGCAGAACGGAAGCTTCCATTACCGGAGGAGGAATAAACTCTATGTTTAAAAAATTTTACCCTACCAGAGAAGCAGACAGTGCTTATGGTATAGATTATGAAACCTTGTACCAACAGGGATATCGAGGGTTGATTTATGATATCGACAATACCCTGACGGAGCATGGAGCACCGGCAACAGAACAGACAGTAGCACTGATGAAACGATTGAAAAAAATAGGCTTTGGTATTTGCCTGTTGTCTAATAATAAAGAAGAACGTGTGAAAATGTTTAACGAAAATATTCATGTGCAGTACATTCATAAAGCGGGAAAACCGTCTGTGGCGGGGTATGAGAAAGCCATGCAGTTAATCGGTACCGATAAAGAAAATACTGTTTTTATCGGAGATCAGATATTTACGGATATTTATGGTGCCAACCGCGTGGGTTTGATGACATATCTGGTAAAACCTATAGATAAGAAGGAAGAAATACAGATTGTCCTGAAACGGTATCTGGAAAAAATTGTATTGTATTTTTACCATAAAAGGAAGACAGCTTGAAAAAAGTAGTTGAAAAATAGTAAATTTTAGTATAAAATATAGATGAGTTTATGAGCTTGCAGATTGAAGATGGCTCGGCGTTAATTTAAGGAGGAAAATAAAATGGTTTCAGCAGGAGATTTTAGAAACGGTGTAACTTTGGAAATAGAAGGAAATATCTATCAGATTATCGAATTCCAGCATGTAAAACCTGGTAAGGGTGCTGCTTTCGTTCGTACAAAATTGAAAAACATCATCAACGGTGGTGTGGTAGAAAAAACATTCCGTCCAACAGAAAAATTCCCACAGGCTCGTATTGACAGAGTAGAAATGCAGTACTTATATGCTGATGGTGATTTATATAACTTTATGAATATGGAAACATATGATCAGATTGCATTAGGCAGCGAAGCTGTTGGAGATGCATTAAAGTTTGTAAAAGAAAATGAAATGGTTAAGATTTGTTCCCATAACGGAAACGTATTTGCAATTGAACCACCATTATTCGTAGAACTTGAAATTACAGAAACAGAGCCGGGTGTAAAAGGTGATACAGCAACAGGTGCAACAAAACCTGCAACTGTAGAAACAGGAGCAACTGTTTACGTTCCATTGTTTGTAAATCAGGGCGATGTTATCAAAATTGATACAAGAACAGGCGAATACCTTTCAAGAGTATAAGAATAGAGAATAAAATAAAGCTATGATTCCGGACGAGCATCTGGAATTATAGCTTTTTCCATAGAATAAAGAATAAAAAGTCAGGAGCGATGAAAATGAAAGAGATTACGGGACATACTGTATTGACCGGATTGCTGGGACATCCTGTAGCACATAGTATTTCACCGATGATGCACAACGAAGCATTTCGACAGTTAGATTTGGATTATGTATATTTGTGTTTTGATGTGGGAACAGAGAATTTGAAAACAGCGGTAGAAGGATTGAAAACATTAGGAGTACGGGGCTTCAACTGTACTATGCCGGATAAAAATCTGATGTGTGAGCTGGCAGACAAACTTTCTCCTGCAGCAAAGATGATTGGTGCAGTGAATACGGTGTTGAATGAAGATGGTGTGCTTACCGGATACAACACGGACGGCATGGGATATATGCAGGCAGTAAAGGATGCGGGTTTCGATATTATAGGTAAAAAAATGACACTTCTTGGTGCGGGCGGTGCAGCTACAGCAGTGTGTGTGCAGGCGGCATTAGATGGTGTGAAAGAAATTAATGTATTCAGTATCCGTGATCAGTTCTTTGAAAGAGCACAGCATATGGTAGATACTATTAATAAGGAAACAAAATGCAAAGCAAGCCTGTATGATTTCGAAGATGAAAGTGTGTTGAAGAAAAGCATTGACGAAAGTGATATTCTTACCAATGGAACCAGTGTAGGAATGGCACCTAACACAGACGCCTGTATTATAAAAGATGCAAGCTTCCTACATGAGGGACTGATTGTGTCAGATGTTATCTATAATCCGAGAGAAACAAAGTTACTTAAGATGGCAAAAGAAAATGGATGTCATACCTTTAATGGTTTGTATATGCTTTTATATCAAGGAGCAGAAGCATTTAAAATTTGGACCGGAAAAGAGATGCCGGTGGAGAGTATTAAAGAGAAGTATTTTGCGTAATGATTCAGCGTTTAAGGTTGGACGGACGCCCATAATACATGCAGAAGCTTCCAGAGCAGACTTTAAACAGCTCTGGAAGCTTCTGCATGTATTATGGGCTGTGCATCACAACGTTTATGTGGGAATCATTACGGAATGATACAAAGTTTATAGAAAATTAATTGCAAAAATTCATATGATATATTATTATGTAATTGTATCGATGCTTCGAGTCAATCGATGAGAGGTTTTCCAGAAAAAATGATAAAAAAGAGAAAAAGTGAAAACAAAATTATCTTGAAAAACAGGAGAGAATCTCGTAATATGTTATTATAGAATGAGATAAAATTTTTGAAACATTTGCCAGTAGCTTTTGGTCTCTTGATAAAAAGGAGAGGATAAGTATGGCAAAAGCGGATAATGCACTGCAGGAATATTGGGATGATGAAGAGAAATTCGCGGATTTATTTAATGCTAAATTGTTTGGTGGAGAAAAGGTAATTCTCCCAGAGAAACTATCGGAGTTGGATTCGCGAGGTACGATGAAGATTTCGGGAAAAGGCAAAAAAGAATCAGTGTCTACGTCGGTGTATCGGGATTTGGTTAAGGTAACGAAAATATACAAAGAGTATGGTATAGAACTGGTTATTTTGGGCTTGGAGAATCAGGAACATATACATTATGCTATGCCAATACGAGTTATGGGGTATGACTATAGCGAATATAAGAAACAGTACAGAAAGAATGCAAGAAAGTATAAGGAGAATCCCAAAGGATTGACCCCGGATGAGTTTTTATCCAAAATGAAGCGTTCTGATAAATTTTATCCCGTGATTACTATTGTGCTGTATTACGGAGAAAAAGTATGGGATGGCGCAAAAACATTGCATGAAGTGCTGAATATTTCAGAGAGAATCAAACCATTTGTAAACGATTATGGGATACATTTAGTGGAGGTGCGAGAGAATGATTTGCCGTTACGAAACGAAAATAATCAAGATTTATTTAAACTATGTTCTATCGTGTTGGACAC
Source organism: Lachnospiraceae bacterium (assembly GCA_045126515.1). Classification (GTDB taxonomy): domain Bacteria; phylum Bacillota; class Clostridia; order Lachnospirales; family Lachnospiraceae; genus RUG11237. The sequence continues at coordinate 43,948 of JBGVOM010000103.1, forward strand.
GAAGAAGCCAGATGAACAGAAAAAGAAAGAAGCCATTCAATATGAACGAGAACATAGAATCAACGAAGAAGTATTGTATGCATTAGCAGATATAACGAATTATGACCTATGTGAAGAAAAGAGAGGAGCAATGAACATGTGTACATTTTTTGATCATCTAGTAGAACAAGGAATAGAGCAGGGAGTAATCTGTCAGACACTAAAGAAAATTGCCAAGAATTTGTCTCCGGAGCAAACGGCAGATATGCTAGAAGCGGACATTAATACAATTCGTCAGATATATAATATTAAAGCTGCTAACCCAGAGTATAACGAAAAAGAAATTTATGAAGCGATGCAAGTAGGAAAAAGCAATTAAAATAGAGTAGTAAAACAAAATAAACTTTCATATATTAGTATGGAATATAACAATTCATCTTGTAGATGTTGTTATGCACAGCCCATAATACATACAGAAGCTTCCAAAGCTGTTTGGGTCTGCTTTGGAAGCTTCTGTATGTATTATGGGCGTCCCGACAACCTCAAATCCCTGAATTGTTGTAATGAAAGGAGTTACATTATATGGAAGCGAGAGAAGAAAAACTATTGATGGCAAGGGCTTCCTTCAAAAACGAAGGAAGCCCAAAGTATTTTCGGGAAGAAAAAAAAGAATTGGAGGTTCAGAGCAGAGGAAAGAGCATGTTTCTGCTAAGACTTGTGGCGGCACTTGTGTTATTTGGAATGTTTGTGTATAGTGACTATTCCGGAGTGTCGAAAATTAACGAAATATCACACAAAAGTTTCGAAGAAATCCAGAAAAACGAAATAAATCTCGAAAAATATAGTGCACTATTTGGGAAAATGTGGTAAAATGAAAAGAACTTGATGGAAAGAAATAGAAAAAATGCACAAAAAGCATTTGCGAAATTTGTAAAAAACTATAAAATAATGTGTAAGCGTGTAAAAATAGTTGCTAAAAAATTTCGTAAATGTTAAAGTAGAGTATAGAATGAGTGGAAAGGTGTGCTATAAATGGGCATTAACAGAAGACGATTGAGGCTGGGTGACCTTTTGATTAGTCAGGGTATTATAAATGAGGAACAGCTTCAAAAAGGATTAGATCTTCAGAAAGAGAAAGGGTGTAAACTGGGAGAAGCGTTGGTGGAAGGGAATATTGTTTCCGAAGAAACCATCATGAAAATATTGGGAGAACAGCTTCATTTGGCATATGTAGATTTAACAAATGCGAAAATTGAAGACGAGATTTTAGAGTTGGTACCAAGTTCTCTACTGAAAAAACATATGATGATTCCGTTTGAATATGCTGAGGATAATCCAAATGTGCTTAGAGTTGCCATGGTAGATCCGCTTGATATAGAAGCAGCAGATGATATTAACATTGTGACAAATCTTAAGGTAGAGACTGTAATAACCACCAGAAGAAGTCTTAATATGGCACTGGATAAATACTTTGGTCAAAAAGAAGTGTTTTCCGCAGTGGACGAATATGCAAAAGAAAAAGAAGCGAAACTGGAAGAAAGCGAAGAATTATATAATGAAGATGTCAACAGCTCTCCAATTGTACAGCTTGTAAAATCAATGATTGAGCAGGCGGTAAGACAAAGAGCTTCTGATATACATATAGAACCGATGGAAAGACAGGTTCGTATCCGTTACCGTATTGATGGTGCTTTGTATGAAAGAATGGTATATTCACCGCGACTGCTTTCAACCATTGTTGCCAGAATCAAAATTATCGGTGGAATGGATATTTCAGAAAAACGTAAGCCACAGGACGGAAGAATTACCCAGATGGTTGACAGACAGGAATATGATATTCGTGCATCTGTACTTCCTACTGTTTATGGTGAAAAAGTGGTTATGCGTCTTACCTCTAAAAATGCACTGACATTGGAAAAGAAGAGATTAGGATTAAATGATGCAGAACTGGAAAAATTTGACCATATACTCCAGAATCCTCATGGGATTCTCTTGGTAACAGGACCTACAGGTAGTGGTAAATCAACAACACTGTATACGGCACTAAGTGAATTGAATAAAGAAGATGTAAATATTATTACAGTAGAAGACCCGGTAGAAGCGAATATTGATGGAATTAATCAGGTGCAGGTTAATCCAAAAGCAAATCTGACCTTTGCCTCAGCGTTGCGTTCCATTCTTCGTCAGGACCCTGATATCATTATGATTGGAGAAATTCGAGATGCTGAAACAGCACAGATTGCAGTTCAGGCTTCTATTACAGGGCATTTGGTTGTTTCCACGCTTCATACAAACAGTGCAGCCAGTACAGTAACTCGTCTTGCAGATATGGGAATTGAACCGTATTTGATAGCGGATTCGGTAGTTGGTATCATTGCTCAGCGACTTGTCCGCAGACTTTGCCCGGAGTGTAAAGAAGCGTATGAAGCACCGATAGAAGAAAAAGAACTCCTTGGATGCTCGACTGCGGAACCTTTAAAACTGTATAAACCTTGTGGATGTGACAAGTGTGACAACACGGGATATAAGGGGCGAATTGGTGTATATGAAATTATGGAAATCTCACCACAGTTGAAGCGAATTATTGCTCATAATGAAGATGCCGATAAAATTAAAAAAGTGGCATTGGAAGAAGGCATGAAGACTTTGAGAATGAGAGCAGCAGAGTATGTTGTGGATGGTACAACCTCTATTACAGAAATGTTGAAGGTATCATTTGATTCATAGGAGGGAAAAAGATGGCAGAATACATGTACCGGGCAGTATCTAAGTCCGGTAAAGAAATAAAGGGAAAAATCGAGTCGGAAACCATAGAAAAAGCAAAAACTGAGTTGAAAAACAGAGATTTATATCTGACAGAAATCAGTGAAGCAGGTTTACTTCAAAGGGATATTCAGTTCGATTTTAATAAAAAAATAAGCACAAGAGATTTGTGCTTGTTCTGCAGACAGTTTGTAAGTTTGCAGAGAGCTGGTGTTACAATTATTGAAACACTGAAAATGCTTTCTGAGGCAACAGAAAATAAAACATTTGGAAAGGTTTTGACAAACGTTTGTAAAAACGTAGAAAAAGGTGAAAGCCTTGCTGATTCACTGGATATGGAAAACGTATTCCCGAAGGTTATGATTAAGATGACAGCAGCCGGTGAAGCTTCCGGTAGTTTGGATACAGCCTATGAGCGAATGGCAGTACAGTTCGAACGTCAGGCAAAATTAAAGGGAATGATAAAGAAAGCAAGTATTTATCCGATTATCGTCTGCGTTGTAGCAGTAGCCGTTGTTATCGTAATGCTGAATGTGGTAGTTCCTAGTTTTATGGGAATGTTTGAAGATATGGATGTGGAAATGCCGGGAATTACGTTAGCAGTAGTGGCTGCGAGTGAATTTATGCAGAAATTCTGGTATGTGGTAATTGGAATTATAGTTCTTTTAGTGATATTCTTTAAATGGTTTAAGAGTACTTCCAAAGGCGAAGGCATTCTGGCAAAGATTGCTTTGAAACTGCCGCTGTTTGGAGAGTTAACAATTAAATCGGCATCTGCTAATTTTGCAAGAACACTTTCCACTATGATTGCAGCCGGTATTCCACTGGTGGATGCCATTGATATTACAGCGGGAACCATGACAAATTATTACTTTAAAAAAGCATTGTTAGATGCAAAAGAATCCGTTATTGCCGGTGCACCTTTATCAGCACCGATTAAAGAGTGTGGCTTGTTTCCACCGATGGTGCATCATATGGCAAAAATTGGTGAAGAATCCGGTAATATGGAAGAAATGCTGGACAAGTTAGCTGATTACTATGAAGAAGAAGTAGAAATAGCAACCCAGTCCCTGATGGCAGCGTTAGAACCATTAATTATTATTATTCTCGCACTGATTGTAATGGTTATCATAGGAGCGGTATTGGCACCAATGATGACTATGTATGAAGGATTAGATAATCTCTAATTAGTGATAAGTTAGTTAATATTCCGCTTGTAGGGGGGCGGGTTATTAAAAATAAATATAATAGATGAAAAAAGGAGAGAGGTACTATGAAAAATGTAAAAAACAACAAAGGTTTCTCATTAGTAGAACTTATTATCGTTATTGCTATTATGGCAGTATTAATTGGTATTTTGGCACCACAGTATTTGAAATATGTAGAAAAGACAAGACTTTCTGCAGATAATGATTATATTGATTCTGTAAGAAAGGCTGTTGAAACAATTGCAGCAGACCCAAGTTATGATTTGGGTTCAACTGCAATTACGATTACATTTGATGATGGTGCTTCACCAAACTTTTCTACCGATCCTACTATAACAGGAAGTACAACATTAAGTGATGCGGTAGATGCCATTGTTGATGTCAAGGATGCGGCACCTGCAACACCAGGTGCATTGAACTCAAAGACTTATGCGGCTGCAATTGCAGCTAATGCAGCCAATGCGCCTACTATTACTATTGATTTTACAACAGATATTGATGGTGATAATGTCGCAGACCCGACGGTTACAGTTGCTAATCTGCAATAAAATTCTATATTAATGCAATTGAATCATTTGTATAGATATAACTTGGATGTTTAACGTGGCGATATTGGTATGCAACATAAGTTAAAAACGCAAAATGCGTGAAAGGACACACCCCCTATGACTACCCTGAAAATTATTCTTTATATCATAATATTTATATATGGAATTATTATTGGAAGCTTTCTGAATGTCTGTATTTACAGGATTCCGAAAGGTGAAAATATTGCAAAGGTACGTTCCCACTGTATGAATTGTGGGTACCAGCTGAAGTGGTATGATTTAATACCGCTTTTCAGCTACCTTTGCCTGGGTGGTAAATGTCGAAAATGTAAAATGCACATAGCAGTACAGTATCCTTTGGTGGAATTTGCCAACGGGATATTGTATCTTCTTGTGTTTGCGGTAAATGGCTTTCAGATAAGCAGCTTTCTTTATTGTTTAGCAACATCGGCGCTTATGGTATTAAGCGTCATTGATTTTCGAACCTTTGAAATTCCTTTTGGAATTAATGTATTTATATTTGTATTGGGTATCATTCAGGTGATTACAGATTATGAAAACTGGATGGAATATCTGATTGGTTTTTTCACAGTCAGCACATTTATGTGGATTGTGATATGGCTGACCAAAGGAAATGGCTTTGGCGGCGGTGATATGAAATTGATGGCAGCAGCAGGCTTACTGCTTGGCTGGAAAAGAATTTTACTATCCTTTTTGATTGGATGTATTATTGGTTCCATATGCCATGTGATTCGAATGAAAATTACAAAAGAAGATCATGTATTGGCTTTTGGACCATATTTATCCATTGGAATCTTTCTGTCCATGCTGTGGGGAGAAACATGGATTCAATGGTATTTACAAAGTATATTATAAATGACACATGAACACGAAATATAAAACAGATTACTGTTTTTTCCATAGATATTTTATTAGGTAGGGAGAGATAATATGATTTCTAAAGTACTAAGTATTAAGGTTGGCGGCTCTGTGACCAGAGTGTGTTTAATGGACTATCGTTCGAAAAATCCAAGAATCTATCAGAGCTTTTCTATGCAGACACCGGAAGGTGTTATTTCTGATGGGGTTTTACAGGGTGATATCAAGAGCTTTGCAAGTGCATTGAGAAGTATGATTGCGGAAAGGAATATGCGCACAAAATATGTGGTATTTACCGTGCAGTCTACAAAGATTGCCACAAGAGAAGTAAAACTTCCATATACAAAACCCAACAGAGTAGGTGCCATGGTTGCAGCAAATGCAGGGGACTACTTCCCGGTAGATTTAGCAAATTATCAGCTTTCCCATAATATCTTAGGAGTCGAGGAAGACGAAGAACAGGAAAAGAAGTATAAGATTCAGGTTCTGGCTGCACCGAAAAATATTTTGGACGGCTATATGCAGTTGGCAGAGCTTTGCGATTTGGATATTGTAGCCATTGATTATGCCGGAAACAGTGTATACCAGGTAATGAAGGCGGAATGTACTTCCGGAGCAAATCTGGTAATGAAAGTTGGCGAAACAACTACGTTGCTGATGGTGATTGAGGATTCTTCCATTCTCTTAAGCAGAACAATTGCTTATGGAATTGATGATGCCGTTTATGAGATTCAGAACAACACTGCATTTGGACCGAAACTTTCTTATGAACAGGCAGTGACCTTGGCAAGAAGAAAAACCTGTATTCGAAGAAGTCTTCAGGAGCAGTTCTCTAATATAGACGAAGATGACGACGATGAATTGGAATTAGAAAAGGATGAGAGTGCGGAACTGTTAGAGGCAAAGAAAGCAGTAACAGAGGCATTTCAGCCATTAATCAGTCAGACCAACCGTATGATTGACTTTTACAATTCCAGATATCCGAAAAAGCCAATTACAAGAATGTATCTGACCGGTATCGGCGGAGAGTTTTCCGGATTATCCAAACTGCTTACAAACTCCATTGGAAGCAAGGTTACCGTTTTAACCAGGATTCAGGGCTTACATATTGACCGGTTTTTCAAAGACACAAGCTTTGGAGAGTACATTGAAAACATTGGTGCGGCTATGGCACCAATCAACCTGTACGATGTCAGAAAGAAAAAGGAAGCCACGGTTGCAGGGGTAGATAAAAATGTATTCCCGGTTGTGGTATTTGCCGTATGTATGGCAGTTTCACTGGTATTAATCATTGGCTCTGTGGTTCCATATGTGATTGAAAAACAGACAAATGAACATAATAAGGTAATGGTAGAAAGTTTACGTGCAATTGAACCAATCTATAATGATTATGTAAAAATCAAAGCTGAAAATGAATACTTAACAGATATTGAAGACTATACATGGACATACAATGGAAAATTAGTTGAGTTTATTGAGGAAATGGAACAGAAAATGCCATCTTCCATCAAAGTAAATTCATTTACATCTAACAGAAGCGGATTTACCATTGGACTTTCCGTAAATAATAAAAAGGAAGCAGCGAAGGTAATTACCCAGTTCCGTACATTTAACTGTATACAGGATGTAACGGTTAGTGCAATCGCAGATACCAAGAATGATGCTGGTGTCAGAGAAGTTTCCTTTACATTGGAAGGTGTATATAAGGAAAAAGAACAGATGGAATTTGATGCTATGGAAGCAGAAGTAACCGCAGAACCAACAGCAGAGCCGACTGCTGAAGCATCTGAAGAAGAATAGGGGGGAACGTAATGAAAATATCAAAAAGAGACAGAATGTTATTATTAATTGTAGGTGGTCTTCTTATTGTACTAGGTGTATATTATTTCGTGTTCCTTAATTTTCAGGAAAAAACAGAAGCTTTGGAAAAAGAGAATGTGGTACTGGAAGACGTTATCGGAAAATTAAAGGAGCTGGATAAAAACAGAGAACAGTATCTGGCAGATACGGAAAAGTTCACAGAAGATAACGAAAGAATTAAAGCAGAATTTCCGGCAGGAATGGAAGAAGAAGATGATATTCTTTATGTTGACCGTTTAGAAAACACATTATCAGAACTTTATAACAGTTCTGTTGGTATGCCTTCACCGGTGGGCTATGAACTAACATATCCACAAGTAAATACCATTTCTGTAGATGAAATGTTACAGGGTACGGCAAATGCAACCGCTGCCACAACAGAAAATGCAGCAGATGCAACAGCAGCAAATACAGAGGCAACAGCAGATGCTGCAACAGATACCACAACAGATACCACAGGTGCTACAACTGAAGGTGCTATTTTGACGGCAGAAAACGGAACTCCTTCCTGTCAGCTGTGGTACATACCGGTTACCACCACATATGAAGTAAATTATCTGTCCTTAAAACAGTTAATCAACGCAGTGACGGAAGATGGAGAAAAGAAGAGTCTGGAAGAGGTTTCTGTTACTTATAATGAAGAAAACGGTATTTTATCAGGTACTTTAACATCTAACTTCTATTATCTTTCAGGAACAGATGAAACATATTCGACACCGGATGTTGCGGGTGTGCCTACAGGTACAAGTAATCCATTCCGCTCCGTTCGTTAATTTTTACCCAAAGCACATTTGCTGCTTTGGGTAAACTTACAAGAGGAGTTGATAATATGGGAGGCAGGGTATGAAAAATCAAACAAATAAAAAAATAAATAATAAAGGTTTTACCTTGATAGAATTACTGATTGCGGTTGCCATAGTTGCCGTAATTGTTGCACCAATTCTCGGTGCGATTACCACATCCATGAAAGTGAATAAAAAGGCGGATGATTTGTTAAATGAAACGTCAGTGGCACAGACATTTATGGAAGGTATAAAGGATATGTCTTTAGAGGAGATTGCAAGACAGTTTTCTCAAACCACAAATCCTAACGGAACCATGGATTTTCTTCCAGCCGGAATGGTGGGGGGATTAAATCATGACCAATATAATCAGAATTCTTTTGTACTTCGGAATGGAGTATATGAGTTTGAAAAATCAACAAGTCATATTTATACATTTGCCGCAAGGGATGTGCAGTTTGATAACAAGACATACGATGTAAAAGTAACGCTGGATGCTTCGGATTATTATAAGAGTCCGGCGGAAACAGATGATAAGTTTAACGATAAAATGTATGTAGATATCGCGGATTATGACTCGGATTACGACGGTTTGTATTCAGAGAGTGCCAATGTAAATGCAGAATTGTGCAGTGAGCTGGCAGTGAGGTGTGTAACAGCCAATAATCAGAAGTCCGCAGATGATATTGCTCAGGAAGCAGAACGGACGATTACGGTGAATGTGGAAAGTACAGTGGTACCTTCAAGTCCAGATCCTTTGATTGAGATTGGAGTACATTATAAGCTTAAAATCCCAAAATCCTATGTGGGAGAAGCTGATAATGGTGCAGAAGAAAAAGATACGGATCCTAACATAGCTTTCCGAAATTTTGAAGCTATCTTTAAAAATAAGGAAGATACAACAAAAAGACCGAGAAATATTTTTATTTTATATAATCCGGATTATTATTCTACCAGTGCAAAGATAAGGGAACACATTGTAATTAACAATCCGGAGAATATTCCAATTACTGTATATTTAATTAAACAAAGCAGTGTAGAAGAATCTAAATTAAGTGCGTTAGAAAGCAATTACCGGATGGATATTAAAGTAGTAGAAGGAGTGAGAGGAACGGAATACGCTACGAAACTCCGTACAAATTTAGGTTACAATCTGTATGATTTGATAACGGCAAACAATTACAGGGAAGAAACACAGCAGGTAAAACTGTCATATGAATGTGCCGGAGCAGCTACGACAGAAGATATTTATAATGCTTCTGAGAAAATTACAGGGGAATCCAATGAAACAGTACGAATCTTTCATAAAAAGATAGATGTGTATCCAAGTGGTGCGGCTGCCAATCATTTCAGTGGTGCACCATTGACAACATTAAGTAGTGAATGATGGTGAGGTTTTATGAGTAATATGGATAAAATAAATAAGAAAGAAAAAAACAAAAAGAAACAAAATAATAAGGGTTCTGCCATTGTACTGGTTATTGTTGTGTTAGCACTTATGGGTATTTTAGTTTCTGTGGTACTTTATATGTGTATGGCAAACTTTCATATGAAAGCCAACGATTTACAGTCAAAGGATAACTTCTATTCTGCGGAACAGATTTTAGACGAAATCAGGGTAGGCCTGCAGGAGGAAGTATCGGTAGCAATTGATATTGCATATATGGATGTAATACAAAAGTATGAATTGCGTTCTTCTGACCCGGAAGAACGTAAAAAGGAATTTACTATTTTGTATGTAAATAAATTAAGAGATGTATTAAAAGATCCGAATCATATTAATAACGATGGATATTATGATATTACAAAGTTGAAATCATATGTTCAGGATCAAAGTGTTGTGTTGGCACCAGGTGTAACAATTGTAGACCATGTAGGAGCGCAGATTGAAGCACTTACGGCGAAGGACAACAACGGAAATGAAGTGCCACAAAATATAATGGTTGCATATACAGATTCCTTGGTGTTGAAAAACATCAGTGTAAAATACAAAGATACCAAGGGATATGTTTCCATTATCACCACAGACATCCGTATTGCCATTCCGAATATTTCCTTTGAATCCAGTTTACAGATTCCGGAGATTATTGATTACAGTCTTGTGGCAAATGACCAGTTAGTTGCAAATAGTAACACCACCATTTCCGGTAGCGTATACGGCGGAAGAGATGGTATTGTAGCAGATGATTTAAAGAGTTTCTATTTTAAAGGTTCTGATGTTGTTATTACACCTGACCTTGTGTCAACCAAAAACGGAAAAATTGTATTTGATAAAGATACAGATCTCTGGGCTGGCGGAACTCAGGTAGAAAATGGCGGAACATTGAATCTCCTTGGAAATTCTTATATTCAGGATGACACTACTGTAATGGGAAATGCCAGCACATTGGAAGTTGGTGGTAAATATATGGGCTTGAGAAGTCCGCAAACGAATCCAGAAAGAACTTATGCAACTTCCAGAGCAGAGGATGGAAGTGCCATTATTATCAATGGAACAAATTCTAATGTAAAATTAGCAGATGTAAAACGACTTCTTCTTCCAGGTAACGCCTATATTGGTGTAAATGATGCTAAAGACATTATTACTCCGGCACCATCCGGCACACCGACAGGTACGGCAAATATTCAGACAAATGGAGATGTGGCATTGGGAGAATCTTTAACAGCAAAGGCTTCCCAGCTTGCCTATCTTGTACCGTCAGAATGTATTGGTTATGTAAGGAAAGATGCTGCCTCTAAGTATGAATGTGTTTTAGGAACTAATCCTGTGTTATATTCAGATTATGAAGATAAATTCTTAAAAGCAGACAAAGACAACAGAGTGGAAGTGGATTTTAGCAAGGCAGGAATTGATTATGGAACAAAATATGGTGCAAGTTTCCGCCAAAAATATGTGCGCACTACCAATGGAAATGCCACCAATGAAACGCTGATTTATTATTACATGACGTTTAACAGTCAGGAGAGTGCATCCAAATTTTTCTATGACTATTTTTCACAAAATAAGGAACGAATCAGTCAGTATCTTGATATCTATGTTAAGACATTAGAAGTTGGTGATATTGAAAGGTTAAATGTGGCAGGTAATATTTTGAAGAAAGTTCCGAAGAAAGATGCTCAGGGAAATCAAATAAATGGCACTGACGGAAAGCCAGAATATACATATGAACTGATTAAGGAAACGAAAACAGCAGATGATGCATCAGGTATTGACAAGGATTATGCAACGGAACTTTCTGTTTATAATTCAGTATTTGAAGGACTTACCACCAAACTGGTGCGAGATGCAGGCAGCCTGACCCAGGAAGAGAAAGATAATGTGGATGAATCGAATCCAACCAGTGCTGGTATATTTGCAAATCTTATCGATATGGATATGTTTCAGAAGCTTTGTAATAGTCCGGAATTTAGAAATTCACATAATGAAGCACAGTTCATAAATTCGGTGGAGGGTGTAAAGGCTGTTGTTGTTGATAATAAGGGCAAAGGTATTTACAATATTTCGAATTTACCGGAAACCACTTCGTTATTAATTGCATCCGGAGATGTTACAGTAAATGAAGAATTTAAAGGTTGTATTATCTGTGGAGGAACAATTACGGTAAGCTATGGAACTGGTGGAAACGGTAATACGGAAGATGTCACAAATGATAAAGAAATGATTCGTCATGTATTGAATATGACAACACCATTTACTATTGAAACAACACCGGGAACCACGGAAACGAAAGATATCTGTGTAATGGATTTGTTTAAAGATGGTATGGGACTTGCCACAAGTGAAGAAAGTGCAGATAAAGAAGATCACATTGTGGTGGAAGATTTAGTAACTTATGATAATTGGAATAAAGAGTAAGGGGTGAGAGAGTATGAAAAACAACAAAGGTTTTTCTTTAGTAGAGTTGATTATTGTGCTTGCAATTTTAGCAGTAGTTACCGGCGTTTCCTTTGTTGCACTAGGCTATGTTTATGGGAAAAATGTAAAAAGCACCATTGAAAAAGTCGACAACTCATTACTTAAAATTCAAAGTTACACTATGAGCAAATCAACCGGGGGAAGGGACATTTATATGCGCCTGACCAAGAAAAGTGATGGTTATTATGTTGAGTATTGGCATTCGGGTGCCACATCACCCATTGAGTCTGAAAATATTGGTAAGAAAAATTATACACTGACTGCATATTATAATGGGGGAAGTTCCGGAACAGTGACGGTGGGTTCAGCCCAGAATTCTCAAGTGGATATATACTTTGACCGTTCTACGGGAGGTCTGCTTCCCCTTACTGCGGGAGGAGATACTTACTGGAGCAAAATAGAGGTAAGAGCAGGCGGTACTGGTGGCTATTCTGTAAGTATCAGTAAAATCACAGGAAAGACGGAAATAAAAAAATTTCAGTGATGATGGGAGGAGAATATTTTTATGAAAAATTATATTGTCAAAAATAATAAAGGTCTTACCCTGCTGGAAATGATTATTTCCGTTGCAATTTTGAGTATTGTAATTGTTACCATTACTTCGTTTATGGTAACGGGAACAAAGATGTTCGGGGCATCAAACAATGAAATTAAATTGCAGCAGGAAGCGCAAATGGCATTAAGTAATGTGGAAAATAGGATTATTGACACGAAGCTGGGTGTTCGATGTGATGATGATGGAAATCAGGTGATTCTCACAGTTTTTAATGAGAAAACCGCTGCAGATGCAAAGGAATATATCGTATGGAATAAGACTGACAAAAACATATATTATGCATCATCAGCTTTTGACGTTACTTTAAGTACATTTCCTACCAATGAGGTATTGGCAAGTAATGTAGAAAACTTTAACGTAGTTATGAAAGATGCAACGCTTGGTACAACAGTGACACCGGATCCGTCTGTAACGGTTCAGCCGTCCGTAACGGCACAACCTTCCGGCAGTGCGACAAAGCAGCAGCCTAAGGTGGAAATAACAATTGAAGTAAAAGAAAGGGGAAGAACCTTTACTTCCCAGAAAGTGGTAACATTCCGTAATAACATTACCCTTGGAGCTTCGGGAGATACTATTTTTACAGGAACAAGAAATGGTTTGGACAGTAAGGCCCAAGATGTAAAAGTCACACCGGAGGATGTATATCTGGTTCCGGGTGAAAGTTATCAGTTTAATGCGAGAGTAACAGGCGTAGGATATCCTTCACAGGTAGTAACCTGGTCTGCCAATGGCACAGGTGTTACGATAAATCAAAGCGGCCTGGTAACAGTAGACAGAGAAACAGCAGCTGGAGGAGTAGTTCAGATTGTGGCGACGGCACCGGAAAATTCAGATGGTACAATTCCGTCCGGTACAGCAAGACTTCACATTTCAAAAATTAATGGAATTAATGTGACAACCAATACTCAAAATGTCTATGCAGGAAGTATGCTGAAGGTTAATGTTGAAGTTCTTGGAAATGAATTGAATGATGAAATGAAAAAGGTTACATTTAGCCTGAAAGACGAGAATGGCGCGACTCCAAGCTGGGTTAGATTGTATAGCAGTAGTGGTGTGTTTGGACTGGATAAAGAAGCCAGAGGAAAGACGTTTACCATTGTTGCTACCTCAACTCACAATCCGGAAATATCTGGAACGTTGACGGTTAGAGTAGAAAATACTTCATTATCTGATTTAGGTTCACAGGCTGTTCAAGTAAACAGAAATTCTTCTACGGAATTGGTTGCAAATGTGACAGGAGAAAATCTGGCATCCTCTGAATTGCAGATTCAGTGGAGTATTCAAGATGATGCAGGACTTGGAGACAAGGTATCCATTGGTACCTATAATGGCGTTTTGAATGTAAGCAAAGATATTAATTATGAGAATGAATATAAATTGAAAGTGGCAGCAACCATATCAGCGATAGCTTCTGACCGACTTTCAGAACCTGTGACAACTTATATCACAGTGACTATACCAAAAGTATCGATCCATTTCATAAATGGTGATGGTGGTGCAGAAATTCAAAGGAATAGTACCGTTGTATTGCCATATGAGGTAATTGGGTTGGATGGAGCAGCACCGGATATTTATGCAACTACGAATCCTTCCATACGTAACAGTATTATATATGTAACGAATGATGGTGTTAAGCTGAGTATTGGTGCTGATGTGAAATCAAGTAAGATTTCCGTTATTGCAACTTTTAAAGATACCAATACGTCAGATACGATTGATGTAACTGTAAAATAGCAGGAGGTAAAGTATGGAGAAAAAACAAAAAAGAAGAAAAAAATTTCCCAAAAAGATAATCGCAGCCTCTTTGCTGGCAATTGTTTTAATTATTAACTTTGTGTATTCCTCAATCCAGAACGTGGAGGCAAAGGGTATGTTTGCCTCCGTGGAAGCAAAAGCAAAGGATGCATCTGAGGGAAAAGATACAATCAAACTGTTAGAGATATTGCCGGACGGTGAGAGTCTGGGTATGCTTGGCATGCTGATTAAGGGAAAAGAACCTTTTCAGGAGATAATAAAGGATTATTCAGATGAGCAGATTGAAGAATTTGCAAAAATGCTGAGCAAGTATGGAATTGTTAATATGGATTCCACTACCAGCGCCGTATATCCATTGACTTATTATAAGCCGGGAGAGCAGTCAACTCTTGTAAAAACGGTACCGGAACTGACAGATGAAGAAGTAGGCTATGGACTTGGTGAACAGAATCTGGTAACCGGATATTTTCAGGAAGTCAGTGCCAAAGAGTTAGAAAAGGAAAAGGTGTATTATCAGGAGATTATCGTGACAGCAACACCAATTCCTACAGAAACACCGACACCTACAGCAGAATTAACAGGAACCCCGGCACCATCTCCAACAGAAGGTGGAGAAGCAACAGCAACGCCGGTTCCACCAAATAATACTGGGGAAACAGCAACGCCGACACCAGAGGAAACAGCAACGCCGGAACCAACAGCGCAGGGTGAGGTTACTGTGGAAGCAACAGCAACGCCGGAGCCAACAGCACAGGCTGAGGTTACTGCGGAAGCAACAGCAACACCGGAACCGGAAACAGCAGAGCCAACAGAAGCAGAAACAGTTTCCTTGCATAAAAATGTTAGAAACACCGTTTTTGTTGCACAGGCAGAGATAAAAGCTGATGAACAAAAAAATGCAGGTTCAGTAGGGCTGGCAGAAGGTACGGAAGCCACAGCAACACCAGAACCGATACAGGGACCTACGGTGATACCAACAGAAGGCCTTACAGAAACTGTTACTCCTTTATCAGAGGTTTACTTTGAGGAAAACGGGAAAAAGGTTTTTTTAAAGTATAACGAAGAAGGCTTCAATAACAGTACAGAAGAAGGAAGATTTTTCCGATTTGTGTCAGAAGAAGAATACAACAAACTTCCGGTAGAAGAATTAGACAGTCTGTACAAAGGTGTGGGTTATGAGTTTGTATTTAATTCTAAGGCAGAAATCAGAAACAATGATTTATTCAAAAAGTATGTTCTTGGAATTACAGATGAAACACAGTTACAGAATGTAGAGATTGAATTGGATACCTATTCGGTAGATGTTTTACCTGAATGTGTCAATTTATGTGATTATGATTTAGTATATATGGCACAGCCAATTTTTTATACGAGAACATTGGAAGGTGAAAGCAAACAGATATACGAGTGGGAATATGCGAATCCGGATATAAGCGAAGAAGACAAGCAGACAAAATTCTCACCATGGATTACTGTGGCGGAAACCCAGAATGCCAACATGGACGCAGTTGCAAAAAGGATTGCAGCAGCTACCATTAATAGTACAGACCCACTAAAATTAGTAGTAGACGCTTCCATTATGGAAGAATATGATCGGGCGTTTACTCTATATACAGTAAATGCGGCTAAATTAACAACAGGCACAGTAACAGAAGGACTGGCTTCCATAGCGGCGAATGCAGAAGCAAATGCAGAAATTATCAAAAATAATGGGATTTATAAAGCTTTGCTTATGTTAGCTCAGGATGACTTTGCAACTACGATTAAAAACGTATGCACAGTAGAAAACCAGATTTATGTAGTAGATGATGAATTGTGGAATGCGGATGGCTTGACAGACGAACTGTATGGGAATATTTCCGATGAAACTTCAATCTTCCAAACATCAAAAGGTCACTATGTAAATGACAATATTTATTTTTACAAGCATATTAAGACAGATTACAGCAAAGCACTTTGTGATACAGAGGCTGTGTCTATGCTGAATGGTGATTTTAGAAGTACTTTTAAAAAGAGTATTCTGGCAACACGTTTTTCTGATGTGGTAAATGCTATTGATCACGAAAATGAGACAAATGCCTACTTTGAAAGTAGCAGAGAACAGATGAATGCCGATGAAATATCATCAGATATGGTATTGCAGTATCTGTTAAATTATACAGGAGAAGCAGTAGAAATTAAGAAAAATCATATTTCTGTGTTGGAAATTGAACCGTGTGCGGATTTTTCCTATGATTACGGAAAAAATGGTAAAATGACTGATAAGCAAAAGGAATTCATTGAAAAATGGATGAATGATTTTGCACATACTGCTGAGGAAAAAGCGCAAGGAAAGGCTACAAAAACTTTTGATGACGTGGAATTCACCTGTATGTCCATGCAGGAATTTATCGGTAAAAACGAAGATTTGAATGCTACTTACGATATGATTTATATTGGAAGTAATATTGGAAAGTTTAAGAATTCTGATGGTGTGCGTGAATTTAATGATGAGTCTATGACTGGTCTGGTGTATACTCATATCGGGGATACCACAGGGCGAGAAGCAGAGAAAAGTTCCGGATTTGGTCTTTTAGATAGAGATTATACATCTGCGGATAGAAATGCATTTAAGGGTGAGTCTACTGTGGTGCGAACGACAGGAAATGATTTGACTACCTATAAGAAAAGGGATTTACTGAACTTTTTGGCATCAGGTTATCCGGTGATTGTGGCAGAAAATCTGTTTACATACGAAGCAGAAGGAACAACCAGAAAGCCTGCAGGTATTAATTCTGTGAATACAGAGCAAGGTGGAGTTAGCGATACTTCAGATACGAGAATCGTTTATGTAAGAAAACCTAATGATTGGAAAGATTGGGATAAGTTATATGCCCATATGTATCAAAAAAATGGGGACAGTAAAACAAGCTGGCCTGGGAAAACATTGAACTATTTGGAAGAATCAGGTAAATACTATGTATATACAGTGAATGTTCCAAAAAAATATGACAGTATTATTATTAACAGAAATAGAAATGGTGAAGATAAAAATAAGGCAACCCTAGGGAATAAGGATATCTATACATTAACCTTGAACTCTTATGGTGATGTGAGTGTAGCAGAAGGGGCACCGTCAAGTTTAGGGGGTGATAGTGTAACAGTAGATAACTCTACCTACCTTTACCAGCTGTTAAAAATTGCTACTGCAAATAGTCGGAGTAAAGACAGCATTTTAAACAATGTAACACGTACCACATTAAATTCAGATAGTATTATTAATACACTTACCTTTGACTGGGATGACAGAATTTTTCCAAACCTATTAACGGATGGAATGACTGATACGGAAGCCCATGTGACCTCGCCGACTTACTTAAATGAAACAAAGGTATATTTGAATTTAACAAAACGTCCAAATATATATAATTATACCGAAGATTCTTCTAAAACAGGTAATCCGATTAAGGAAGATAGTATTAACTACTTAAAAGCAGATTCTAATGGAAGATATCATTTAGAGTATGAATTTTCAATTTCTACCTTGGCGGGTACGTTAAGTACCAGTGATTATGACTGCCAGCTTTTTGTGGATGCTAACTTTGATGGTAAGTTCTCAGCTAATTCAGAAATGCTGGATTCCGTTGTAATTAAAGAAGCAGCTACAGGACAAGTGGTAACAAAGGCTGAGGGAGAGAGTGTATATCATTTGAAAGAAAATACGGCGTATACCCTTTCAAGAAAATTGCCAAAGAGTTTTGACGGTTGTATCAACTGGAAACTACAGGTGACTCAGAATGGAAATGATAAGATTCTGGCAGCAGAGACAGGTTATTGTGCAATTCCTGTTACACCGAAAAAACAAAATGGTACGGTTGACAGAGACAGCACAAAACAGAAAATCAAGATATTACAGATTACAAGTGGTGACGAAACAAAGGAATATGATAAACGACAGACCTATAAAGGTACCCATGTAAATATGCAGTATCAAAAAGAGCATGGTAGCGGCGCATGGCATGAACTGTTATCTAATATTCCGGACTTTGAACTGGAGATTACTACAATCTCAGCCGCAGGAAGCGATGGATTTGCAGACCGTTGTCTGGCATACGATAATACACATTCCAATGACAAAGGCGGTTATGCACTTCATGCCGGAGCGAATGGAGAAACAAATGTAGATGGTTCAGGCTACGATATGTTAGTAGTCGGATTTATCGATGTATTTTCAGACGTAGATAGTGGTCAAAGTGCCAGAGCGATAGCTATGGCGGAAGCAATCAATAAATTTGGCGAAAGTGGTAGAAGTATTTTGTTTACGCATGATACCACAGCATGGACGGGTAACTATTTACATATTGGTGATGGCAGCACTGATGAAAAGAGTAACTCATCATACTTAACTGTAGCAATCAGAAATCTTTGTGGAAATGATCAGTATGGTTTGGTAACTCGTACGACGGAAAATGTTGATATGAGCAATTACAAGAAATATATCAGCCAGTTCTTTAAAAATTCAAACGGAACAGCCACAAAGGCAAGTGCAACAGGAGAATCTTATTCCATGAGTAATGCATCAGCATGGGCAGAACTCTTGAGCTTAGGTAAAGATATGGCATTTAAACCGAATACGAATCAGACAGAAGTAGTAGGTGAAACGCAGGGCGGTACTTACACAAACTTAAGAAACCGCAATGTGGAATGGTCTAATGGTTCTGCGGTGGATAAGTATGTTCAGTATACGGACGGTTTAATACACAAAGGAGCAAAGAATTCATCATTGTTTGCTAAGAAGGATGATTCAGAGCAATTTGAAATTGGTAAAATAAATGAAGGTGCGATTACAGAGTATCCGTATATTTTGCCGGAAAGCTTTGACGTTAATGCGACCCATGCGCAGTATTGGACGGTTGATATTGAGTCTGATAACAATGGTGATAACGAAAGTGATTTAGTAGTATGGTATTGTATTAATAAGCGTACGAAGAAGGCGACAATTCCTGATGAGGACGGTGAGTTGCCAGAGGATGATTTTTATAAGGATAATCCGAATGATGTTCGTAACAATTATTACATTTACAATAAAGGTAATATTACTTACTCCGGTGCAGGGCATTCACCGATTTCAAATGAAAATGAAATCAAACTGTTTATTAATACGATGATTGCAGCTTATAATGCACAGATAAAAGTTCCGGAAATCAGTATTGTGGAAAGCGGAGAGCCAGAAGCACCGGATGTTGAAAATATTATCATACCTTACGATACTTCAGTAAACAGTGCTGATGTGGATTTCGTAGATTTCGGAACCGGTACGGATGGAACAGACGGTCAGATGAAAATATACTTTAATGTATATGATGGTAATCTGACAGCAAGAGAAAAAAATATCAAGATTGACAGTATTTTTATTACTGATTCCTCAGGTACCGAGAACTTTGAAGATGCAAATGGAACTATATTAAAGGGAAGAAAATACACAGCAGGCAGTCAAATGAAGATATATGATGCTACCAATGGGCAGGAAGCCGGCTATGAAAAGCTGATAAGTGGACGTACATATTATGTGCTGGCACCAATTGGCGACATATTTAAAACAGACCAGTCCATACAGCTGCATGTACAGATGCACACAGAAATCGGTTCCGGTACTAATTTACAGAAAACACCGAATGCCAGTGATTCTGTTACCATTAGCAGGGCTGAGATATTTGACTTAGATTAAGTTCATAGTAAAAATGGCATGCTTTTAAGTGTGCCATTTTTCCAAAATAAAATGAAACACCAAAAAATAAAAAGGGAGGATTTTCATGAACAGGAAAATGAAAAAAGTTATGGCTTTTATATTAAGCCTGGCGTTGGTATGTTCAAGCTTTTTAGAGTTTGTGGTACCGGCGAAAGCGGCAGAAACCGGATTTGCGGAAAATGCGGTTATTGTTTCTGATACGGCACCGGAATACTGCTGGAATGAAACAACAGTGAATTTGTCAGTGGTAGTATTAAATGGAACAGCCATTACCTGGTCCGCAGACAGAACAGATGGTATTACCATTACAGAAGGTGATGAGACCGATGACATAGCAGGAAAAGCAAAACATCTTGCGGTAGCCATTGACAGTACGGCAAGTGGCAGTTATAAGATTACAGCCAATGCAGGAAATGATTCTAGAACAATTACTTTAAATGTATACAATTCTTTGAGCGATATTCAGGGAGCCGTTGTTACGGACTTTTTAAATCAGTATACAGATAAGTCTTTTGAAGTAAAGGTAGTAGTTAATCCAAAATATGCAGAAGAATTTCAATGGGCAAGTGCAGATGATACAAAGGTTGAAATCAAACCATTAGAAGAAAAAACAGATACAACAACTTATCCAGGCAGTGTAGTTAAGTATGCCCAGGTGAATATCAAAAGTGAAAAACCTGAAGATGGTATCTGTGACATTACAGCTACTGCAAACAGTATTGTAAAGAGTCAGATGCTTATGATTCGTAAGTCTGCTACCAATATGAAGGATTTAGCTGTAACAGCAACCTCTTATCAGGAAAAAGATCCTAATTTTGATTTGGGCACATATAATCATATGAGTTCTGATACTGTTTATGTAGATATGGGAGAAACTATTACAATAAGTGCAGTAGTGGAAGGAACTCTTGTAAATCCGGAAAAAGAAGCAGGAGCTGCATTATCAGCATTAGATATTGATGATTTACCGGCGATTAGTTCTAGCAACCAAAAAGAAGAGGATGAAAATTCATCTACAAAAGAGGGAAATATTAGCATTTTAGGTGGAACGATGAAAAAAATAAGCGATACTTCCTATAGTGTGGAATGGCCTATTTCAGGTGTAAAAGCAACTGAGATTAATGAACCACTTCAATTAACTGTATTTACTGCTTCAGGTAAGGTTGCTATCAATAAAAAGTTAGTCGTATTAGCTCCAGCACAGAATACCATTTATACTGTGACAGAAAAAGATGAAAATGGAGAGAATGTAACAAGAACTGTAGAAGAAGATAAAACTCAAGTAGGCTTATGTAAAAAAGGCAATTTAGCCGGATTTAATATAAAGGATTACAATGTAATTTATAAATTAGATAATAAGAATGTTCTGACAAAAGTTACAAATAATATTGCATGGCAGGGAGAACATATGATTGCTGGTGATACTATTGAATTATCTGCAATTTTCCGTTCTAGATTTGATTTAAAGAAGAAATATATTTGTAATTCCACGGATACACCGGTTTGGAAATCTGCAGATGAAACGATAGCTACAGTAACACAAGATGGTGTAGTAAAGGCTGTAAAAGGTGGAAATACAACAATTTACTGTTACGCAGCTCCAACAAAAACCTCTCCGAGAAGTGAGATTTTTGCAACATATAATATTTATGTTACAGATTTAACCTTGGCAGACAATATTAATATTACAAAATCTGTAAAGGTTGGAGAGAAAGAAGAACAGCAGGTAATTGCGGAAGATACGATTTATACATATGAAAAGAATATTCAGTATGCGGCACAGTTAGTAGATGGTGATAAGACGGCAAATGAAAAAGTAACTTGGGCTAGTACAGACGAGGGAGTGTTTACGGTAGATAAATATTCCGGTATAGTAAATCCGGTAGCAGCAGGAACTGCAAATTTAATTGCTACTTCCGTTAACAGTGGTTTACAGGCGTTTATTCCGATTAAGGTTATTGCAGCAGTAGAAACAGTTAAGATTGTGGAAGAAAAGGCTACAACAAATTATGTGCAGGGACATATTTATGGTTTGTCCACAGACATTAATGAAGGTGCTGACCCGAATGAGGAATTGACTTGGACAGTAGAAAATACAGATGAAAACGATCCGGTTGTGGTATTTATTGATCCGAATGACTCGGAAAAGAAAGAACTGACCAGCTTCGTAGGAAGATATGTTAATGTCCTGATTAAGAAGCGTGGTAGTGCTACCGTTACTGTAAAAGGTGCTTATAACGTATCTGCAATTGATAATCTAATTGTAACCGGCGTTGCAGCACGTACCGCTGTATATACTCATATTCTTTATAACAATAGTGAGTGTGAAGGACAGGAATTGACGGTAAATAAAGGAACAAACGTAGATTTGATGGCAAGTCTTAAGGACGAAACTAAGTTTGACTCTACAGATGATTTCCAGTGGAACATTATTCAAAAGGGAGAGGTTGTAAAAACTACAAATGATTCTTTGGTGAACGCAAAGAACTTAACTTTACAACCGTTAACAAAGGGAGATGTAACGATAGAGTTAAGAAATCTCCAGACAAATAAGCTTTTAACAGTTACCCTTCATGTTAAGGTACCGGCAACTGATATTTCTTTGAAAGAAAGTCAGGAAAATGAAATTATGCTTGTGCCGGGTGAAGTAGGTGAAACAGGTGTAACATATCAGTTAAAGCCAATTTTGACACCGGAAGATACTTCCGATACAGTTATTTATGAAAGTTCCAATCCGAGCATCGTAAAAGTAGATGAAAATGGTTTACTTACTGCAGTGAAATCTTCGGAAACACCGGTAACAATCACTGCAAAGATTAACGATACTTTAAAAGCTACCTGTCAGGCAAGAGTGGCAATTCCAGTAAAAGAATTAAAGGCAGAAGACGCCGATGGAAACACTCTTGAGAATAACGGAGTTATCAGAGTTTATAAAGGGGAAACTGCAGAAGTTAAATTAAATTGTGGCAACGCAACAGAATATATTGACTGGACTTCTGCAAATGAAAGAGTTGCATCTGTCAAGCCAAGTGATGATAAATATACTTGTACAATCAATGGTAATGTGGCAGGACAGACTATATTAACAGCAGCATCTTCTGTTTCTAAAAAAACAATGCGGTTTACTATAAAGGTGGTAAATAGAATTACCAGTATGGTATTAGGTGGTTCAAATACTATTGCGCTAAATGCTACAAATGGCTATGTTAGTGTAACACTTCCGGCAAATAGTGATGATGTTATCTGGTCAGTAGATAACTCAGAAATAGTAGATTTAACACCTATGAGAAACCAAAATACAGCAAGAGTAAATCTGACACCGAAAAAGGTTGGAAAAGCAGTAATTACAGCAATGTCAGCAGATGGTGCGTGTGTTGCATCAAAAGAAATTGAAGTTACAGCGTTAAATTTAAGCGCTATTAAAATAGTACCAATAGAAGCTGTAACATATGATGGAACAGAGCAAAAACCAAAATTGACGGTAACATTAGGTAATGCAACGTTGGTTGAAGGTGAAGATTATATTGTAACTTACAGTAATAACATTTCTGTGGGAACAGCAAAGATAATATTGAGTGAAGGAAGTAGCGGAAACTACGTTGGAACTAAAACATTTACCTTTAAAATTACACAAAGAGATATTAATAATGTCCAGGCAACAAAAATTAATGATGTGCCATACACTGCAGCTAAGGTTACTCCGGCAGTAACAATTACTGATTTAGGAAAGACTTTAGTAAAGGATACTGATTATACGGCAACTTATGTAAACAATGTCAATGCCGGTACAGCAACAGTAACAATTAGAGGAAAAGGTAACTATAGTGGTACAAAAACTATAACCTTTAATATTGTTCCACAAAATATATCCAAGGTAAAGGTTACTAAGATTGCAGACCAGAAATATACAGGTAAGGCTATTCTTCCAGCGTTAACGGTGACGAATGGAACCACCAAAATGTCTGCAAACAGAGATTACACAGTTACCTACAGTTCCAATAAGAATCCGGGAAAAGCTAAGGCAGTTATTAAGGGTACCGGAAATTATACAGGAAGTAAGACGGTATACTTCTATATAGCACCAGCCAAGGCTAAGTTAACTACCGCTACCAGCACTTCTGCAAAATCCATGAAATTGAAATGGAAGAAGGATAGCAAGGCAACCGGTTATGAAATTTACTATGCTACAAAGGCAAACTTTTCTAAGAGCAGTAGAAAAGTAGTTACAATTTCAAAAAATAAGACAACATCAAAAACAATGAAAAACTTAAAGAGCAACAAGACATATTATGTAAAGATTCGTTCCTACAAGAAAGTAGGTTCCAAAAAGATTTACGGTGACTGGAGCAATACATTAAGGGTAGCAGTCAAATAATCTGTCAGAAATTACCTGAGTATGCTTTCGGAATTGACACATACTATGGATGTAACAAACAACAACAAACAGTTATCAGCGGGAGCGCAGTCCTGCGGTAGCGGAATGGAGGAGTTTATTATGTCTAGAAGTAACAGAGTTGAAGTTCCGGAAGCAAAGGGTGCATTGGATAAGTTTAAGTACGAAGTTGCCAACGAATTAGGTGTTCCACTTACCGATGGGTACAACGGAAACTTAACTTCTAAGCAGAATGGTTCTGTCGGAGGTTACATGGTAAAAAAAATGATTGAAGCCCAGGAACGTCAGATGGCGGGAAAAGAACAGTAATCGACAGAATAGTTACAAAGTAAATAAAAAGAGAAGCTTTCTGAGCAGGATTTTTGACAGCTCAGAAAGCTTCTCTTTTTATTTTTGGAAAAACAGTTTAGGAGAAAAAGTTTTCGATATCTTCCATTTTCGATGTCATGCTTTCGAAAAGCATATCCAGAATACAAAGCGCGGTCATGGATTCAACTACCACTACAGCACGAGGTACGATAATCGGATCATGACGTCCTTTAATATTGATTTCAATGGTTTCCCCTTGTTTATTTATTGTCTGCTGGGTATTTGCAATGGAAGGGGTTGGCTTAAATGCGGCGCGCAGAATTATGTCGGAGCCGTCACTAATACCGCCTAAAATACCACCGGAGTGATTGGTTATTTTTTCAATCGTTCCATTTACAGCCTTATAGTTGTCATTGTTGGTAAGTCCGGTTGCTTTTGCCACATCAAAACCATCACCAATTTCAAAGCCCTTTACAGCACCGATGGAGAAAATTGCTTTTGCCAGATTTGCACTTAATTTTTCAAAAGCAGGTTCTCCAACACCGGCAGGCATATGTTTTACAATACATTCCACAATACCGCCGGAAGAATTTCTGTCTGCCATACATTCTGCTAAATAATCAGAGGCTTTCTGAGCGGCATCCGCATCCGGCATATACAATTTATTATTTTGTATTTCCTCGCGGTTGAACTTCTGTTCGTCGCAACTAACCGGACCGATAGATTTGGTGTAAGCAAACAAATCAATGCCTAACTGATTTAAGATTTTTATGGCAATGGCACCGGCAGCTACACGACCGATAGTTTCACGTCCGGAAGAACGTCCGCCGCCCCGGTAATCACGAAAACCATATTTTAAATCATAAGTAAGGTCCGCATGTCCCGGACGGTAATAATTGGCAATTTCGCTGTAATCCTGAGAACGCTGGGTTTCGTTAAAAACAATCATGGAAATTGGAGTTCCGGTGGTCTTTCCTTCGAAAATACCCGATAAAATCTGAACAGAATCCGATTCGTTTCTCTGAGTAGTAAATTTAGACTGTCCTGGTTTACGGCGGTCTAAGAATTTCTGAATATCTTCTTCGCAGAGTGGAAGCCCGGCAGGGCAACCGTCTACCACAACACCAATGCCCTTTCCATGGGATTCTCCCCAAGTTGCAATGCTAAAATGTTTTCCATATATTGAACCTGACATAAATGCCTCCTTATAAAAATCGTTATTATTGCTTAAATAAGTATAAACAATTTTTTTAAGACTTGCAAGAGTTCACCCCATAATATATACTATATTAAGATGTTTTATTTTGAAAAAAGAGGAGAAGATAAGATGTATCAATATAGTGTGGCAGATTGGATTCTGCTATTTTTTATATACGGCTTTTTTGGGTGGATTTTCGAAACTACCTATGTTTCTGTTCGCAAGCGGAAATTTGTCAATCGTGGATTTTTAAGAGGACCTATTCTGCCGATTTATGCATCCGGTGCAATTATTATGCTGTTCGCATCCATTCCTTTTGAAGGAAATCTTGTGGCAACTTATTTTGCAGGAATGGCGGCAGCAACACTTTTGGAATTAGTGGTGGGACTTGCCATGGAAAGTATTTTTAAAGTAAAATATTGGGATTACAGTAATCAGAAATTCCAGTTCAAGGGAGTCATTTGTTTGTCATCCTCCATTGCATGGGGTTTTTTGACTTTATTTTTGACGGAAGTGATACATAAACCCATTGAAAGAGCAATGTTTCAGATTCCCCAGGTAGTGGAAGCTGTTCTGGTGGTAGTGCTTGGTATCGTATTTCTGGCAGACACCATTGCTTCTGTAAAAGCAGCTCTGGATTTGAGAAAGATGTTAGAGAAGATGACTGTTATGCGAAAAGAATTAGAGGAAATGCATGAACAGTTTTTAGAGTCAGCTGCGGAGAAGAAAGATATTATACTAAAAGCGGCCAGCCAGCGAAAAGAGCGTTTTCTGGAACGAATTGAAGATTACAAAGAAGAAATACTGGAAAATACACCGGAGAAATTGGAGGCTTATCATCAGTTAAGAGGCAAGCTGGAGGAATATCGGCAATACAGCAAAAATTATGGTGTATTAAAGGCGGAACTTTTGAAAGCACATCCTTCTGCATCTTCAGCAAAATACAGAGAAGCCTTACGGGATATGCGTAAGTTTATAGAAGATGATTTGAAAGGAAAGAAGAATAAATTAAAAAATAAAATGGAAAAGTAAATGAGGATGAATCATGTATAAGTTATTGAAAAAAGATGGAAATGCAAAAAGAGGACAGTTTCACACGGTACACGGCGTGATTGAAACCCCGGTATTTATGAATGTGGGTACAGCGGCGGCAATTAAGGGTGCAGTATCTACAGAGGATTTACAGAATTTAAAAACACAGGTGGAGTTATCAAACACATACCATCTTCATGTAAGACCAGGGGACAAAGTGGTAAAAGCAATGGGGGGTCTTCATAAATTTATGGTATGGGACAAGCCAATTTTGACAGATTCCGGTGGCTTTCAGGTGTTTTCACTGGCGGGGCTTCGGAAAATCAAAGAAGAAGGTGTGTACTTTAATTCTCATGTGGATGGCAGAAAAATATTTATGGGACCGGAAGAAAGTATGCAGATTCAATCCAATCTTGCATCCACTATTGCCATGGCATTTGATGAATGTCCACCAAGTTTAGAGTCCAGAACTTATATGGAAAATTCTGTGGCAAGAACTACAAGATGGTTAGAACGCTGCAAAAAGGAAATGCAGAGATTAAATGGGTTAGAAGATACCATTAATAAGCAGCAGATGCTGTTTGGAATCAATCAGGGTGGTTGCTTTGAAGATATCCGAATTGATCATGCAAAACGTATTTCAGAGTTAGATTTGGATGGCTATGCCATCGGCGGTCTGGCAGTGGGAGAATCCCATGCGGATATGTACCGTACCATTGAGGCTGTAGTACCATATCTTCCGGAAGAAAAGCCGACATATCTTATGGGTGTGGGAACACCTGCAAATATTTTAGAAGCGGTGGAGCGTGGTGTAGATTTTTTTGATTGTGTATATCCAAGTAGAAATGGAAGACATGGTCATGTGTATACAAATCATGGCAAATTGAACTTATTTAATGCGAAATATGAATTGGATAGTAAGCCGATTGAAGAGGGCTGTGGTTGTCCAACTTGTCAGAAATACAGCAGAGCTTATATCAGACATTTGCTGAAAGCAAAAGAAATGCTGGGAATGCGCTTGTGCGTGATGCACAATCTGTATTTCTACAATAATATGATGGAAGAAATCAGAGAAGCCATTGAGCAGGGAAGGTTTGCAGAATATAAGAGAAATAAGCTGGAAGGCATGGAGAAGGGTGAGTAAGAAAGGGGATGTTGTTTTGGATGAAATTTTGCTTTATCATGGAAGTGGAGAAGTAGTAGAATACCCGGAGATAAGAAAAACAAAATATACAAAAGATTTCTCATGGGGATTTTATTGCACCAATAAATATGAGCAGGCATATCGATGGGCTGACAGAAAAGATAAAAAAGGCGTAGTGAATATTTATAGTTATAAAGAAAATCCACAATTAAAGGTGTTGAAATTTGATACCATGACAGATGAGTGGTTAGATTTTATAGCAAAATGCCGTTCAGGGTATGTACACGAATTTGATATTGTAGAAGGTCCTATGGCAGATGATACTATTTGGGATTTTGTAAATGCTTTTTTGAATGGAAGAATCAGCAGAAATGTTTTTTGGGAATATGCAAAGTTTAAATATCCAACTCATCAGATTAGTTTTCATACGTTGAGAGCATTGAATTGTCTGACTTTTGAAAGGAGTGAACAAATTCATGACTGAAAAGGAAAAAGATGACATTTTTTATGTATGCAGTTTAATCGAATTTATTGCAAGGAAAACTTGTAATCACCGGAAAGATGTTGTTAAACATTTTTCCAGAGAAGATATAGCGAGGCAGTTACGTTTGGCGGAAGTGAATCATTGCCTGTCTTTTGAACAGGTTTCTGATGAGTTGATAGAGGAGTATCATATTTTGGAAGGAAATTTTGATACAGTAAAAGAGTGCAAATATGCCGTACCGTCAGAAACAGCCATCGGAATGGTGTATCAGCAGTTAATATTGGCTACGTGTGAAAATGGGGATATAGAAGAAGCAATTATTGATGTATTCTCATCCTTTATTTCAGATGAAATATCGGATTTTAATTCCAATATATACTACAGTAATCCAGATTATTTGAAGTGGTCTTATCTGGAAGGCGAATTGCTGACATAGTGGTTATAAAGAAGTTATAGAGAAATCAAAGAAAACACTTGAAGAAATATCTATAGTTGTGTAGAATATGGAATAGAGCATTTTGAAACAAAATATTTGTAACAGCAGGAGGAAAAAATATGCAGATGATTTTAGGAGCACAGCAGGGAGGCTCATCTTTTACTTTTATTATGGTAGCTTACATTGTTCTTATTGTTGGTGGTATGTACTTGGTTATGGTACGTCCGCAGAAAAAGGAACAGAAAAGATTGAATTTAATGCTTTCTGAATTAGCGATTGGTGACAGTGTACTTACAACCAGTGGATTTTACGGTATTGTAATTGATATTACAGATGATACTGTTATTGTGGAATTTGGTAATAATAAAAACTGTCGTATTCCAATGAAGAAAGATGCTATCGTTCAAGTGGAAAAAGCTGGTTCAGCAGATTAAAATAGAAAGTACATTTTGTGAATTTTCTGTTAGCGTGAATAAAGTGGAAAAAGGACACTGCTCATAAGGGATGAAAGTCGCTTGTGTGCAGTGCTTTTTTTGCATCCATATATTACCGGTAGATAAAAAGAAGCATTCATGTTACCATGCCCTTTGTAACCGAAATGCAACTATAAGGAGGTAAACATGAGAAAACTATCATTATTTGCATTGACAGCCGCAACGGTTGTGGCAGCAGCAGGTTCACCGCTTTTTTCACAGGCGAGTGCAGGAAAATCTGTATGCGAACAGTTACAAAAAGATAATTGTATCATCATTGGAGGAACCGTAAGCAACAAGAACGATTTAAAAGAGGTTCTTTCAAAGCTGGAAAAAGAGTTGGGAAATTGTAACTGGAACAGCTGTATTCCGGAAATTGTCATTCCAGACACAAGTCTTCCGGAAATTCCAGAAACAGAAACTCCGGAAGCAAATAAGCCGGAAGGTGACAATTCTGTAACAGTGAAACCAGAGGTTTCTTTTGCTGAGCGGGTGGTAAAGCTTGTAAATGTAGAAAGAACAAAGGCAGGACTTAACGAACTGACTTTAGATAAAACAATAGAAAAGGCAGCACTTATCCGTGCCAGAGAAATTGAAAAATCATTTTCTCACACAAGACCGGACGGCAGTAGCTTTAGTTCTGTATTAAAAGAGCAGGGAATTAGTTACAAAGGTGCCGGAGAAAATATTGCATGGGGACAGAAAACGCCGGAAGAAGTAGTAAATGCGTGGATGAACAGTGAAGGTCATAGAGCCAACATTTTAAATCCTAAATTCACAAAAATCGGTGTAGGTCATTATCAGAATTCAAAAGGAACAAATTACTGGGCGCAGTTGTTTACTTATTAAATAGACGGACGCTCATAAGTACTGAAAATTCTTCCTTGGAAGGCAATGAAAGAGGCGTTCTTAGAAAATGCGAAATCCACTGTTTAGGGCGACTTAGGCGTGACAGCTTTCTGGAACGTCTTAGTCGCCCTTAACAGTTAGTTTGCATTTGCGTTGCCTCTGCCTTCCAAGGAAAAAGTGGTGCCGCCTATGAGCGTCCCATTAAACATTATCCCCAAAAAACTTCTCTCCTCATCAGCTTTCGAGCCAAAAAAAATCCTAAATTGTTCTCGCATTATGAAGAATGAAAAAATAATGATTGAAAACTCCGCCCATTTGTTATATTATATTAAGTATGGCTTAAACTGTAGAATTTTATACTTTTTTCTATGAAAATTTAGTATATTTTGGGAGAACAGTAAAAATATAGCTGAAAGGATGGATAACATGAATTACAAGGTTGGCGTTATTTCCGGTGATGGAATTGGTCCGGAAATAGTAAACGAAGCAAAGAAAGTCTTAGATGCAGTAGGCACAAAATTTGGTCGCAAATTTGATTATACTGAAATTCTAATGGGTGGAGCATCTATTGATGTACACGGCGTTCCACTGACAGATGAAGCTATTGAGGCTGCAAAGAACAGTGATGCAGTACTTATGGGCTCCATTGGCGGTGATACAACAACTTCCCCATGGTATAAACTTCCGCCGGAATTGAGACCGGAAGCAGGGCTGTTAAAGATTCGTAAAGCGTTGAACTTATTCGCAAATGTAAGACCAGCCGTATTATATAAAGAATTAAAGGGAGCATGTCCATTAAAGGATGAAGTCATCGGAGATGGATTTGACATGGTAATTATGCGTGAATTAACCGGAGGTCTTTACTTTGGAGAGCGTAAGACAGTGGAAGAAAACGGTGTCATGAAAGCATACGATTCCCTTACATACGATGAAAATGAAATCAGAAGAATCGCAATCCGCGGTTTTGACATTGCTATGAAACGCAAGAAAAAAGTAACCAGCGTGGATAAGGCAAATGTATTAGATTCCTCCAGACTTTGGAGAAAAGTTGTAGAAGAAGTTGCAAAGGATTATCCGGAAGTAACTTATGAACATATGTTAGTTGACAATTGTGCAATGCAGTTAGTAAAGGATCCAAGACAGTTCGATGTTATTTTGACAGAGAATATGTTTGGTGATATTCTTTCTGATGAAGCAAGTATGGTAACAGGTTCTATTGGAATGTTAAGCTCTGCAAGCTTAAACGAAACGAAGTTTGGTCTGTATGAACCAAGTCATGGTTCTGCACCGGATATTGCAGGTAAGAATATTGCAAACCCAATCGCAACAGTTCTTTCAGCAGCTATGATGCTTCGTTACTCCTTCGATTTATCCCAGGAAGCAGATGCCATCGAAAATGCAGTAAAGAAAGTGTTAGCAGACGGATATAGAACCATCGATATCATGGCAGAAGGATGCACACAGGTTGGCTGCGATAAGATGGGAGATTTATTGGCAGAAAGAATCTAAGTACATAATTGTGTAAAAAGAATTTAATAGAAAAGGAGAGAGAAAAATGAGAAGTGATGCAGTAACAAAAGGAATGCAGCAGGCTCCACACAGATCATTATTTAACGCACTGGGAATGACAAAAGAAGAAATGGACAGACCATTAGTTGGTATTGTAAGTTCTTACAATGAAATCGTTCCAGGTCATATGAATATAGACAAAATTGTAAATGCAGTAAAAATGGGTGTTGCCATGGCAGGCGGTACACCGGTTATGTTCCCGGCAATCGCTGTATGTGATGGTATTGCCATGGGACATGTGGGAATGAAATATTCTTTAGTGACCAGAGATTTAATCTGTGACTCCACAGAGTGTATGGCAATGGCACATCAGTTTGATGCTCTTGTTATGGTTCCAAACTGTGATAAAAATGTACCGGGACTTTTAATGGCAGCAGCACGATTAAATATTCCTACTGTATTTGTCAGCGGAGGACCAATGCTTGCAGGTAAGGTAAAAGGATGTAAGACTTCTTTATCCAGTATGTTTGAAGCAGTAGGTTCTTATGCAGCAGGTACTATGTCAGAAGAAGATGTGTTAGACTTTGAGGAAAATGCATGTCCTACTTGTGGTTCTTGTTCCGGTATGTACACTGCTAACAGTATGAACTGTTTAACAGAAGTACTTGGTATGGGATTAAAAGGCAACGGAACCATTCCGGCAGTATATTCC
The DNA here is from genome assembly GCA_045126515.1 of Lachnospiraceae bacterium. Lineage (GTDB taxonomy): Bacteria > Bacillota > Clostridia > Lachnospirales > Lachnospiraceae > RUG11237. The sequence continues at coordinate 76,461 of JBGVOM010000103.1, forward strand.
CAGCGTATCCGTCTTGCAAAAGAGGCAGGTATGAAGGTTATGGAAATGTTAGAAAAGAACATCCGTCCAAGAGATATCATGACAGAAAAAGCATTCCACAATGCACTGACTGTAGATATGGCATTAGGCTGTTCCACAAACAGTATGCTTCACTTACCGGCGATTGCTCATGAAGCAGGCATTGAAATTGACTTAGATATTGCAAACGAAATCTCAGCAAAGACTCCAAACCTTTGCCATTTAGCACCGGCAGGTCATACATATATTGAAGAATTAAACGAAGCAGGCGGCGTATATGCTGTAATGAACGAATTAAATAAAAAGGGACTGCTTCATACAGACTGCATGACTGTAACAGGAAAGACAGTAGGAGAAAATATCGAAGGATGCGTAAACAAGAATCCGGAAGTAATTCGTCCAATTGATAATCCATACAGTGAAACAGGTGGTATTGCAGTTCTTCGTGGTAATCTGGCACCGGATACCGGTGTGGTAAAACGTTCCGCAGTAGCACCGGAAATGATGGTACACGAAGGACCTGCAAGAGTATTTGACTGCGAAGAAGATGCTATTGCAGCCATCAAAGGCGGTAAGATTGTAGCAGGTGACGTTGTAGTAATCCGTTATGAAGGACCAAAAGGCGGTCCGGGTATGAGAGAAATGTTAAATCCTACCTCAGCCATTGCAGGTATGGGACTTGGTTCTTCTGTAGCATTGATTACAGACGGACGTTTCTCAGGAGCTTCCAGGGGAGCTTCCATCGGTCACGTTTCACCGGAAGCCGCTGTAGGCGGAAACATTGCTTTAGTAGAAGAAGGAGATATCATTAAGATTGATATTCCAAACAACAAGCTTGACTTTGTAATCTCTGATGAAGAATTAGAAGCAAGACGTGCAAAATGGCAGCCAAGAGAGCCGAAGATTACAACAGGCTACTTAAAGCGTTATGCAGAATTAGTTACATCCGGTAACAGAGGAGCCGTATTAGAGTTACCGAAAAAATAAAGTGGGGGATGAAGATGCAGTTAACAGGTTCAGAAATCGTTGTAGAATGTTTAAAAGAGCAGGGCGTGGATACTGTGTTTGGTTATCCGGGCGGAGCAATTTTAAATATCTATGATGCATTATATAAACATGAAGAAATCAAACATATACTCACATCCCATGAACAGGGTGCATCCCATGCAGCAGATGGTTATGCCCGTTCCACAGGCAAGGTAGGTGTCTGCCTTGCCACCAGTGGACCGGGAGCAACCAATCTGGTTACCGGAATTGCCACAGCTTATATGGATTCTGTTCCAATGGTGGCAATCACTTGTAACGTGGGAGTTCCACTTCTGGGAAAAGATTCTTTTCAGGAAATTGATATTGTAGGTGTGACTATGCCTATCACAAAACACAATTTTATTGTAAAAAATATCAATGACCTGGCAAAGACCATTCGTAAGGCATTTAAAATTGCCAAAACCGGAAGACCGGGACCGGTTCTTGTGGATATTACCAAGGATGTTACCGGCGGAACAACAGAGTACATAAAAGAAACACCGGAAGTTATCGAGCGCAAACCGTTAGCAAATCCAGAAGATATGGAGCAGGTGCTTGAATTTATCAGTGAGGCTAAAAAACCATATATCTTTGTGGGCGGTGGTGCAATTATTTCCGATGCTTCAGAAGAAGTAAATGAATTTGCAAAAAAATTAGATGCACCGGTCTGTGACAGCCTTATGGGTAAAGGGGCATTTGACGGAACCGATGCTTTGTATACCGGAATGCTTGGTATGCATGGAACTAAGACAGCAAATTATGGTGTTACAGAATGTGATTTGCTTGTGGTAATCGGTGCCCGTTTCAGTGACAGAGTTACTGGAAATGTACAGAAATTTGCTAAAAATGCAAAGATTGTACAGATTGATGTGGATGCGGCGGAAATCAATAAAAATGTATTGGTAGACGCCTGCCTTGTAGGTGATGCCAAACTGATTTTACGAGAATTATGCGACCGCATGAAACAGCATGAAAATAAGGAATGGACAGACCACATCAAAGAAATGATGACAGAATATCCATTGACTTATAATAAAGCAGCTTTAACAGGACCTTATGTGATTGAAAAGCTGTATGAAGCAACAAAGGGCGAAGCGATTATCACTACAGATGTAGGACAGCATCAGATGTGGGCAGCGCAGTATTATAAATATACATCTCCACGTACCTTCCTTTCATCCGGTGGTCTTGGAACCATGGGATACGGTTTGGGAGCGTGTATCGGTGCAAAAGTAGGCAACCCGGATAAGACAGTAGTCAATATTGCAGGTGACGGCTGTTTCCGTATGAATATGAATGAGCTTGCCACAGCATCCAGATACAATATACCAATTATTCAGGTTGTGTTGAACAATCATGTACTTGGTATGGTACGCCAGTGGCAGACATTGTTCTATGGAGAACGGTATTCTCATACCGTATTAAATGATAAGGTGGACTTTGTGAAAGTTTCCGAAGGGTTAGGCTGTGAAGCTTACCGGGTAACCAGCAGGGAAGAACTGGATGCCGCTTTGGAAAAGGCGTTACAGGCGAAGGGACCTGTTGTACTAGATTGTGTCATTGACAGTGATGATAAGGTATTTCCAATGGTACCACCGGCAGCAGCCATCGAAGAAGTGTTTGATGAATCAGATATGAAATAAAAATAAAGATACATATTTTAGGAGGAAAATTAAAAAAATGAGCAGAGTATATAATTTCTCAGCAGGACCAGCAGTTTTACCAGAAGAAGTATTAAAGGAAGCAGCAGCAGAAATGCTTGACTACAACGGAACAGGAATGTCCGTAATGGAAATGAGCCATCGTTCCAAAGCATTCGAAGAAATCATTAAGACAGCAGAACAGGATATTCGTGATTTAATGCATATCCCTGATAACTACAAGGTGTTATTCTTACAGGGTGGAGCATCCCAGCAGTTTGCAATGATTCCTATGAACTTAATGAAAAACAAAGTGGCTGATTACATTGTAACAGGTCAGTGGGCTAAGAAAGCTTGGCAGGAAGCTTCTAAATACGGTAAGGCAAACAAGATTGCTTCATCTGAAGATGAAACATTCTCCTACATCCCGGATTGCTCTGATTTACCAATTTCAGAAGATGCAGATTATGTTTACATCTGCGAAAACAACACAATTTATGGAACAAAGTTTAAAACACTTCCAAATACAAAGGGAAAAACTTTAGTAGCTGACGTTTCTTCCTGTTTCTTATCTGAACCGGTAGATGTAAGCAAATACGGTATCATTTACGGTGGAGTTCAGAAAAACGTAGGACCTGCAGGTATGGTTATCGTAATCATCCGTGAAGACTTAATCACAGATGATGTATTAGAAGGTACACCTACTATGTTGAAATTCAAAACTCATGCAGATAATGACAGTTTATACAATACACCGCCAGCTTACAATATTTACATCTGCGGTAAAGTATTTAAATGGTTAAAGAAAATGGGCGGCTTAGAAAAGATGAAAGAGCTCAACGAAAAGAAAGCAAAAATCCTTTATGATTTCTTAGATGAAAGCAAATTATTCAAGGGAACTGTCCGCAAGGAAGACCGTTCTTTAATGAACGTACCATTCGTAACAGGTGATGCTGACATGGATGCTAAATTTGTAAAAGAAGCAAAAGAAGCAGGCTTCGAAAACTTAAAGGGACACAGAACAGTAGGTGGTATGCGTGCAAGTATCTACAATGCTATGCCAATCGAAGGTGTTGAAAAATTAGTTGAATTCATGAAGAAATTTGAAAAGGAGAACGCATAAAATGTATAAATATAATTGCTTAAACCCAATCGCAGCTTGCGGACTTGATTTATTCACAGCAGACTATGCAAAAACAGAAGATGTAAATGAAGCATCTGCTATTTTAGTAAGAAGTGCAGCAATGCATGATATGGAATTATCTGACAATCTTTGTGCCGTAGCAAGAGCTGGTGCAGGTGTCAACAACATTCCTTTAGATAAATGTGCAGAAAAAGGTATCGTAGTATTCAATACTCCTGGTGCTAATGCAAACGGTGTAAAGGAAATCGTAATCGCAGGTATGTTATTGGCATCCAGAGATATCTTAGGCGGTATCGAATGGTGTAAAGAAAATGCTTCTGATGAAAACATTGGAAAAGCAGCAGAAAAGGCTAAGAGCAAATTTGCCGGAACAGAAATTAAAGGTAAAAAGCTTGGTGTTATCGGTCTTGGAGCAATCGGTGTATTAGTTGCCAACGCTGCAAAACATTTAGGAATGGAAGTATATGGTTATGACCCATACATTTCTGTAAAAGCAGCATGGAACTTATCCAGAGATATTAAGCATGTATCAGATGTAAATGATATTTACAAGGAATGTGATTTCATCACAGTACATGTACCATTATTAGATTCTACAAAACAGATGATTAATAAAGAAGCTATCAGCATGATGAAAGATGGCGTTATCGTATTAAACTTTGCAAGAGATTTACTTGTAAATGAAGAAGATATGGTGGCAGCCTTAGCAGAAGGCAAGGTTCGCAAGTATGTATCTGACTTTGCAAACCCAACCACAGCAGGCAAGGAAGGTGTTATTTTAACACCACACCTTGGAGCATCTACAGCAGAATCCGAAGACAACTGTGCAATTATGGCAGTAGAAGAAATCATGGACTACATGGAAAACGGAAATATCAAGAATTCCGTAAATTACCCTGCATGTGACATGGGCGTATGCGCAAGCGCAAGCCGTGTTGCAGTATGCCATAAGAACATTAAGAATACTATCAGTAAGATTACAAATATCTTTGGTAATGCAGATATTAATATTGCAAACATGGTAAATGTAAGCCGTGGGGATTATGCGTATTCCTTACTTGACTTAGAAACAGCTGCAACAGATGCAGTGTTGGAAGAACTTAAGAGTGCAGAAGGCGTGCTTAAGGTTCGCGTGGTTTGCTAAGAGTGAGGTATACATAGAGAGTAAATGAAAAAGAAAACTATTGTAACATGTTTTTTCTTAGCAGGAGTGATACTGACTGGTGGGTTTTCAACTAAAGTGTTGGTACAGAGTTCAGAAACGCAGACAAGTATCACTCCGGAAACACCCGAAGAAGAAAAGAGTTATTATGTGCAAAATGAAGAAAAACTTTTTTTAGATAGGGAAGAAGAAAATAAATATAAGATACGGTATAATACATTAGCAGTACAAAAGTGTGAATATCAGGAAAAATATTTGCAGGCGCTAAAAGAAGAAATCGAGACAAAAATACAGATAGAAAATGGAAAATTAGAATTAGGTTATACCACACAAATTTCTGTAGAAGAGCTTGAACTGCAGTTGAAAGAAACAGAACTGCAGATAGAAACTGCACAGGAACAGCAAAGGCAATATAAAGAAATTATACGAATTTATGGCGGTGAATATGTGCCTGTTGCAATATCGGAGAATGTTACTGATTTAAGTGGAGATTATGCAAATAAGTTTTTGGAAAATAATATGCAGATAAAGTATTATGAAAATCAGATAAAAACCTATCAGGAATATCTGGACGAAAATAAGGAAGCCGAAAATTTTCAGGATATCAGAATTCAAAGAGATTTAGCGGAGTTTGATAGAAAAAAGTATGAAGAAGACTTGCAAGTATATGTGAGAGAAAAGGTACTGCAATATGAAACAACCCTTGGCAATATTGCACAGATAAATGATGAGATTGCACTTATAGAAGAAAAAATACAGACAAATGAGATATTGTTTGAGAATGGAAAAATAACAGAAATTCAAATAATAGAGTTGGAAACAGAACGAGAAAAACTTATATATGAAAAGATGTGCCTGATTTATGATGCCGATTGTGTTCGATATGTATTGGAACATAAGATTGAAGGCGTTCAAATTTAATGGTATGGGAAAGCTGCCTGCTATTTGCAATGAAAGCAAATGACAGGCAGCTTTTTCATTGACGAAATAGAAAATTAAAATAGTTGTAATAAATAAGAAAATACAGTATAATAGAGGACGTGTAAAGAAAATAAAACAATAAAATGATGTTGGATGTATAAATATATTGAAAAATGAAATTAGCACAATCACTAGGTTATGTGACTTACTAATGAATGAACATGGCAGTCGATTTTTTGAACTGGCGGATGAAAATGCAATATAAGACAGGAAAGTATAAAAAACAAGGAGGAACAGAATTATGGCATTTGTAAGTGAAAGAATTAAAGAAGAGGATAAGGAGTATTTTAAAAGTATTGGTTTTACATATTTGATGGATAGAAAGCCGTTAGAACCTACGTGGTGGGCGGTTGACAGGGAGCAGGAGATAATTTTGGTATCAAGAGGTGGTGTGCCTTGTGAAACATTCATGGGATATGAACTTTATTTAAGTGGAGAATTAATAGAAATGGAAGCTGTTGAGAAAACAGAAGGAGATTGGTTTGATAGTGATTTAAAAATTAATTGGTTTATTAATAAGATTGAAGTGTCAAAAGAATTATTTGAAAAAGGTTATGATGTCGAAAGTATTAAAAAGATCATAAAAGATGCATTTGAAGGTTATGGAACACGGGGGATAGAACGTTCAAAGATATTAGAGGTTAAAGTTGAAATTAATGCAGTGATATAGAATTAAATGATATAGTATAAAAGAAATAGTGATGATGTCACATGAAAAATGTAATATCGAAAATTTATCTACAAATTGAAATTTTCAATTTATAGATAAGTTTACGAGTTGCCAAAACTGTAAACTAAAATAAATGGCATAAAGAGAAAAGGATAAAAAAACAAGGAGGAAGAAAATTATGGCATATGTAAGTGAAGAAATAACAAAAGAGGAAGATATACAATATTTTAATTCGTTGCACCTATTGGATATAACCAAACATCCATTAAGACCATATTGGTGGGCAATCGATAGAGAAAGAAATTATATTATTTATCCAATGGGTGGTGGTTCTTTTGAAATTCCGCAAGGTATGGGATTATATTTAGATGGAGATATAATTGAAATGTGGGTAAAAGAAAAGACGAACGATAGATACAACTATGATGATTTGAGGGTATTTTGGGAAATATATAAAATTAGAATTCCGCAAAAAATAGTTATTGAAAAATACAATGAGGAAGAAATTGTAAAAATAATAAATGAGGCTTTCCAAGGATTGGGAATAGATGGTATTGAACGATCAAACATAATAGAAGTGGGGGTTACTATCACTACAGGGATTGAATATATTTAATGGGAGGAAATAGTGATGGCGTTAAGTATTGATGATATTATTGAACTTGTAAGAAACAAGCAAGCAGAACTTCCAAATGGACAACTTGTTGAAAATCAGGTAGCGCAGTTTGTTGAAGAAATGCAAGGTTGGATAAAAAATATGGATTTTTCGTTGCCAGAAGGAACTACGATAATAGCGTATTCAGGAGAAGCAAATACGGATTTTGCATGGGAGGTGGCAAGAGAAGTATCGACAATTGCAGGTGATAATGCTATTTATATTAGAGATACTTCACCAGGAGAACTACTGAATGATCCGAGGATGAAAAGAATATTGAAAAAAATGTTAGGCGACGTTGGTTACGAGATGGTCTGCAACGGCTATGATTCTTCGGGGAAACGCATTCCGGGTGGAGGCTGTGGTTTTGGCAATAATGTGCAATCTTTAGCTGATTTCATTTCGGGTCAGTTTATGCAAAGAGCATCAGGTACATCAAGTAATATTGTTGTGTTAGTTCCTAAGGGAGTAATTCAAGATAAGGTTTTTGCTGTTACGGAATTGAAACAAATCTTTGAGAATAAGAATTTTAAGACAATAAATGGTATTTCAAAAGAAAATTTAAAAGCTATTTATAATACGGGTGAGGCAGGGAGAAATGCAGTATATGATATATTGCAAAAAACTTCCCAAAGAGCATTAGGAGACAATCTCGGTGTGGTTGATCAGGCTAAGAGCTTTTATCAAGAGATTGGAGAATATGGAATTTTAACTGAAACTAGTAGTCCGTATGCAATCACCGGCTGTTACGACACCAACGGCAGTCTGATAGGAATTCAATTAGATGAAAAGGGAAAAGGAACAATTATTGAACCGCCTCAAGGCACGGTATATAAATCGGAATATACCAATGCAGATACATATATGGATAAAGCCAAGATGACAGAAATGTTTGGAGAGGATCGTTATAATAGTTTTTCAGATTATGAGAAAAAGCAGGCGGCAGAATTAAGCAATGCATTGGACAACTTCTTAAATTCAAACGACGCACAGGACGGAACATCGAAAACTACAACAGTAACGGAAACTACAGCGGGTGACACGAATACGAAACAAAGTTCCACCGGACACAGCGACAGCACAAGTGATTCAGGTACAAAACACACCGGAGGCAGTGATTCTGATGGCACAAAATCCAATACAGGTGAGTCTTCTGATAAGACAGCAGGAACACAGGAATCTTCCGGTGGAGATGATGCAGGAACGAAGCATACCGGAACAGGCGATTCAAATACAGGAGATGATAGAACTACAAAGCATACAGGTACAGCCGATGCTGATATAAAGGATACGATTGATTCAAAGCATACAGGTGTGGAAGGTACGTCAGGGAAATCATCATCTTCTAAGGATGGAACAAAGGTAGATTTAGAATCCGAAAGTGCAAAGAGATATTTGGCAGCTACCGGAAAAACAGCAGATGACCTGAATGATATAGATAAGGCGATGCTTAAGGTTGCAAATAATTTTGCAACGAATCCGAAAGAAACCTCAGAACTTGCAAAATCATTAGGCAAGTATGATGATCTCATGAAGGTTGGAGAGAAGGTGGGAGGATATGTAGATGTTGTATGTACCACAATCTTTGCAGCAAAAGCAATCTATGATGCATCCGAGGCATATAAGAATGGTGATACTAATAGTGCAATAGGAATAGTGGCCGGTGCCTTAACGGAGTTTGCAGTTTCTACAATCGGCGGTATGGCAGTTACAGAGCTTATTGCACCATACCTCATAGGATTGGGAGCAACATTTGGACCAATTGGAGCGGGAATTGGTGCCTTGCTTGCCGGAGTGATAGGATACGGATTAGTAGGAAGCAAGCTTGGTGAAGCCTACAATGAAATGATTCAGAACTTGTTTGTTGAATTAGATAAGGCAAGCATGATAGATGCCATGACGGTTGTAATAAGACCTGTAGATCCGTTGATTCTTGATTTAAACGATGATGGTATTTATACAAAGAATTTAGAAGATGGAGTGCATTTTGACTTCCTAAATGACGGTTTTGCTGAAAAGACAGGTTGGATATCGGAAGACGATGGATTCCTAGTGCGAGATTTGAACAAGAACGGAATGATTGATGACGGAAGTGAGCTTTTTGGTGATATGACACAAATGTCAAGTGGCGAATATGCAGAATACGGTTTCCAAAATCTTGCAGACCTTGATTCAAATGCAGACGGAATTATTAATAAAGAAGATACGGCATGGAACGAATTAAAGATATGGAGGGATAAAAATTCAGATGGAATTTCTCAAGAAGAGGAACAGTATACGCTGTCGGATTTAGGAATAAAGCAGTTAAATTTAGACTACACTTCAAAGGAAATGTATGAAAATGGAAACCTAATATCAAAAACTGGAAGTTATCTGACTGAAGATGATATGGTACATGGTATGTCTGAGGTCGATTTTGTGATAGATACCATGGACACAGTGCAGATAGAACAGACAGAGATTTCTAAAGAAATAGAAGAATTGCCGGATGTGAAAGGTTCAGGGCGCATGGGAACACTTCATCAGGCAATGGAAGAGAATGAAGAATTAAAGCAGATGGTACAGGAATTTGTAGAAACCAAAGACAGTGGGAAACGTGGTAAGTTGGTGGAAGATATTGTGAAAACATGGGCTGATTGTGGGGATGTGGAGCCAGGTAGTCGTGGTGGTTTCATTGATGCAGAGCATCTTTCTATAATTGAAAAATTTTATGGTAGTGTCTATAAAATACGAATTATATATTTAAATAGACGAAATAATAATACTTCGAAAGAAAAAGAGGATTTTAAAGAAACCTATACACTTCATAAAATTTTTGAAGCTGAGAAGGGAGACAATCCAAACCAAACATCGGCAAAAAAATTAGAGAATATATACAATAAAATACTTTCTGATGTATATATTCAATTAGCAGCTCAGTCGGATTTAAAGTTGCCAATTGCATTCACTTTCATACAAGAGAGTACAGAAAGAAGAGATAAGGAAAAAACATCAGCGTTTGAGATTATAACACCAGAGCAGGAAACATTTATAAAGAAAGATATTGATTACTCTTTTGTGAAAACATATTTTTCCGAATCACTGAAAGAAGATGTACAGGGAACTATTCGATTAATGAGAGATTATACCAGATATATTAGAAGCAGTAAAACATTTAAGGATTGCTTTGACTTAGAAAGTATGAAGCAGGCATTTTCAGATTCACCGGTTTTAACTGCTGTAATTGAAACTGCTGGTACAAATGGATATTATTATGGTACGGAAACAGATGATAAGTTATATGGAAATAACGAGAATGATACATACTTTCTTGGAGATGGCAACGATATTATAAAAGGAAATAATGGAAATGATGCGTTATATGGTGAGTCAGGAGATGACAAACTGTATGGAGGAAATGGAAATGATATTCTTATAGGAGGGCTTGGCAATGACTATATGGAAGGCGGAAATGGAATTGATCTTTATGTCCATAATTTAGGAGATGGAGATGATATCATAAATAATTATGATACCAGTGAAGAAAGAATCAAAGACCGTCTTGTGTTTGGAGAAGGAATCAGAGCCGAAGATATCCAAATCACCCGAAATGGTTATAATATGATATTGACCAATACAAAGAATGGGGAAAAGGTAACAGTACAGAATGCGTATAAAAGTAATAATGGAAGAAGTTATCTTGAAAATATCGAATTTGCAGACGGTACAGTATGGACGAAAGAATATCTTGAACAAAAAATATCATCAATCACAGGAAGCGAAGGAAATGACAGTTTGTATGGTTATAAAGCGAGCTATGGTTATTCAGAAGATGAAACCTTTTATGGAGGAGTCGGAGATGACACAATATATGGGTATGCTGGAAACGATATTTTACATGGAGAATCGGGAAATGATAAGTTGTATGGAGGAGATGGAAACGACATTCTTGTAGGAGGAACTGGAAATGACTACATGGAAGGAGGAGCCGGAGCAGATACCTATATTCATAATTTAGGAGATGGGGATGATATCATTTGTAATTATGATACCAGCGAAGACCGAATCAAGGATTGCCTTGTTTTTGGAGAAGGAATCAGAGCCGAAGACATCCAAATCACTCGAAATGGTTATGATATGATACTCGCCAATGCAAAGAATGGGGAAAAGATAACAGTACAGAATGCGTATAAAAGTAATGATGGAAGAAACTATCTCGAGAATATTGAATTTGCGGATGGAACAGTATGGACGAAAGAAGACATTGAAAATAATATGTCAGCCATAACAGGAAGTGAAGGAAATGACAATTTGTATGGCTATACAGCAGCTTACTGCTATTTAGAAGATGAAACCTTCTATGCCGGAGCCGGAGATGATACGGTGCAAGGAAAGGATGGAAACGATATCATATATGGAGAGACTGGGAATGATAAATTGTATGGAGAAAATGGAAATGATATATTAATAGGTGGACTTGGAAATGATTACATGGAAGGAGCAGCCGGATCAGACGTTTACATCCACAATCTAGGCGATGGAGATGACATCATTAATAACTATGACATCAGTGCAGACCGAATAAAAGACTGTCTTGTCTTTGGAGAGGGAATCAGAGCCGAAGACATCCAAATCACCCGAAATGGTTATAATATGATATTGACCAATGCAAAGAATGGGGAAAAGGTAACAGTACAGAATGCGTATAAAAGCAATGATGGAAGAAACTATCTTGAGAATATAGAATTTGCAGACGGAACAGTATGGGCGAAAAAAGACATAGAAAATAACATGTCAGCCATAACAGGAAGTGAAGGAAATGATAATTTGTATGGCTATAATATATCCTATGGCTATTCAGAAAATGAAACATTTCGTGCCGGAGCCGGAGATGATATTGTAAAGGGAAACAATGGAAACGATATCATATATGGAGAAGCTGGGAATGATAAATTGTATGGAGAAAACGGAAATGATACCCTTATAGGAGGAAGAAGAAATGACTATTTAGAAGGAGGAGCCGGAGCAGATACCTATATTCATAATTTAGGAGATGGGGATGATATCATTTGTAATTATGATACCAGCGAAGACCGAATCAAGGATCGCCTTGTTTTTGGAGAAGGAATCAGAGCTGAAGACATCCAAATCATCCGAAATGGTTATGATATGATACTGAGCAATGCAAAGAATGGGGAAAAGGTAACAGTACAGAATGCGTATAAAAGCAATGATGGAAGAAACTATCTCGAGAATATAGAATTTGCAGACGGAACAGTATGGACGAAAGAAGACATTGAAAATAATATGTCAGCTATAACAGGAAGTGAAGGAAATGACAATTTGTATGGCTATACAGCAGCTTACTGCTATTCAGAAGATGAAACCTTTTATGCCGGAGCCGGAGATGATACTATAAAGGGAAATAATGGAAATGACCTCTTGTATGGTGAATCTGGTAATGACAGACTGTATGGAGAAAACGGAAATGATATCCTCATAGGCGGAATAGGAAATGATTACTTATATGGTGGAACCGGTGATGATACATACATATTTAACAAAGGCGATGGTTGCGATGTTATCAGTGATGTTGACAGTACAGAAGGAAACTAAGAT
>JBGVOM010000104.1:0-4955 GCA_045126515.1 Lachnospiraceae bacterium
TAGATTTCTGTTTATCTTACTTAAGATTCATATAATTAAACCATATTTTTTATTCGGTGCTACGAATGTAAGAATATCTAAATGTTTTGCCTTTAAAGTTATATAGAACTACGTAACCGACGCGCAATTCACCATCCATGGTGATGCGCGTCTTTTGCCGACATCGTGTCGGCAAATTACTATGCTTTTCAGTTGCAAAACATTAAGATATTCTAACATTCTCCGCAATGAATAAAAAATATGGTTTTATTATATGAATCAATGTAAGTTAAACCAATAATTTACAAAAGAGCATTCCGTACCCTACAGGTTGCGTAATGCGCAAGTATTACGGCGCATTGCGCCCCGCAGGGGACGCGGCACTACACAAAATTTCTGATTTAGCGCAAATAAGTGCTTCGACTTGTTATTGTATTTTTTATTCATAGCGTAGGATATTAGTTTATCTTAGATAAACTTATGTCCGAAGCTTAGAATAAAAAATATAATAACAAGCCGAAGCACTTTCTACGATAAACAGAAATTTGTCACCCCACCTGACAACATTGAAACTGTCATCCTTTGCTATTTCCAATGATTAAGTTTTGGTACGACTGCTTCCATATGCGCCCTAACCTGTTCAGCAGGCCAATTCTCAGTTGCCATATGTTCTACACAAAAATCAATAAGCTGTTCCTTACTGGTGTATTTGAATGTGCCATCACTATAACACCATTTGCAATACTCCTCATTGAAATCACCATTTGGTTCTTTTAGTGTATTGATTGAAACATCAAAGAAATTTGAGAGCAGTTTCAGTGTTTCGGTATTTGGAACTGTTTCGCCATTTTCCCAGCGGGATACTGCCTGTCGGGTTACATAGAGTTTTTCTGCAAGTTCTTCTTGAGAGAGACCTTTTTTATTGCGGAGTTCAAGTATAACATCCTTTGTTTCCATTTATTATCACCACCTTACAAAAATAATAATTCAGAATTGTTATAAATTCAAGCAACTCCCTGTTGCTAAAATACTAATATATTGCAATTTAAAGTGAAACCTTGCATTTTTTCAGCAGTGCATACGGTAATAAAAGCAGCAGCATGATTAACGCTATGCCTCCTGCCATAAGGACATTCAGATTTATACTTTCGAACAAATCAATAAAAAACTGTCCAATCTTTGCTGTAATACCATTTGAGGCGCTTTCCAGTGCATCCTCAATAAATGTAGGAATAAAAATTACGAACATGCTGATAAGCCAGAGCACACCGAAAACTTTTTTACCAAATCTTGTGTTCATGGCGCCCAGAAATGTCTCAATGGCTGCAAAGGCACCTATGAATAGGAAATAGTTTCCCAATGTTAACACAATATTAAAATCAAATTCCAATGGATATTGTGAGTATGCGGTGCGGCAAACATAGCTTTCAAATATATGGAAAATGTAAATAAGTGATGTGGCAATAATACCCTTTGTCAGGCTTATTACAATATGGGATGTAACAACATCAACTCGTCTCTTTCCCATAGAAACAGCAAGATTAAAGTGTGAAGAATAACAAGTGGCACCTGCAAAATATGATGAAAAGTAACTAAAAAATATAGCCATCATTGTACCTAATTCAAAGGATGTCTGGTCAGGCGATGTATCAAATGTCATAACTGCGATGAATATAAGATGACCCAAAACGAATCCTGCCACTGTGGTGATAGTAGTAACGAGATATTCTTTGGCTCGCACATAAATGCTTTTTTTAATCATATCAAATATATTTGTCATAATAACCGGTCCTTTCATAAAACTGATTACAGTCTGGCTTCATAGATAGAAAGCATGCGCTTCATTCGTATGCTGCTTAATGTGTAGAGAAGTATTCCTGTGATGGCAGCAGCTGTTGTTGCAATGGAGTAGAAGGAGTCTGTGAAAGGAAGGAAACCTTCGTCAGTACCACCCATATTTCCGAGCATACCTGTAAGAAATGAAGCTGCCGTTATTGATAAAACGCCCACGATATAAAATATTGTGTGTAAGGCTCCCATAGATGAGGAATTATCTTTTTTTAGTGTAGCCAAAAGCATGCCAAATCCCGATGCTAAGACAGCAAGAGAAGGAAATGTCAGCAGTGCATTTTGTAAAGATATAACAGAGCCGGTTGAGGTCAGGAATGCAATAAACAAAATGGCCATTATAGAGCAGAAACCGGTAATGTTCATAATGTTTATCCCAAGGAAAATATTCTTTCGTGTCTCACCCATTGATAATGAAATATTTATCATTGTTATGAGTTTGCTGTACCCAACGGCACCGGTCATGATGAGCCAAATTATAAGACCATAGCACAGCGTCAGCGATGCAAAAGCTTTGCCTGAAAAGCCGTCATCATCTACTACAGACAACAGAAAACCGTATATCAGGCTCATCATAGTTACTAATAACAAGTTATAAAATGCTGTCTTTATCCAATAATACCATCTTTTCATGCTTAAGCCCCCATTCCGCAAAGTGCGACAAATATCTGCTGAAGATTGACAGGCTGAACAGTAACATCATAACCGTCTTTTATGGTTTCACCGTCCTTTAAAAATACGGTAATACCCTTGCTTCTTCCCACATTTTCCTCGTGGTATTTTGTAAGTCCCTCAGTGGCTTTATCTACATCCTCCGCCTTGCCGCTTACATGATGTGCACAGGCAACAAGTTCTTCTGTGTTTGCCTTAAGTAATATAGAACCGTTCTTTATCATTGCAATCTCCTCGAACATTGGAGCGGCTTCCTCGATGATGTGTGTTGAGATAATAAATGTTCTTCCTGTTTCTGTATATTCATCCACAAGCAATTTATAAAAATACTCCCTCATAATGACATCAAGCCCTGCAACAGGTTCGTCAAGAAATGTATATTCGGCTTTACTTGCAAGGGCAACAACGATTGTTACCATGGAAAGCATACCTTTAGAAAGTTCTCCCATCTTCTTTTTTATATCAAGTTCAAACTCTTTTATAAGTGTTTCAGCCATGTTCTTATCCCAATTCGGATAGTAAACGGAAGCAAGTTTAAGATATTCCTTAACTTTCATTGCACCTAAACCATTATTGTTTGTCTGTGATACATTAAGTTCCCTGGAAAAACATATTTTTGCAAGTGCATTTGGATTCTCCCATACAGGTTCGCCGTCTACGGTTACAGTTCCTTTGGTTGCCGGATTTTGTGACGACATAATTGAGAGAAGAGTAGTTTTTCCGGCACCGTTTCTGCCCATAAGCCCGTATATTTTACCCTTTTCAAAAGTAAGGTCAACATTTTTTAACGCAGCCTTTCCTGAATAATCCTTACATAAACCTTTACATTCGATCATAAGTTATCCCTCCTTTTAGCGTAAAGCTAATTATCCCTTTCTTCAATCATCCTGATAAGCTCTTCTTTTGTTATCCCAAGGCTCTCTGCTTCGGAAAGAAGTGTTTTCACATAGTTATCGTAGAATTGCTCTTTTCTTGTTTCCATTATTTTACTCTTTGCCCCCTTACTTACAAACATGCCGATGCCCCTTTTTTTGTATAGGATACCTGTATCCACCAGAATATTTATTCCCTTTGCGGCAGTGGCAGGATTTATTGAATACAGTTTGGCCAGTTCGTTTGTACTCGGAACTCTTTCTTCTTCAAGAAGGATATCCCTAAGTATGTCATTTTCAATCATTTCGCTAATCTGCAAATATATGGATTTTTCCTGTGTCAGAATTTCATTCATTGGAAACTCCTTTCGTCTTGGAATCAAATAATGAAATGATTTAGTTACTTGGTTCATTACTTGTGTAACTAACTATAGCACTGGAGATGTAAACTGTCAACAGAAATTTTTTGAGTTTCTTTGAGTTTCTTATGATAAATTTATTTCAGAAGACAGCACCGGAGATTAATATTGATATTGCAAAAAGAATGGTAGCAATTAGAAAACGGAGAAAAATATCACAGAAGGAACTGGCAAAGAGGTCGGGTGTAAGCCTTGGCTCACTGAAAAGATTTGAGCAGACAGGTGAGATATCGCTACTGTCTCTTACGAAGATATCTATAGCGTTGGAGCTTGATGAGGAGATGGAGAATCTGTTTAGTGAAGTACCGTTTAATTCTATTGAGGAGATAATTAATGGACAGAATTAAGAAACTGAATGTATTTTATAATGAGAGAGAAGTGGGAACATTGGCATTGAGCCAAAGATAGCGAGAAAAATAGCTAACGATGTCAGGGAATGCGTTGAGGAATATTTGATTTGTAATTACAATGTATTGACGTGAAGAAAAAAGGATGATATATTAAAGCAAAAGGAGTTGATACTATGGCAGATGTTTTAAATGTTGCGATGGCACCAAAGGATTCTACATTTCAAGTGCGAATTAATTCAGAAATAAAAAAGACTGTTGAAGAAATCTATGCAAGGACGGGAATGACATTAACAGATGCATTTAATACGTTTATTCAGCAATCTATCAATGTGGAAGGATTACCTTTCCTGGTAACACAAAATAGCAAAGAAGCTCTAAGAGAACAGGCGATTGCTATGCTTATGATGGATTTAAAAAGATCAGAGGAACGTGCAGATAGAGAAGGCTGGATTGATGCAGATGACCTCGAAAAGGAATTGGGAGCAAGAAAGCAAAAGAGGTGGTTGGAAAGATAACCAATTGCATTCGTGGTCTGGCTGACAATGAGCAAAAAGGTCCATCGGTAGAGAGTATGTTTGGTGTGCCTTCTGACTACCGATACATATATGTATCGAAGAATTATGTGTTTTACAACATTGAAAGTGATTGCATTAGAATTATAAATATTTATAACGAAAAAGAGGATTTCATGTGGTTGTTATTTGGTGTTGACACAGCGCCACAGGAAACACGAGACTATTGGGGCGAGTAAAGAACTAAATATGAATAACATACATTCTTAATAAAGACAGGGCTATATATCATCAGGTATATAT
>JBGVOM010000105.1:0-6553 GCA_045126515.1 Lachnospiraceae bacterium
GTAAAGACTATTCGTTCAAATTAGTTGCAGAAAATGAGAGCAAGTCAGTTCACTTATTTGAAAGTGCGATTGACTTGCTTTCTTATGCTACACTTCTTAAATTATACGGTCATAATTATAAAAATTTTAATCTCGTATCACTATCTGGAGTATATCAACCGGCTAAAGTAATTAGAGAAAGTAAAGTGCCAATAGCAATACAAAATTTCTTGAAAATTAACTCTAATATATTTCAAATTTATTTGCATTTGGATAATGATATTGCTGGAATTGAAGCAAGTAAGGCATTAAAAATTGTGTTAGGAAATGACTATGAAGTTATAGACAAACCACCACCAAGTGGGAAAGATATAAATGATTACCTTTGTCAGTCGGTATTAAAAATACCTAAGAATATCAGAAAGGAAATAGTAAGGTAGAAAATTTGAGATGGTAGAGTTTGAAGTTTTAACCTCTTTAACAAGCACAGCAAACGAGTACCCGTTTGCGGAAAATGCTTGTTGGGATAATCCCAAACCCTTATACCGAAAGGCGGTGCGGAAATGGAAAACCGAAAGAGAAATATACAGATGAAGTTTTACGTTACGGAAGAAGAAAAGCGGCTGATCGACGAGAAGATGAAGCAGCTTCCCATAAAGCAGTATGGGGCATACTTCCGTAAAATGGCGATAGACGGGTATATTCTTGTCGTTGACCGAAGCGACACAAAAGCATATATCCGGGAACTGCAAGCGGTGAGCCGGAACATCAACCAAATTGCAAAACGCGCCAATGCGACGGGGACGGTTTACAGGCAGGATATAGAGGACATTAAAAAGGCGGTGGACGAGATATGGCGGTTACAAAGACGCACCCTATTAAATCAACCTTAAAGGCTGCGATAGACTATACCTTAAATCCCGAAAAGACAGACGGGAAGCTGCTTGCGTCCTCTTTCGGCTGCGGGCTGGAAACCGCCGATATTGAGTTTGCATGGACGCGGGAAGCTGCCGGAGATCGCGGCACACATTTAGGGCGGCACTTGATACAATCCTTTGCGGTGGGCGAAACCACGCCGGAAGAAGCGCACAAAATCGGCATGGAACTTGCCGGGGCGGTATTAGGCGGCAAGTATGAGTTTGTTTTGACAACTCACGTCGAGACGGTTGTCTTGCTTTCCAAGGGCGAGGTCGACTCGAAAAAGATTCGGGTTGAGTTCTCTTTGGAAGATATGGATATGTCCGAATTTCAGGATGGGGCAACCTACACGCAGATCAAGGACTATGTACTGGAACATAGCGGATTAAAGGTGTCTAACCTGTATATCTCACAGATTAAGCGGAAATGTGGGATTGAGGTTGGCAAGAACTACAATCTGCCAAAATCCGAAGATTCCAGACAGCCCCTGTGTCCGCCAGAAAAAGAGAAAGCAATCCGAGAAGCATTCAAATATTTTGGGATAATCTAACATCCCGTAAAATGGAGGTTTCTTATGGATAGATTGATTTCTTGTGAGTTTAACATGGATACCGCTTGTGTGGAGCTGAAATTCTTTGATGGCAGCATGATTGCCATTGATACCATCGCCGTGGAGAATGAAGTTGCTGACAATATGTATCAGCGGTCAGAGCTTGACTATCTGATTTACACTGACCCGATTGGATATGCAGACTTGATTTTGAACGGCAATCCTGAAACCTATTTGAAAACTGTAACTGAATATAAGCCTTTAGAAAGCTGATTATTTTGCCGCCCGTGGGAGATATCTCACGGGCGATTTTTATGAACAAAAACGCACATTTGTATTGACCGAATCGGTTATTCGTGATATAGTATAGCAAAATAACCGAATCGGTTATTTGTTGGAGGTTATTATGGAAAAATTTTTAGCACTTTCTGACGAAAAGCAAACCTTAATTAGAAATGCAGCACTATCTTGCTTCTCTCAGCATGGATACGAAAAAGCATCGATTAACGACATTGCAAAAATGGCGGGCATCTCTAAGGCATCCCTTTTTCAATATTTTGGTACAAAGCAAAACCTCTATGAATATCTGGTTGAACACAGCAGCACACAAATGAAAGCAGCTTATCAGGAACAGGCGTTATATGCAAACGCAGATTTCTTTGATCGTGTACAGCAAGCCATAATCATGAAGATAGATAATTTGAAAAAGAATCCCTATATCGCCGCTTTTATTATAAGTGTTGCAAAAGAGCCATCCATTGAAATTTCGGAGCACATTAAGGACTTAATGCAAGAAGGTGAAAAACACTTGCATGATCTGATGCTCCGTGATGCCGATCTGGTCAAATTCAAGCATCCCGAAGATGCGCCACTACTGTTCCGCACATTGATGCATATTGGATACGGTATTGTAGACGAGATTGAAGGTGTGTCAGATTTTGATAGAATCGTGTGCGAAATGGAGAATATTCTGAAAATGTTAAAATATCATTTCTACAAGGAGGAATATTTATTATGAAACAAGCGGTGATAATGTTAGATGGACTGACAAAAAGTTATGGAAAGCACAGAGGTATTGAAAATCTCACATATTCCGTTCTGCCGGGCGAAATCTTTGGTTTTATCGGTCCTAATGGTGCTGGTAAAACAACAACAATTCGCACTTTGATGGGCTTGCTCAAACCCACAAGCGGCAATGCTACGATTTTCGGCCTTGATTGTACGCAGCATGCTGCAGAAATCGCAAAGAACGTGGGATATCTTCCCAGCGAGAATTGCTATTATAATAATTTGAAAGTGAAAGAGCAGTTACAATATACTGCAGATCTGTATGGTGTTAACTGCCATGACAGAATAGAAGAACTGGCTGAGAGACTGAATCTGGATTTGTCCAGAAAAATCGGAGATTTGTCTTTAGGCAACAAAAAGAAAGTTGGCATCGTGTCCGCTTTACTACCTTCTCCAAAACTTCTGATTCTGGATGAGCCTACCAGCGGCCTTGATCCACTCGTCCAACAGACATTCTATGAAATTCTTCGAGAAGAAAACAGCCGTGGAACAACCATTCTGTTTTCCTCTCATGTGTTGAGCGAAGTGCAGAAGCTATGTGATCGTGTATGTATTCTGAGAGAAGGTCGTCTCATTGCTATACAGTCCATGAAGGAATTGCGTGAAAACGGGTATAAAAAGATTTCGCTTTCCACCGAGGAGCCTGTCCCTGCGCAGTTCTTCGACATCCCAGGAATTGCCAACCTGGAACAGAATCAAAATTCCATTTCTTTTATGTTTAATGGCAATGTTATGACCATCATGGAAAAACTACATAAACTACCTTTGGTTGATATTCTGATTGAAGAACCGTCTTTAGAAGAGATCTTTCTTCATTATTACGAATGAGAGGTGACACTATGACTGTATTTCATTATGAGTGGAAACGTAGTCGAAAATATATTCTGATTTGGGGTCTTTCCCTTGCCGTTTGTATTTTCTCTATGATACCTGTCTATTACAGCATGATTGAAACGCCAGAGCTTCTGCCTAAAAACTTTGCAGAGGGTGGATTCTTTGAAACTGTCGGCATCTCTCTCGCACTGCTCTTGGAACCTCTGGGAATGTATGGATTTCTTAATGCGTTTTTTGCTTTGGCAGGCGGAATTTTCGGGATGCACTTTGCCTTATCCCTGTTTACAAAAGAATGTACCGAAAACACAGCAGAATACCTGTTCACAAAACCCTGCGGGCGTATTCAAATTTATAAAGGAAAGGTGCTTTGTCTACTTGTCGGCACATGCATTACGAGTGCTGCATATATCCTTGCGTCTTTTATAGCAATGATTGTGTATGAATCTGGCTTCTCTATGTTAGAATTTATTCTGTTGGCTGGCTCCTTCCCACTTGTTACTTTGATTTTTGGAGGGATGGGAGTATTGTTAGGATGCTGGCATCCTAACAATCGTTCTCCTT
This sequence comes from Lachnospiraceae bacterium, assembly GCA_045126515.1. GTDB lineage: Bacteria > Bacillota > Clostridia > Lachnospirales > Lachnospiraceae > RUG11237. The sequence goes on from JBGVOM010000105.1 coordinate 3,911, forward strand.
TGCTGACAGCATCTTTGGCTGTGTTTATGGGATACTGTATTACAGCTTTTTCAAGAACGATTGGAAGCAGAATAATAAGTTACCTCTCTCCATTTTCGTTTTTTCATCCAGCTCACATTCATGAGAACTCTTTTTATGAATGGGATTATTTTCTGTGGTATGTGCTTCTACTCACTGTATTTTTCTTCCTGTCTCGTAAGATTCTGATGAAGAAAGACATTAAATTAGCAGTATAGGGGGGGAACAACATGATATCATTGATAAAAAAGGAACTGAAACTTACAAGGAAAATACTGTTGATATGGCTTGGAATAATCATTCTTCTTTGTGTCTTTGCGTACATAGAGTATCTTTCCTTAAAAGACAGCTTACCGATTCTGGTAGAAATGCTAAACGACTTTCCAAGAATTTTGATGGTGATGTTTGGTGTTAGTGAAGATCTTAACACTGCATTGGGTTGGTATGGCTGTATTTATTTTTGGGTGGCAATCCTCGCTTATTCCTATGCGATTTATCTGGGCATTTCAAGCATTGCAAAAGAAAAAACGCAAGGAACAGCAGAATACCTATTCACAAAACCTTTAGGCAGAAATCAGATTGTTATAGGAAAAGCTGCCGCCAACGTATGTAATTTATTTATTCTTGCAGCTGTCAGCGGTGTATGTAATTACTATACTGCAATCGCTCCTCTGGGTGGACTGGATCAAAAGAATGCGGCTCTGTTGACAACTGTTGGGCTTTTTCTGACGGAAATCATATTATACTCGATTGGTTTTTGGGTATCCAGTCTCTGCAAATCCTACAAACAGGCTATGCTTTTTGGCTTTGGCGCTTTAATAGTATTTTACTGTATTTATTTTGTGGCAGAATATTTGTGTATTCCGGCTCTGTTTTATTTAACACCTCTAAAATACTTTGATGTATATGCAGTGGCTAAAGATGGTATCTCCCTTATGTTCCTGCTGATTTCAGGGGTGATTACTTTCCTATCAATTTTCCTTGCAAAGAATCGGTGGGCAGGCAAAGAAATGTAATATGTTGTAGATAGTATTGTAGCTTCTCATATCTGTCATAATCTCAGAAACACAGGAGGTTTTTACGATGAAACAACTGTTTAGATGTGCAGACCACTACATTCAATCGAGAGATTGGAAAATGCTTACGGGTCTTAAATTCTGCCTTTGCTCCATTGGTATCCTGTTGGGAGTATTGGTTCCGGTCAAGCACAAAAAGACTGTCGCAGCCGGGGCTTTCGGTGTCTTTCTTGCAACCTACATCCCGCTGATGACAGACTTCCTGACATTTGCGGTAGATTTCTTCCGTCCCAAGAAAGAAACGGTAGAATAACCATGAACAGTGATATTCTTTTCTTCTTTGGGGAGCATATGGATGCTCTTCCCCTTTACGAACGACTGGAAGATCAGATTCTGACACAGATTCCGGAAGTAAAAATTAAGGTCGCAAAAACCCAGATTACCTTTGCTAACAAACGAGGATTCGCTTTTGTGTCCTTTAATCCCTGCCGCAAGGCAAAGAATCGGCCAGAAATCTGGATGACAATTACGTTCGGACTGGGTTATCGGATAGATTCTCCAAGAATCGACGTAGCGACGGAGCCCTATCCAAATCGCTGGACGCACCATGTGATGGTGGGAAATGTGGATGAAATCGATGTAGAACTGATGCGGTGGATAGCGGAAGCGGCAGATTTTTCTGCTAATAAGAGGTGACAATACGGAAAATAAAAAGATCTTTCCCATACTGATCGCCAAGGCGTAACAGATAATCACATATTGATTCTACATAGTCTGAAATCCCTCGAATAAAAACCGCTGTAATTATTCTTCCCGTGTAGGGTGGAAAATACAGCGGTTTTTCTTTCTATAGTTCAGCTGCCACAATCGTTTCCTTTGGCAGCTTCTCATTCTCACAGTTCAGAAGATAGACTATTGCCTTGTTCGCAAAGCGGTTTGTTTTCATCGTATCCCAATCGGCAAGCCGGATGATCTCCGCTGTACCATTCTCAAAATCCAATGAAATCTCGCCCCATTCGCCGTCGCAGTCTGCTTGATATTCATAGATTGCGGTGGCGATTTTCTTTTTGCGTTTAGTTTTGGATTTCTGTTTCAGCCGGACAGCATGGATAGCACCCTCGGCAACCAAAAACTCCGTCAGCTTGTCCACTGCTCTACGGTAGGCTCGCTCTGCACCGCTGGCTGTGCTGCCCTCAAACATCACAGCCACTTCCTCAAAGGTGGGGCGGCCTTTCCATGAGCCGACACGCCCGCAGGTCATGCAGATCGCCAGCCGCTTTTCAAGCAAGGTCTGTTCCCGGTAGTTTAGCTTCTCAAATGCCCGCTGCACCTTTTCTGCCTGTATGCCATTCCAGAGAATATCGGCATAGTTCCAAGTATCATCAAGGGCAACATCTTCGCCTGTTTCTTCTCCGTCCTCGTCCGTCACATAGAATGGCTGCTGATTGCGGATGCCACGGACAACTTTCAAATATTCTTCCGCAAGGGCAAGGTCGCAGTTGTATTTCTTTGAAAACTCACTGACCGCATCCTTGGTGTTATGGTAGAGCCAAGCCATTGACCGCACCATTTTGTAATTGGTCAGAGAGGATACCGACCATTTTTCTTC
>JBGVOM010000106.1:0-29391 GCA_045126515.1 Lachnospiraceae bacterium
AAAGCCTATGGCTTATTAAAGTGCGCCTAAAACTGGTAGTTATCCTCTTTTCATCCTGGCCTTCGTGCTCCGCACGAAGGCTTCCCTGTTTTAATTCAAGATTGCGAACGAGCTTAGCGAGTTTCGCAATTACCTAATCAAGAAGAAAATACCATAGCCATTACCAGAATTGGTCGCCTGTTATGCGACACAGCTTCTAAACATAAAATATCTTCTCATCATCCAGTCTTAAGCATGCCAGTTTCGCATTAGACCTTCTATTTCTGGATGCACATCCACAATCGATATCGTAAAAAATGCAGTCCATATCTTCATCATATGCTTTGTAAACATTGCCATCATTATATGGCAATTCCTCTTCCAATGTTGTCGGCGTATGCCCGGCTACTACGATACCATGCTCCAGCCCACCATATATGTAAGCATCGTCTCTTGCATATAAATAAAAATCTTCTAATGTATCAAAAGTATCATCAGTATCCACACCTTCCAGACTTTCAATATATCCGGCATGAACTACAACAAACTGTTTGCCATTTATCTCTTGGCGATAGAAAAAATCCATATTTCTAATTCTATCCGCCCATCTCTTTAACACTTCCAATGTTACGCCTTGATTTTCAATCAATTCCCGGATTGTCCCATAATGATCAAAGAAATTCCCTCCGTTACCCTGCTTTAAAGATAATTGCCTAAGCAGCTCATAGATAAGCTTTGTATCATTCAGCGAGGATTCTGAACATTCATTTTGTGACAAAAGTCCATACATCAAATCAATACTGTATGCAAATTCTTCATCATGATTTCCTCTAAGAAATATCACATTTTTCGGATTCGACTCAATCCATTTTAACATTTCAAAGCTTTGAGAACCTCTGTCAATATAATCGCCGGCAAGAATCAATGTATCCTCATCAGAAAGCGCAATCTGTTCAAGCATTTTTATCATATCATCATAGCAGCCATGAATGTCGGACATTACATAATAACTCGTAGAAATCGCCTCCTAGAACATTTTGTTACCTGTTTTCGCCAATATAAGTGCATCATCATAGCTACAACCATTCTCTCTTGCATATTGCATAATTGCACGATCCAAATATGGATACTTACGTGGATTAACAAATCCATAATTTGCCTCAACCAACGCTCTATGGTAAAGTGCCTGAAGTTTTTCATCGTTAATATCAAATAATCCCATAATGTTTTCTTCCTTTATTTATTATTTCTTACATATCTGTATATAGCTTATCTACTTCACCTTCATAAATTCTATTTGTCTCATTGTCAAATAAAACCCATTCAACAAGGTCAAAGCTATCAGGATTATCATTCAAGTATCTACTTACTGTTTTTACTGCAATCTTTGCTGCCAGCTCAACCGGAAAACTATACACTCCGGTTGATATGGATGGAAAAGCAATCGTTCTTATTCCATGTTCAAGTGCCAATTTCATAGTATTAAAATAACAGCTTGCAAGCAGTTCCTCTTCCTTACTTCTGCCGCCATTCCAAATCGGACCCACAGTATGTATCACATAATCGCATGGCAGATTATATGCTTTTGTAATCTTTGCCTGACCTGTCTCACAGCCATGAAGAGTTCGGCACTCTGCTAACAGCTCTGGCCCGGCTGCCCGATGAATTGCGCCATCTACTCCGCCACCACCAAGGAGCGAATTATTTGCAGCATTTACGATTGCCTGTACATCTGTAATTTTTGTTATATCGCCTTTCACCGTTTTGATTAAATACATCTTTTTCCTCTTATCCTTATTTTTCAATGCCTCATACCACATATCAATGACTTCATTTGCAACCATGTGATTACACCCGTATGCCTTTACCAGCTTATCTTCCAATCTATACATATGCTGACTGGACATATTCTGAATTTTGTTTATCTCCTGTGGTATTCCTTCTTCCAAACATCCAAATAACATATTTCTCTTTAATTTATCATCCGGAATATAATCTAATAACAGTGCCTTAAATAATCTCATATCCGTTAATATGTCTGGATATTTGCTCAAAATAGTATTCAAGACATTGTTCTTCATAATGCCATCGTTCTGATTTGAAACCACCTCATAAATCAGTCTAACATGATTTCGATATATATGTTCCCCTGATGCTTTTAGTCGTTTTTCAAACTCTGGTTCAAGCTTTTCTTTGAGATAAAGGCAGTTTCCCATCCCCATACTCACACACTTCATTCCTTTAGGCTCTTTTGTTATAGTATTGGAAAATCTACTTCTCAATTCATCCTCTAAACTCGCATTTTGTATATAATTAAATCTATACAGCCACATGGCATTTGCATGAATTGTGATAATCGTAATCTCCCCGGGACACCCCATTGCTCCAGGATGAGCAAAGGTCCAAGCTATAATATCAGATTCCGCTATCTCATTAATATTCTGCATTGTCAAATAAATAGGATTATTTGCTCTGTTCTGTATCAATTTCTTTACTTGCTCCTTACCATCATTTTTTTCTCTGAATATTCATAACAAATATCGGATCAGATTTAACTATATCCATAATCTCATCTCTTGTAGAATCCCCAATATTCACGTAGAACATCCCACAGTACCGGCATTTCTTCAATGAATACTTTTCCTTAAATAAATGTTCATTACATACCAAGCAATGATTCAAATCCTCACTTTTTCTGTACTTATACGGATTGTCGCTTCTCTCAAGCTTCTCTTTTTTCGGTTCAAGACTCCTCTTGTATTTTTCAACATTATCTCTTTCAATCTGTTCAACAGTTTTTCTGCCCTCCTGCAGCTTCTTAAAATCCTCATGCGACTCAGAATAATCCATACAATGACTCGAACCTACACATTTTCCAGAATAATTTGCTCTCCATCCACATTGACCATCTCTATAATGAATGCATCTTGCCTTGTGTCTTCGTGGATCATCTTCTTGCTTCTTCGCATATCCTATATGCCAGGGTGTGTCTGGCAATTTGTTGTTATCTACCATACTTTCACCAACTTTCTCTGCATGCAATTCCTATTGCCAACCTGACTGCTTACCTACTTCATCTCCTATGATAAAGCCAAGTATTGCAGCAAAATATTTGATATTTTTAGTCATTAATCCAATTACGCAAATAACAATAATTGCACCTGTTCCAACCCATATTGCTGAACTCCCTTGATTGTGATGCTTTCTAGTCTTATGTAATAGCCATTGAAGAAATACAGTACATATAAAAAATCCTATTGCATATAGTATTATCTCAAGCATAAAATACCACCTCTTTACTATATCTCATCCGGCTTTAAAAAGTGCCCACAATTACATCTGACATATGGACCATACTTACCTAACCCACCTCTCAATTCACCGCCGTCCTTCTTCGGGCATTTTACATTATGTGAATTGATGTACCAATTGATCAAGTCAACTGTAAGATATTTCGTCTCTTTGCAATCTTTATTGGAACATTTCAGATATGCTGTTCCTCGAGCATTTTTTGCAAGCACCATATGACTTTTACATGCCGGACAAAATTCTTTTTTCTCAATAAATGCTCCAAGTCCATAATTTGATATCGCTCCACTATCAGCAGTATTTCCACTAATTGCAGCCATTGAATTTGAAGCCATTGCACCTTTTTTCTTTACTAATTTTCTTGTATTTTGACCAACGACAATGGTTTCTAATTCCGTTAAAGCCTTAATCATGTCGACTGTATTTTTCCCTTTAATTCTTATCATCGTATGTACGACAGTAATCATGGAAGTGGTCTTGTCAACTTGAAATTTCCACTTTGCTGTAGGCAATCCATACCATGCAACCTCATCATCAATAACAATAAGCGGAAATGTTGCATTTTCCGTTCCAAAACAGTATTCCTTCCATTGTCCTGGAAGATTGGCATAATCATTGGATTTCATTTTAATATCAATGCCTCTACTATCTGCATCATCCAGTATTTCAAATACTTGATTTTCAGTTTCCCTTAATTCACCACTTGGAAGAGAAACTACTGTCTGCCACTTTGCCTTTCTCATATCTTGCTCGAACATTGCAATTGCATCTTGTTCATTCATAAAGATATTAATCATCCTACCAGGATTTACCGACTCGATGTATGGCTGAAGTGTTTTATCATGGTTCTCTATTACATGATGCTTTCCATTCTTAATATGCTGTAATAACTTATAGAACACATGATTTGTACCCTTAAAGACATTCTCCCAGAATCTGGCATTTGCAACTGTAATTACTTTTCCCTTACCTCGTGTAATTGCTACATTTATCAATCGTGCTACCTGGTTACGATCTTTTCCCATCAGATACCCTACAGCACTCTTTGGATAACTCTCTACTGCATCAAAAACTATCACATCGGATTCTGAACCTTGGAACTGATGTACTGTTGCACAACTTACAGTAGTCGTCCCTTTTGCATAATAATCCTTTATCATTGCACGGATTAACCTTGTCTGAGCAGCATAAGGTGTGATAATTCCAACGGTTTCAATATTATTTTGCTCTGCCTTAACAGCAGTAGAAAATGCAATAATCGCACTAAGTATATTGAATCTGGAACCATCTGTATTCTTATCTGCTGCACAATATGTTCCGGCAAGATCTATTAAGTTTAATGCATCCCCCGGCAATGGACCACGCTTTATAACTATATCATTCTCTTTCTTTCTCTTTCCATTTAAAACAACAGCATTATCCTTCAACAATCCGCTATATATAAATTTGCTTGGGAATTCCGAAATTGCCGGAGCCATTCGCCTTTGCTCATTCAGCATGACAAGCCAAGGATGCCAATACATATTTCCTTTGCCGTCTACTATCTGTAAATAAGAGAATATATCCACCTGCAACACATGTGCATCCGGATTCTGAGAAATAGGTGCAAGCTGTCTAAAGTCTCCAACGCACATAAATTTTTCTCTTGCCAATGCTGCTGCCGCTATTACCTGCGGTACATATGCCATCGAAACCTCATCAAACATTACGAGGTCAAATTGTCTCTCTTCAAACATTGGATCAACAGTTGCTCTTGAAATAGTTGTACCAATCACCTGTGCTCTCTGCACATATCTTCTTTCTTCTTTTCTTATCTCACTGCGAAGTTCTTTGATTTTATGCTCGACTTCATCATACTCTTTAGACTTCATGCTATTTTTGGCACGCAATTCGTCTCGTTTTGCAGTCAAATGATCCAGCTGCCTTGCATAACTGTCGCACTTGCTAAGTGTATAATTAAAGGATGTTGCATATGGATTCTGAGCAAGCTCATCATCTCTTACATATCCGAAACGCAAAATCTTTCCATCCTCAAGATAAGACTGCATATCCGTATCCAACATCTCAACAACTTTCTTGATTACACCATCCACTGATACATTACTGTGAGATACAATAAGAACAGATTTGTTCTGAGCAATATACTTCTTAGCAATCTTTGCCATTGTATATGTCTTACCGGTTCCGGGAGGTCCCCATACCGTTACAATGTCATCTGTCTCCAACTTTCTTTCAACAGCAAGCTGTCCTTTCGGAACATTGGCAATATCCGTATCAGTTGATAAGTCCGGACCTTCTTCCATAATTTTAATTGCAAGCTTATTTATATTCGGATTAAGTGAGTTCATTCTCTTATCCAAGGCTTCAAGAAGCTTCCATGGTTCTACCATCAAATGAGCTGAACTTACTTTATCAGTGATATCTCTGTCTAATAACAAAATCATCTGAAAATCTTCACATGATAAAACCGTACCAACTGCTCGAAGACCACCTGCAGTTTCTACCACCACCGGTGCATCATCCGGAAGATGTAGTTCTGTTTCCATCTCGAATGAATATGTATAGATTCCCTTATCACTTTTATTTAATTTGATTCCGTTGACAATCTTGTATTTCTTACCTTTTCCTAATTTAAGGAAATGAATTTCTCTTCTTAATGCATCGGAATATTCCTTTATATCAGAGGAAGTATATGCAGGTTGTTCATTCGTTGCTGAAACATTACTACCCTCCACCGCTATAGGATTGATATTCTTAACTACGTTATCCATCGTCTTGATAAGTAATCCAACAATATCAATTGTTCTGTTATATTCTTCGTCTGTCATCTGACATACTGCTACCTGCATCAACATAGTTGTCTTAGATATGTTAATCTTATATGATGTCGTAATCCTCTTATGATTACTGCACAGGAAAACAAATTCAATAGTTGCTCCGCTGACATAAATTTTTTTATCCTCTACAGGAATACTGATTGTTACACTCTTTGACTTATTATGTGTCAACAATTCATAGTCCATTCTTGAAGAATGCATTGTCCCAAATTTATCAGTAATAATGCATTTTTCAAGCACGGTATCAACTTCCTCGCCTTTATTGATATACATAAACTTAAATGATGCGTCTACCCGATCTGCAAACTCTTTGATTACAGGCAATGTCATCTTAAAATGTGAATGATTGAAGTTTTTGGATATAACAGGCTGGTATGGACTCTTTACCTCTGTGTTAACTCCTTTATCTACAAATGCTAATCGCATAACTTCAAGAACATTTTCCCTAACACTACTCTCTATCGCCTGTGCCATCAAAAACTTATCAATATTAGAAAGTCCCATTTTAAGCTCTCTTTCACTCTTAAATGGGACTCCCTTCATAGCCTCTCCAAGCCCAGCCTGAAAAAGCATCTGCATAATATTCTTTTCGACTGAATAATCAGCTAATAAATCATTGCACAATGCGGCACACAATTTTCTGTTCTGATATATTTCATATCCATATTCATCTGTTATCTTCTCAAATATCTTTACAAGTTCTGCTGTATGCCACATAATGCTCACTCTCCAATACTTACTTTATCTGAATCCAACAGGCTCCCACCTTCTCATTTGGAATCTGCTGAGTCCTTATGCTTCTTCGTTCTTTCTGTGCCATAATCCTAGCTATGGCACTCGCAACATCATTCGCAACCTTTTTTGCATTTAACTTTCCAGTTACCCGGAAGTAAAATATACTCTGTCCATTTGCGACTTCCTTAGTAATATATGAAATTAACTGCCCAACACTACGAAAAGCCAGCTGATTTTTTTCAAAATAATTCTCTCCCCATGACTTACACTCGGGCAAATTGCTATCCGGTTTATGGTCTTTCCCCATAATCTCATCAGGAATGTTGAAGTAGTCATATGAAATCCTATTTATAGATGAACCTATATCCCAAGTGACATCAAGTTGATAAGTGTTACCTCCTATATCAACTATATTCCATGCATGGGGACCATTCTGCCCATTCCCATCCGCATCTCCGGTCACAACAATACATTTAATATTCACTGCGTTCAATAAAACTTTCACAGCTTTTGCAATTCCTTCACATTGTGCTCTATGATGTGCAAACACTCCCAAAATGTTGTGGGAAATAATTACTCTGGAAGGATCTTTCATATCCGCGCCCTGATAATCATACTTTACATTCTTACACATCCAGTCATGAATTTTTTTCTCTTTTTCATAATCCGTACCTTCGGTTAATCCAAGTTGTGCCGCAAGACTGTTAACTGAATTCTCGATTTTATGATTATATTCCTTTATTTTATCCTTACTGTAAAAGTACTGTGGGCAGATCGCAGTACGCCCAAACGAATCTTGTGCCATACTGCATGCTGACTGATTCAAATAATAAATCAACGGATTATCCCTTGTTATTGCACAAAATACTTTATTAAAAGTTTCCTGTGTTAGCTTTCCTTTTACTGGTATGGGAATAATGTCCTTATACTCCATCAATCCGTTGTAGAAAGCTTTGTAAATCGCTTGTTCACGCTTATTCAGTTGTGCATAATAATAGCGATCTACAATCATTTCCGTTTCTCACCTGCGTCTTTTCCATTTATAATCTGGTATACCTTTTCTATTGCCTCTTTTGTATATGCTTTATTGCTAATATAAATCTTCTTTTCTTCAAGGTTCCGCCCTATCATAATCTTTTTTCCGACACCACCAGATTTAATAATCGGTATAAGTTCTGTATGAATCGTTTTTCCCTTCGGAAATGCTTCAACAATACAGAACTCAAAACCATTTCTCATCTTTTTTGTCTGTATTTTTGCCTTTATTCTTTCATCATGTACTACTGCCACAGCTTTTTCATTTGACTTTACCATCTGCCTTGTCTGTGGATTATTTTTTGTCTGTGTTTTCTTCTTCGACTGTATCTGCTGGTCTTGTTGTTTCTTTCTTCTAGCAAGTTCATGACAATATTGTACCTTTTTTTCATCATAATGGCTAACACTTTGATCCAATTCAAAATAATTACAATTTCGCCAAGAATTATACCCGTCTACAGGCAGATATAATGGTCGCTTCATACAGGATTTATCACTTGAATCATAATAAATACAATCCTTACAATCAATCCTGCGTTTTAAGGTGGTATCATGTTCTATTGTAAAACACTTTTCATATCCCCATGCCATTTACCTCACCTCTTACTCTTTTGAAACATACGCCATCACAACAGTGATATCATCCCCGCATCCCAGTTCACTTGTCTCTTTCAGCCACTTCTCAAGATTATCCTTTACTGCTCCATAGCCGTGCTGATCTATCATCTCATAATACTCTCTGCAGGTCTTCTTAAACTCTTCCTGACTTACAAAACTATTCGAGAATCCATCTGTTGAAAGCATATACAAATATGGAACATCCTCAGATGCATTTTTTCTTCTTACCGATGCGACAGCTTTTCTCCAAGCATCTACTTTTGATAGAGAATGTGTCTCGGTACCAAGAAATTTCTCCGGCTCAACCAATGGAGATATTTCATCTGCTGTAATGTAATTTATATCTCCATCTCCTATCTGAAATGAGAATACAAATGTATCTGTTATCAGCATTCCAAGAAGAGTTGTTCCATAAAGGGAATAGACCCTTTTCCAATCTATGCTTCCTTGCGCATCCACAAGGCTTTCATCTTTATTCTTGTAAAACGACTGCTTAACTCTTGCTTGCCACTCCTCACAGATATCCTGCGCAAATCTCATATCACCTTCTCTATTAAGAAATGTAACAAGATTTGTAAGCCCATCTTTTTCCTTTCCATAATTTAGAAGGTAATTCTTAATCACTGCACAAAATGTATTTACTGCGATTATTGAACCTCTGTCACTTCTCGGACACTTTGAGCTTCCGTGTCCATCAGCGACCGCTATTATCGTGATTTTATCTGAGATTTCTTCAATCTTACAGCTATCCTGAAGAGGTAATCCATTTCTTTCGTGAGTAGCGCCTTTTACACTTTTACCAAATACATAACGCTTCATGAAATTCCTCCTTATTACCAAACAACCCCGTCTACAAAATCATCAGGATTAGGTATGTTGCTCATATCAATTACGAGTGGAGCCGCATTATTTGCAGGTGCAAATGGATCACTACTTCCCGTTGTAGATGATGCAGCATCAATATTCATTGGTTTACTTGCCGGAGCTGATACCATTGATGCTGTGGTAGATGCCCACTTAATCATCTTCGCAAGAGCTGCTGCATTGTTAGCCTGCAAAATCAGTTCCTTATTTCCCGTAAAATCTTCCAGCACATCATCGTCCGCATCCTGTCCAATGGAAATTGCAATCTTTACTGCCTTCTTGAACCAAGGAAGTGCCTTTAATTTGTTAAGACCATTCTTATAATCGTCCGTAGGCTGTCCGTCTGATAAAAGCACGATGACTGGAGGTAATGCCCTTGTAGGCATAGGTGGAATAGAAAGCTGTGCTGCAAGTAAATCAAATGCCTTACCCATTTCTGTAACACCGGCAGCTTCAAGAGGTTGCCAATCATAGTCTTCTACCGGAACAGGTTTCGCAGTAAGCCAACTTGCTCCTGAAGAAAACTGAAGGGCTCTAATAAGTAATTGTGCATTCGGATTATTATCTGCCGCTGATGCCATCTCCGGTATGCACTCCTCAATTGCATTGTTTACAACTTCCATCTTTCCGTCATAAGACATGGAACCCGAGCAATCCACTACCCAAAAGAAATGAATTGGTCTGCTTGCTAATTCTCCACCTGGTCTCTCTAATTCTGCCATTTATGTATCCTCCTTTTACTTAAATTCTCCGCTTGATTCAGAGAAATGTATTTTGACTCCAGAAGCTATTCCGGCTGTTTTTCCTACTTCTACCGGAATCTGTGTTCCATCTGCTTTTTCATATGTCCAGTTAAGCTTATCCTCATTACGGATTCCCCACAATGCAGGATTGTTCGGATTCTGAACCACTTCGCCAACAACTGTTTCCATATCAAAATCACCATAAATATGATGACGCATAAGTTTACTACTTTGATTGAGTATTACGGTATTTTTTCCAATCACAATTTTGGTAGGTACCGGAACAGCCTGCTGACAATTCCAACAAGTGTGTGCAACACCTTTTGCCTCCAAACTTTCATCGTAGAATACGCTTGCACCACATGAGCATTTCGTCATTCCACTCATCATATTCGCAAATAGATTCATCCACTCCGGCTCTGTAACTCGCTTACTTGGAGTATTAAGACCTACTGTAAATGATTTTGTGAATAGTTCTCGCAGCTTCTCCGGGTATAACGGCCAATAAATATTGGCGTTATCATGGATGCCCGGTACCGGTCTGTTTGTCTTGTTGTCAGGGTCAAAGATAAATATTGGATCTGTTCCATATAATTTTACTCTGGCTGCCATATCCATACACTTAATACTTGCTTCCTGCTTACCCTCCAACGGATGATTAACCATAAACAAATAGAAAAGCAATACAGCAAGTGAATATCTGTCTGTATCTCTTGATGGTCTTTTCTCTCCCCGAACAATCTCCGGTGCCATAAATCCCGGAGTTCCGAGAACACCTCCCGGCTTGCTGCTACCGTAGGAAACATTATCATTATCACAAATCAGAACATCTCCATTATCCGGATTAAAAAACAGATTTCCAAAAGAAATATCCTGATATTTAGCACCTTGTGCATGAAGATTCCTGTATCCTTTTGTCAGATTAAATGCTGTTCTGCAAAGTACATAAAATGAAGGGTTCACACGTTTCTTCATCAAATCCACAATACTTTTATAATTCTTTGGACGAAGCGGCATGATATATCCGAATAAGCTTCCTTGCGCCGGAACAATAAGTTCCATCGGCCAGAGGAATGAGCTATCCGGTGCTCCCTTCGCAATGCTTTCCTCCAGAAGTTTTTTCTGTCTTGTAGTAGCACTTCCCTTGAAATACCATTTTAATGCGTAGTGTTTACCATCACATTCCACATCATATACTTCGCCCTGTCCACCGGCTCCCAAAAGATTGACAACTTTATACTTATTTCCACTTTCGGATGTAAGTATGGTTCCATTCTTTAACTGTCCTTCCATTATGGCACCTGCCTCCTTTGCTTCACTAACTGTAATACTTCATATAAGAGATTTCCATCTTCAACAAATATGTTATATGTTTTGCTTCCAAATTGTAATTCACATGCATCTGTATACGGAGTAACCGTTGTTAGATATCTATATGCCTTATCAAAACCTTTTTCAGATGCTTGGAAAACAATCCTTTGATTTGTCACATACAGAATTCCACGATGCTGTACAAGCTCATTGTGTTCAATCGGTTTTGCAACACCTACATTCCACCTGTTTCCTTTCAGAAGACCAGGTGTACTATGACCCACATGCCTATATTGCTTAACCGTCTTAACCTCAAGATTAATTGCCTTATCTATGTAATGAATCTTTTCCCCCTTTTTAAGGAAAAGACTATCTGTATTCAAAATAGGTAATCGACCGGACCTAATCTCCTGCTTCGCTGCTGCTGGAAGAATAGATACAATCGTAGGTATTTGATTTTTACCAAACAAAGAATCCAAAAAGCCCATACATATCACCTCTTTCCATAGTATAACTTAATTCTCGATATTTTGTGTCGCATAGCGGGCGACATCAAACAAGCTGGTATTTTATCTTATTTTTTCTGCAATACTGCTCTGCAAAAGTGCCAAACGAACATTGCACGATAAACATATCATCCGTTCCCGTAAATGCATCCTGTCCAATGTCATGCACACTATCCGGAATCACAATAAAATCAAGATTTCTGCATCCCAAAAATGCCCTGTCCTCTATTGCTTCCAGTTTTTCATGCAATGATACCTTTCTCAATGACATGCAATTCTGAAACATCTTCCGCTTTACACGGTCAAGATTTTCAGGTATCACCACACTCTCCATCTGACTGCATTCAGAGAATATGCCATCGCCTATCCAATAAACACTTTTCGGAATTGATACTGTACGAAGACCGGTTCCTTTGAATGCACCATTGCCTATCTTTTCTAATTGTGAAGGTAGCGAGACAGATTTCAAACTTTTACAATCTTCAAACGCTTTATCACCTATTTCTTTGATGCTTATTGGCAACACCGCCTGATGTAGTCTGGAACACCCGGCAAATGCACCATTCCCAATAAACTGTATACCCTCGGTAATAATTGCTTCCTCTATCTGTGTACTTGCAAATGAATTATCACTTATTTCTATTACCTGTGTGTTATTTGATCTATTCTGGAAAATAATAGTCTGATTCTTATCCCCGTGAAAACCAGTCACCGCTAATCCATTTCCCTGACTACTTTGTTTATAGGAGAATAACTCCCCATACTGTTTTCCTGCAGATGGCTTTTCACCAACTATCGCCGGTCCTTCACCCTGCTTTTGGAAAGAAATATCGCATTCCTTTCCTAACACTTTACTTCCATATGCGACACACCAAACAGATACAATCCAGTCTGCGTTTACTCTGCTAATACCGTAATCATCCATCAGTTGCTTCACATACCGGAATGCGAAAGTATTATTGAGCAGGTTTGCTTTTTGAATATCCTGTGCAATTCCCATATTGTAAGCTATGAGTATCAGATTTACATTCTTTGCCTCTTGAGGGAACAAATCTTTTACCAATGCTGTAAACTGCTTCTTATCATCTATTGAGTTTTCATATTGTCGAAGCATTGCTTCAAAGTCCTGCTCAAAAATACGAATCACCTTCTTTGCTTTTATTCAACTCCCAACGCCTTATATACAGCCTCTTCCGGCGTTGAATAGAATATCAAACTAAACGCACCTACCAAATCGGAAGGTACTGTGCCAAGATCCGCTGCCGATGTGATAGGAAGCAATACCTTCTTTGCTCCACTATCAAGACAAACCTGCAATGTACTTGCCAAATCTTCCACCTTAATCAATGTTCCGCCAATGCTGATTTCACCTAATACCGCCAAACTACTTATCGGCGGCTTGCTTAAAGCAGCCGATGAGATTGCAATCAATGTCGGCAATGCAAGATTTCCTGTCATGCCAAGTCCCTGCATATCCTGATAATTGATGATATAATCCTTGGTTGTTGTACTGATTGAACCGGAGATTGCATTTCCATTGGCTTTCAAATAATTGAACGCTGTATTGGTTGCCTCTTTCGGTTCTTTTCCAGAGCCAATACCGGTACAAGTCAGTTTTCCATTTCCCGGCATCATCTGTGTTTCAAGTCGATAGCAGCCAATCATTCCTGTTTTTGACTTTGAAACTGTATATAAGCATCCCGGCTTACCCATACCTTCAGGTATCATCTTTCCGCCGCCCTGCTCCGGTACAGATACAAAATGCTCATCAAAGCTGTCATTATCTATGTATGAGAAGTTCACATCATAGAACTCCATCCCTCCAAGCTTTTTCAACTGTTCTTTTACTCGTCTGCGAAGTTCCAGTGAAATATCCATAATTTCCGCCACTTCTTCCTTGGTAACTTCTCCATCCGGATAAATCAACTTAATGAATCCTGAAATCAGTTTTCTTACAGCGATTGCATCTCTCTGATTCAAATTATTGCCAAGTTTGTAATACTTCTCTGCAATGTTACTATAGTTATCCTTACGAAGCTCGCGCATAAACTCAGACAGATAATCCGTAATGAACCCATAATCATTCGTGAACGAGTCCGGTCTGTACTTTGGTATCTCCCATCCCGGAATATACGCATGAAATCTGTCAAGAAACGCTGTATCTGTTCCCATCTCAGGTGGAAATGGTTCAAAAAGGGAAGATGTCTTCTGCAAAGTCTCAACACTCTGATTGATATTTCCGACAAATACCATAGATGCCTTTGCCTGTATCTCTGCTTTACCACGAGAAAATGATCCGGATGCCATATATCCTTTCATAATCTGGATTCCATCTTTATCCTTGAACTTAATTCCCGCTACCTCGTCAAAAGCGACTACATCCCACATACCAACAAGTCCTACTGTATTGTTGGACATGTTGTAAAAGAGATTGGCAACTGTTGTCTGTCCTCCGGCAACAAGAATACTGTTCGGTGAAATCTGTTCATATATGTATGATTTACCGGTAGAACGAGGTCCAAGCTCACACATATT
This sequence comes from Lachnospiraceae bacterium, assembly GCA_045126515.1. Taxonomy (GTDB): domain Bacteria; phylum Bacillota; class Clostridia; order Lachnospirales; family Lachnospiraceae; genus RUG11237. Next base: position 14,473 of record JBGVOM010000106.1, read on the forward strand.
GAAATTATTCTCAACAAGAGGAATCATACGTGCAATCAAAAGCCATTTTGCTCTCTCACTAAGCTTGTCCGGCTCCATTCCGGTAGACCGGAGCATAACATCCATCCACTCTTCCTTGGTAAATGCTTTACGACCATTCTTCACTTCATCCATATCCACATGCGGCATCTGAATCGGTGTCAATTTTCTTATTCGTATAGGCTGTGTATTCTTCTTATCCTCTTCAATAAATTCATATTCAAGCTGTAAGATACACCAGATACCTCCACAAAGCAGACGATCGTAATCTTTCACATAATCTGGATGGATTGGGATACCTTTTATACCGAGATTGGAAAAAGTTGCCTCATATCTGTCTTCTTTTGTATTAAGGATGACACTAATTCGGTCAATAACGGTATAACTCCCTCTTTCCCTGAGAAGAGACATAATCTTCTGTGCCTCATCCGGTCGCACATAATTATCTCGAAGAATTCTCTTTACATTCTCGACACCTTCATCAATAATTTCCGGATCATCAGAATTACAGTACTGTCCTAAGAGATACTCCAGAACATACACTGGAACATTCGCACCCTCACGGATGGACTTTGTCAAATCCTTACGAACGATACGACCGTCATAATACTGACGAAGCTTCTTCTTGATTACTTCTCGTCTGTCATCGGTTTCTGATATGCTATTCAGCTCATTTATCTCACTCATAAAATGTTAAGCCTCACTTTCATCTTCATTCTTACTTGGTAATATTTTGGCATTTAATATCTTCTTTGCTTCTATTTTTCTTGATATATCTGAAATATCACCTATGTTAAGCTTTATAAAGTCTGCGGTTTCATTAGGAGCATGAATTACTATTCTAAATTCCTGTTGATAAAGATATTTATTCCGCTTTAGTAAAGAAATCATTTTTAATCCATCTCTTTTTATTAAGCTTTCTACATTAAATGAATCAATTTCTGGATTATAATAACGTACAAAACCTCCATACACCTCATAATTTTGTTTTTTTGCTTCGTTCAATACTCTTTTGATAAACTCACCATAATTCAAAATAATCAATGCAGTATCGCCCATTTCTGCAAATTTTGCCTTTTGCTCATCCGTAAATCTCTCCTGATAATTAGAAGAATTCATTCCGTAAAAGCAATAGCAATAATCGTTTGAATATACAGTATTGAGCCCTACATTGTCTAATCTCCGAACTTGTGGTTCTTCATCTTCGACAATAATGTATCCATTGTGAATATGCATTAGTCCATCAAGATAATCCCCAACTTTATCATCACCATCTTTTTCAATATCCCGAAATTTCTTTATGGAATTCATGTATATACATCCAGACTGGAGACTATCAATAATATCTTCACTTTTAAATTTTATTAATAGTGCATCGCCTTTAATTGTTTCCAATAACTTTTCATCTCCTCAAAATCTATTTGTGCAGACCGTCTGCACAATTTATTTCTTCATATCAATTCTACTTCTAATCTCCTCTGGATCTGGTAAAGCACTTTTCAAATCTAGCGGCAAATCCGTACATAAATGATATTCACTTACGCCAATAGGTTTTGACATATCTCTTAACGCATATTCTGCAATCGTCCGATTCTCATCTCTGCACAATATAAGTCCAACAGACGGATTATCATCTGGAGATTTAACCAAATCATCCAGAGCGGACAAATAGAAATTCATCTTTCCTGCCTGTTCTGGCTTGAACTCACCTGTCTTTAGATCAATCGCCACATAACATCTGAGCTTTGTATTATAAAATAGAAGATCAATATAAAAGTCTTTTCCTCCAACCTCAAGATGATACTGCTGCCCCATGAAAGCAAAACCGGTTCCTAATTCCATCAATAAGGAAGTAACATTTCTTACTAATTCATTTTCTATATCTGTTTCCAACATCTCTTCAGTATAATTGATGAAATCAAACATATATGGATCTTTCATCGTATTTAAGACCATATCCTTTTGCTCAACTGGTAGTCTTTTTTCAAAATTTGATATCTTATTAGCGACAGCTTGTCTCTCATATAGCTGACTCTTCACTTGTGATGCTAAGTCATCTACTGACCATCCATGTTCCAATGTTTTTTCCAAATACCATACATATTCTTCTTGACTGGATACTTTACTCATAAGGACTTGGTGATGACTCCATGTAATCCTTCCCAGTCCATATTTGTCTACATCATCCTCAGTGAAAATCTGTGCAAATTTCTTCATATACTTTAAATTTCTGACAGAATAACCTTTTGCACCGGGAAATCTCATCTGCATGTCTTTAGACAAATTATCAACAAATTTATTTCCCCATTCAGAATTGCGAATAATCACATTTCCAATAAATATATTTGTTTTCATTATCTCGCTATTTACACTGACCGATGCTCTATATTTAGCCTGATTTACATAATCATTTATCTCTTGTACTGCCTGCAAATATTGATTTGATGTTGTAAGCATGCTGCCTCCTTCCTAATTGTGCAGACCGTCTGCACAATTAAAACAAATATCCTCTATTGATTATATTCAAATAATCTTGTTTTACTAATTCTCTCATATTAGTCACCGCCTAAAACCCAAAATCATCCACAAACGCAATATCAATCATAAACTCATACTGCTGCAGAATATTCTTTTCGTCATTAGCATCCGCAAGCACTAGATAGTACTTATCTCCATACTTATATTCCCTTGTCTTCAAGGTAAACTTCTCATGGAAGGTTCTCTTTTCCGGTGCATCTTCCCGGCTATTTGCCACAATCGGTACATCGAAAGAAATCTTCTCTCCATCTCCGGTTGCGAAGTAAGCCACTATGTTTCTTGCCTTCATGGTATCTGTTACTTTCTCTGTCTGGATAAAGTCAAAGTAAGTAATCAGATTTGTTACCTTTCTGCTGACAGAAGTAAGAATCACATCAACATAATCGTATGCAACCCCTCTTGTATTGGTTGTAAGCTCAATGACTGGCACAAGCATCTCCTGTAATGAGGAACCGCCATGAACATAATTCTGTCCGCCTCCAGCAACCTTGAATATATCCGCCCCGATTGGTGTTGTGACATACAGACCTTTCAAATACGCCATCATTCTGGATGCCATTCCCCGTTCGCTTACAGATTCTGTTGTCAACAAGAATCGCTTATTGGAATAAGCACATATCTCCTTTGGATAAGATACTTTATCGAATTCTTGTAGCTTATCTCTCTTGTACAAAAATCCATGATCCGCAGTGATAAAGAATTTAGGTGCAGAGATATACCCGGTCAAACGCTTAATTAGTCGATAGATTTCTTCAATCGCTTCACTGCAAGCATTGAAAACCTCATTCTCACTTGCCGGCTTATCACCTCTTGCATCTACCTGATTATGGTAGATATATACTATCTTCTTTCCCTGCAATAATTCTCGGATAGTTGACTGATTGGCATTTGCAAGTTCATCAAAGGAAAGTGCAACGTTATTTTCATTCTGATTTTTCAAAATCTTATCCCTTGAAATCATATCGCCACATGCCTGTCCATCCACAGTTACATTTAGCTGTGAATCAACATCCAATTCGTTATGAGGTAGCAAGCTCGCCATTCCTACAGAAGTCACAGATGGAAGTACACTAAGCATGGTTTCCATCTTGGCTTCACACTTCTCGTCAAGTTCAAATCGTTCCATCAGCTCCTTGGCACATTCATAACGAAATGCATCGGATATAATAACAATGATTCGATTATTCTTTGCTTCATACCCCTTGAGATAATGCTTATAGAAATCATCCTGTTTTACCAATCCCACAGACTGTATGGTCTCGTCCGTAAAATTCATATTCCACTTTGGTGTCAGATTCTGCAGGTATATATTAGAGTAAATATTCTCTACCCGTTCTCTCACACCGGAAAATCTGTCAGTATCCTCAATCTTGTCATAGGAATAGTAAAACCATCTGTAATAGGAATCTATCAGATATGTTTCCTTCTGATACTTGTCTACCAACACCTTAATATCACTGGTAAATTCCATCAGCGATACTGACTTCATCATCATATAGGCGTACTTCAAAGCCTGATACTCATTCTTATATACCTCTCCGAAATGATATGCTTTTGATGTTCTCTGATCTGCAATCTGGGCAATACTCATTCCATCAATCTGGGCATCCAGTATTTCATCATTCAACTGGTCTAATGCCCATCCAATGATAATATTATCCAATTCCTTAAATGCATCACAAGCCATAATATCAGCTAATTGAATCGACTTATCGTTGCCCTTTTTTAAGTCATCTTTTATTCGGACAACAAAACGCAATGCCTTATTCACTCGTTCCGCCAGATTATCATATGCATCCTGATAAAGCACGTTATCCATAATATTCCGAATAAATACCACTACATCATTTCTCTTTTTCAAGATATAACTTTGCATAGATGCCGGAACTGTTGCCTTTAACGAAGCAGATGCATAAGTAAGAATCATACACGCAGCCAAATCATCCATATTCGGTTTTTCCGGTTCATATCCAAAATACTTCTTACATAATTCCCAAAATCTTTCCGTAAGCCCATTGTCCTCAATCGCTTTCATGTACTTCTCACTATCGTTCAGAAGTAATTGCTTTACAATCTCCTCGAAATTCGGAGTTTTGACATCAGTAAGCACAGCAAGCAGACCAATATCAATGGTTTCCACATTAAAATGGTCTATACCTAATTCTTTGAACTTTTCAATACGATTCTTATTCTTCCAGAAATTGCCATATCGTGACAAATGTTCCTTGAAACGATTATCTATCCCCATCTCCTGAGACATCTGCGACACACGATCCGTATAATAAGGTAATGAATAGTAAAACATATCCGCTAACGGATTCTCTGCATCACTTGGCTTCGGAAACGGAGCGTATACGAGGTATTTACTCTCTGAATCTGACTCATTCAGTAAGTACTTGGAATAAAACCAGTTAGAGCCATCCAGTATATGTAACTTTACATCGCCAAGTTGCAGTTCTGATACCTCATCCTCATATTCTCCTTTATCATCAAACCAAAATACAATTCGTACATCAGATTTTGCAAATTCTGTATTTAATTGGTCTTGAATATTTTGTAAATCCATAATACTCATGCAAGCCTCTCTCTAATATATTTCATGATATTAACAGTCATATTAACTATCATTTCCAGATCGTCCTTATTTACTGAATCGTGATGTTTCACATAATCATTCTGATATTTCGTGTAATAAGTTATCATCGTTGTAATCATATTTATTGTCTGTGGAGGTACACCTTTCCCTTTCAATAGCACCCCTAATGGTTTTATCTGGTTTTCCAAAGTTTTTGATGTCCCCGTTAAACACCTTATTAAAGACTCTAATGACAAACGCATATCGTCAATCGCATTTCGTACATATATCCCATCTGATATTTTATTCAATGCAGAATGATACGCTTTTGATGCGTCTGGATATAAATCTATCCAATCTAATACCGCTTTTACGACTGGTTGCTCCAAAATGTAATCTGAAGATACAAATTCACCTTTTAGGAAAATATATTGTACAGTAAATCTCCTTAGATATTCATTTATTTTATGCTCAAACAAATCTTTTTTATCATTTCGTATAACACACATATACATAAGTGTAATAAACTCTTTTATATCTTCCCAATTAGATTCATTAAACATGGCGATGGTAAAAGGAACTGACTTTCCGTAATATTCTCTATACAAATTTTCCCAATCAATATCAAGTTTCTTTTCTCCATTAAAATATGACCATTTGCCTTCATCTACCAATTCAAAATCAAAATTTGTTCCCTGAATCCAATTAGTAAATGCAGTCCAAAATTTTGAAACATTTATAAAATCATCATTGTTCGGGTTCAAAAATAGTTTCTTTGATACCATAATACCTCCATCTCCAACTATATCTTTGCCAACAAATCAACTTTTATTGATTTCTTTCCTTCCTGCGCCACTTCTATGCCTTGGAATTTGGCATAATTCACCTTTACGCCATAGTCCAGTTCAATCTCAATTCTTTGATTTGCAACATGCGCAATTGCCTCATCATAAATCTTCATTTCCGCAAGTTGTTTTGTATATTTCGTTACAGCTTTTGCTGCTTTAGACTTTTCAACTGCTGAAACTGCATTATCAATTGTATACTGAGAACTTTGCATAGATGTTTCCACATATTTCTGTGCTTTATGTAAATAATCCGTCCTCACTATTCCAACTGTATCAGAATTGTATCGGTGCATATAAATAAGAGCCTTAAATCCATTCTGCTTACCACTATCAAAGAGCCAATAAATTGGTCTTTTCTGGTACATTTTTATATGGTCTTTAATAAAATCATTTACAAAATAATCTCTGATAATTTCGCGTCCTGAATTGCCTTTGTTTCCAAGTGCACTTGCAATATATTTGAGATTTTCTTCCAATGTTTCTTCGCCATATACTAGCTTAAGCCAATCGCAGAATTTTTCTACTATATCATCTTGAAAGTACTCTTCATCAGTAATTGGGATGCAATTATCTACATCAATAACAAAATTTGTATAAATGCCACTTGCCAATTCAGTTTCAGTATACAAAAGCCCTTTCTTGTTAACCGAATAGCGTCCAAACATACAACCAACTGCATATGAAATAAGACCTTTTATTTCTCTTTGTAAATCTGCCTTACGGACAGTAATATCTTTCTCATCTACCTCAACACTTACTTCTCCATCCAATCCATAAATATCAACAAAAATCTGGTTCAATTTTTCTTCATTATCTTTCAATTGGTTAAAGCGAACATTACATTCATTAGTCCATGCATCAAATGCTTCTGAAATTTTACTGAAAGAATACTTAATTAGTGGGTGTTCTTCAAAATCCCATGAAGTCTCAAATGCATCCCAATCTTCCTTGCACAGTTTAATATTTTGTTCTACCAACTCTTCCACATTATTCTTATATTTAGCATCAATAATAATAGGTACTCTGGACATAGGCCCCTCATGATAATCAAGAGTTGGAGATAATACTAATAACATATTACTCACAATTTCTGTATTCATCAGACCTAATATATACAACAAATTATCTTCATCTTTCATAAAGCAGACCGAACCCTTGCTTTCAAAAAGAAATCCCTTAGGACTATATCTCATGGAGAGTTTTCCACTTGTCAACGAACTCCATGTCATTCCTTGTCTAAAATAGAATTGTGGATTTCTAATAACTGAGCCTTTAAATTCAGTCATTTCCTTTCCATCAAATTCCCAGTTTGCTAAATACATGTTATTTCCATACCATCTTCTAAAAGCCCCTCCTTTATTACAAGGAAACCACTTTTTGTTTGATTCACTTGCTGATTTTCTATCAGCCATATCAAAACCAATTTTCGTAAAATCCACTTCATGCCAAAATCTTAGAAATGCATCATTATTTCCGGTTGCAAATCCCTGCTTGGGATAACCATAATCTTCTAATAGAGAGGACGAAAAAGCTTTAAGCACTTGCCCACCTATCCAATATGCAATAGGTGCTCCCGGAATTTGCAAAAAATTTTTCTGATCTGATTCATAAAAATATCCACAATCTTTGTTTAATATAGCATAGAGAACTCTTTCTTTTTGTACTTCCATTCCTCCCTTAAACTCTGATAATCTAAAGCATAATGAGGTTTCGTTTAAATTATCATTTTTCAATACAAAAGAACAAATTGGCACGGTTGCTTCTTCAAATGCAGAATATTCCATTTGAATTAATGAAGTAAGTTCTTTGGTATTAATTATATATTTTCTTAGTGCTTCATATGTTTTCAAAAACATCCAAACAAATGGTGTCATAAAAGAGCAATATCCTTTATCTATGCAATATTCAAAATTACGATAGATAAATACGCTAAACAAATCTCCGGAATACTCCTTATAGTTATCTACAACGAATTTTTTTAGCTGTCCTTCCAATTTATTCATATATGGCGGATTGGTACACACTACAGTATATTTTTTGCACATAATCTGTGCCTGCTTTACAAGGTTCTTCATAACCGGAAGTGTATTTTTCATCCATTCAGCTGTGAAAATATTTAATTGTTCCGAACAGTTATCAAGGTTAAATAAATACTCCTCAAATGTCCTATAATCCATATTCTTTACTGTCTGTAATGTACCTATTTCTTTCGAATCCCTAAATATACTAATTAGGTAGTTACCAACAGTATTTTGAACCTTTTCATTTGTTAATCCATCGCATTCAAATTTATCTATTGAATTGCTCTCTTCCGCTACTGCAAGATTATTACTAATTCCTTGTGTAAGTACTCTACGATTATAACTACGAGCCTTCATCATAACCGCAAAGTAGGCTAATTGATATGCTCGTTTATCAATATCCATACCAAATAAATTATTTTGCACTATATCCAATGCAGCATCTCTATCTGAATATCCGCACTCTCGATATATTTCCATTAATACATCAAATGCATAAACAAGAATATGCCCACTACCCATACAAGGGTCAAAAATTGTCACGTCAGTTGGGAGTACTTTTTCATCAATATAATTTATCTTCCCGTTTTTAGGTGTAACAAAAAAGTCAAGTTTCTCCGCTAATTTACTTTGAGGATTTCTCTCAACCCAGTATCTGCCCAACGAATTATCTACCATATAGCGAACTACCCAATCGGTTGTAAATAATTGAGTTGCTGCTGGTATGTCTTCCTTTTTTATTGTACCCTTGTAAATATTTATAATTTCATCATGTTTTTGAGAAATATAGTATTGGTAAAGCCAACCAATTATTTCTACTTGACCTTCCCTTTCGACATTAAAATCTGCCTCATCTATGTCATGTACAAGATGATATATCACCCCATCTTTATCTGTATATGAAATTGCGAGTAATGGTTCCATATAATCTTCCGTTCCCTCGAACAATCCAGGTAATACATCATGTAGTAAATTACACTGTTTAAGGAATAGGCTTCTATATAATTTATCTTGTTCACCATTCATCTTGGCATCAATAATTTCTTCTCTCTCTCTATCCGTAAAATTCCAATCAATATCCGGAGCCATCGTTACTACATCAGGCTCAATTTTTCCTTCTTTTTCAGATGAAAGCACACGAACTCTGACAGGATACATATAATCATTTACTTCCATAAAACGGATGGCACAGATACGGTTAAACCAAGTGTATGCTACTTCCTCAATCACTGCGTCGAATCCACGGAAACGAATCTGATCTACCAGTTTTCTTCTCTGCTCACATTGTTTTCTATTTAAGGTGACTTCTGTTCCTGCCGCAGTCCTATATACTTCAAAATCTGCACCTTTTGTAATTGCTTCACTGCAATTATCCGGTGTAATTCCAAGCATTCCTGCCTTATCTGTAACGGATGCAATCAGTTTCTTTCTTGCATCTATGGCAAATTTCTTTATCGCATTCTTGTTCATGTGCTATATCCTCCAACTAAGCTTATTAGCTCAATGTAATAATGGTATCCTGCTCAAGTTCCTTCATCAGCTTCTGTTTCATTTCCGCAAGGAAATTATCAATATCCTGTTCATTTTCAATCGAATATGTTCTAGCTCCTGCTACATTGCTGATAGAAACATTCTTTCTCTTCTTTACTTTCGTAGCTACCGGTTGCACCTGTGGTGGAACTTCTCCCCCGTCTTTGCCCTGCGGTGGCTCTACCGGAGTCACTGGTGGTGTCGGCTGATGTGCCATTTCATAATCTGCTATTTCATCTAAACAACGAAGCTTTAACGTATCACTCTCTAATCGGATATTCTTAACTGCCGCAATCTCATGAGATGTATCTAATTTCTTCTTTAGTTCCTCGAATCGAGTCGCAAACTTACTTCTGAATACATCTGCAAATTCCTTTGTTTCCAAGGTATCCATGACTTTCTTGTAATCATCTGCAACTACCGGTTCCATTGCTTTCGCTTCTTTATCCAGTAATGCACCATACTGTTTTACAAACTTCTCACACATTTCCGGCAGTTTTTGAATCTGGCTAAAAGGACTCTTAGCTCTTACGATTGCTTCCATCTGTGCAACGTTATCCGTAATATCCTGCTCTCTGACATATGTTTTACTGTCTTCGAACATTTGAATATACTTTAATGCTTTCTCGAAAATAGGTTTCTGTTCTCCCTTAAAGAAGTCAAATACAGGAGCTGTATCTTCCGCATCATCCAGTAAATCATCCCTCTTCTTATCAACTGTCTTGAAAAACTCTGCCGGTTCTTTGATAGATATCATTGCTTCTAATGTCTGCTTTGCTTTTTCCATAAGTGACTTGCAAGGCAGCTTATCATTGACACGGTATTCCACCATGATATCGTTATAAGCATTCAGCTTGTCCTTTGCCTTACTCTGGAAGTTCTTCATAATCACATCATCGTCATCACTGGATACCGTAAATCCAAAATAATCCTTGATAACTTCTTTGGCAGAGCGAATCTGTCCGTCTGTTGCCCTTTCTCTGATATCAATAAGAAGTTTTTCAACAAATTCTCTCTTGGTAATGTATCTTACAAGTTCATCCTTGCTATTTGTAAGCAATGACAGTGCCTGACTGTTATAGGTCAAAGAGACTCTTCCTAACTTAAACAGCATGGCAACCAGCCACTGTACATCTTTTGGATCAAAGCCATAAGGAGCCGCACCGAATTTATCCTGCAATGATTTCAAGGAAGTCTTCATATGTCTGGAATTATTGAGTCCGATTACCTGAATAACTTCCTCCAGTGCCAGCTTATTCGGCGTGGTATCACTTGTTCCAAGGAACGACATCTGACCATTATTATCGTTAAATACTGCCGATATGTCCGAAAGTTCAGGAGCTGTCTCCATATAGGTCAGCTTATTATATTTCATCGCCACCAGCTTACCGAGAGCCTCATTGATTCTGGTTGCCGGTTCTTTCGCTGAAATAGTTGCTTTATCACCATTTACATAAATATCTGCGTTCTTCAGTGCATCCTCGATAAAGATTCTGATACGGTCCTTCTTTTCAATACGCTCATCCTCTTTTGCACGACGGATACTGTCAAAGCTTCCTCGTGCCCCGGATGCATTCTTATTCAGGAACTTATAGATTTTGATAGATTCTGTTATCTCATCAAGGAATGTACTATCATTTGGCAGTTTCACAATCACAGTGCTCTCCTGTGCCGAGAGCATACGAAGGGCGGAGTCCGGATAATCTCCACCGTAAGGTGTGATTACAGTTACTCCGATATCGTTTGACTGATTTCCTTTGAAGAATCTGTCATCTACTTTCTGATTGAACGGGAACAAATATCTGTTACTGTATCTGTATTTCTTCTCTGTAAAAATTTCTTCAAAGATTACTGTGGATGCTTCACCGATAATCTCACCCATTTCTACAGACTCATTATTGATGGCATTATTGATTTCCTGCTCTTCATTGGTTAGGAAGATATAAATCTCACCGTTTTTCTGTACCAGAGTCTCCTTAATAAGTTTCTTTAAGGATTCCTCTATCTTCCCTCGAACTTCAATCCTGTCATCATCAATGTTAGAAATCATAAGGGTTGTCAAGTTATCTACATTCGCCTTGATTTCCTTTACATACTTAATCATAAACAGCACTTTTAAGAGTTCAACATCGAACTCATCCAAACGGCTGTTATTCTCAGCATCTGAAATCACCTGACTGTGCTGATGATCAATGAATTTATGTAATGGATCATAGAAGTAACTGAAAGGTACTAATACTCCATCTTCTCTGCCCATTACTCTAATCGCTGATTCCTGGAACAATGCCAGCATGGAGCGGGACTGGTCAGACAAGTGCTTTCCACTTGCTCCATGGGTTCTAACTGCTGTCAGCACCTGTCCCAGCAAATTAAACTGATATGGAATAAACGGATAACAGTCGGCAAAATCTGTCTTATCCGTATATAGCTTCTTATCTGCTGTATCAGCGGTGAACGTAATCAAATTCTTGATAATAGATTCTTTCTGCTCATACAATAATTTCAACGTCTGCTTTGCTGTTTCATTCTTTTTAAGCACACGCTCACGAATAACTTCATCCACATTGGAAGCTGACAGGGAGAGTCTTGTATCGAAACGTCCCTGAATCTTTGAGAAGTCATTTCCTTTTGTCTTAGTAATTGAGTCAATGTCTTCCTGACTGGTGACAATTACCCATGCCTTGCCTTTACAGGCAGTACCTAAATCTTCAACAATGGTCTGCAAATTAAGCATCAGCTGTGTATCATCTGCGATATACTGACCAATCTCATCTACAAGAAATACAACATGATGGTTCGGACCCTTCTTCGCACAATACTCCTGTACCAACGATACAAACTTCTCAATGCTTAAGTCATAGCTTCCTTTGGCATTCTTACACCAGTTTCTGGCTGCTTCCTCACTCATAAATTCCATATCTACGATTGTCTTTACGATTTTATCCTGAATCACTGCAAATGCCTGTCTCTTCTTCTCCCATTGCGCCCCTGCAATCGCTTCAAATCTTTCCTTGAACTCCTCAAACTTGCCCTCATTGTCAAGCTGTCTCTCAAACTCTGCAAGATAAGGTATGGAGCCGCAATATCCCTGCATCTCATTAAATACTTTCATAAATACTTCTACAATGGCTTCTTTGCCAGAACCCACCTTTGCAGAACCTTTGGAATCAATATTAAAAAGCATCACATCAGAGGAAATTGTTCCGGCTTTCGTCATTTTGGCAATTAAGAAAGGATCTTCTATTTTCTTTCCATCCGTGAAATACTCAATTGCCCTCTTTCCCTCAACTTCACTATTTTGCAAAATATAAGACAGAATTTTTAAGAAGTGAGATTTACCACTTCCAAAGAAGCCGGAAATCCAGACACCCATCTTATCTGTATATCCACCAATTCCTTTTTCATAGTTTTCAAAGAAATCTCTGAAGTGCTTCAGCAGCTCCTTTGTTACCACATACTCATCTAATTCCTGATAAATATTCTCTTCATCGGACTGACCTACTTTGATTACGCCTTTGATATCACGGTCAATCTGCTTTTCAAACATATTTTTTATCTGCATATCCTATTCCTCCGTAACTATACCAACCTAAAAGCTCTGTAATAATTATGTGAGTCCATTGTTCCAAATAGTTTCAGATCCTGTCCACTGTATTCTCCCGGATAAAACAAAACTACAGGAACGGTATCTAATACCTGATGTAAGTTATTTAAAATGTTATGACTTGCAATAATCGGATGACATTTACCGACTCCGGTAAGGAATACCACCGAATCCGTCAAATCATTCTCCAATATCTTGGAAATAATTAAATTCAGTTCGTTGGTCTCATCCAGTCCCAATGTTTCCACCAGATTATCTGCCATCTCAAAAAATCCATTTTCCTTTTCCAAATCGAAAAATGCATCCAGATAGCCTTCCTCTTCAAGTACCTCAATCATCAGATGAAACAAGTCAAACTCCATAATCTTAAAATCTTTATTTCCATTATTAATTCTATCTTTCAGATACTGAATATGGTTTCTGACATTGATTTCTTCTCTCGGATTATAGTCGAATATGTAATATCCAACCTCATTTCCCAAACCTTTATTCTCTCTAAAAGATTTTTCCGATATCTTCGCTTCTATCTGATTTAATCTCTCATCTAAACTTAGCACCGCCATACATCAGACTCCTTTTATCGCACTAATATATGCACTCATTCCATTGTTAGCCAGCAGTTCTTCTATTCTGTAATTCACAAGTGCATGCTTAATTTCTCTTGTCTTGGTTGATTCTAATAATCCGGCATCTGCCAGATTTTTAAGATAACATCTTTTCAGCTTTGTAACCGCAGATTCCGTCCAGCTTGACACTTCATCACTTTGTGCTACCTTATCATCAAAAAAGACATTCATATCTCTGTCTTCTATGGTTTTCTCACCCAAAATGATTTTTCCACGATACACCTCATACACAAACTCAAAAAACAATTTATCTGTATTCATGATGCCAATAAGAGTCAGCAGCTTTGCATTGTCATTATCAACTTTAACCAGAAGCTGAACCGCTCCTTCCGGAAGGGATTCTAATCTCTTATACACATAGTTGAAAGTCCGTCTCAATCTCGTCTCATTTTTAAGCTGAAAGAGATTCTCCGACATAACCTTGTCCCTGATTTCATCTTTTGACATCCCTGCTGCCATAAGCTCAGCGGTTTTCTTTGTCTCTACAAAAGCAAAAACCTGTGATACCATTCCTGCACTATATTCCATTATTTCTCACCAACCTTGTTTTTTTCATAATGGATGATGTCACCAAAGTCGCAATCCATTTCATCACAAATTTTCTCCAAGATATTCATGGACACGGTTTCACCTTTTGTCATCTTGGCTACTGTACTACTGCTTATGCCAAGATTATTAATTAGGTCTACTTTCTTCATATTTTTGTCAATTAACAATTTCCACAATCCGTTATACGATACTGACATATACCTTTACCTCTTCGTTTCTCAATCAACATTTATACATCATCTATTCGATGGCATTTATGCCGGCAGGGCATAACACACCCAATTGTGTCCATTGTACCATAAATCGGCTGTGTTTTCAATCATTTTTTAAATTATTACTTCGAAATCTCGAATTTTCATTTTGACTTTGACTGGTGTTTTGTTTGAACTGTTTGAAACAAGCAGTTATCTTTCATTTTCACATTTTTGCACATTTTTGCCATTTTGGATTGCATCATTACTACACGAATGGGGCTGTCGCACTAAGTAATTAGTGTGCAGCTCCTTTTCAGTGCAAAAAAATAACTGCCAAACCTCGAAAGAATTCGGCAGTTGGTGTAAAATATAAGTATGCTACTACCTATTAAATTACAAAAAGATTATACCCAAAA
>JBGVOM010000107.1:0-37901 GCA_045126515.1 Lachnospiraceae bacterium
TCATAAACATGTACCACCTTTAACTTTGATACATCTATTATACCAAAAAAGAGCCTCAAAGTCTTGTAAATACTTACTTTTTAGCTCTTTTTACGAGAAAAGCCCGCGACGAATGTCGCGGACTTTGTCTACAGTCTGAGGTATGAGGATAAACCTCATACCTTTTTTTCCATATATAGGTTCATATTCTCTATACTTTCTTTGAGTTTTCTAATACCTTCAAGTATCGTTACTTTTTGTCGTTTGCTAATATCAGGATCATTTTCAATACGCCCAACCATTTTTTCATAATTCTCATATTTATCTGCAATAATTGCTCTTAAGTCGCTAACATTATAGGTATAGTAAATACGTTCATCATATGTCCCTGCATCTTTCACATCGACAGTTATGTTTAAATACAATTTAGCAAAGTGCTTTGCTGTATAATAGTATTCTGCGATGATATTCTTATCATCAGTTATTTCATATATTCTTAATAACAATGCACAATAATTTCTAGGGCAATACAAATTTTTTCTGCAAAAATTAGCACCACGTCTATAAAAATCCAACGCTGCATAATAATACTGAGCTTCATTAGATATATTGTATACACGCAGGCAGATAGCTGCTAATCGACCATATAGATATTCTGACGTAGAATTATTAATATCTATATTTTCTTTAATGAAATTGATGCATTCTATTAGACCTTTACAACTATTATTTTTTTCTGCAATTTTATATTTTGCCAACACCAAAAGGAGTAAATTTTCTTCAGATGGGTCATTCGAATATAACTCATTTAATGTATTTAGAGCTTCGTTAAATTCGTTATTATCTAGTTCTATGCGTCCTTTTTGATATAATTGGTATATACTATCTTTGGTACTATGTTTATTATCATAAACATTTTTTTCATTCAATGCACGATATATAGGATTATCTGGAACTTCTGTTGATGCATTAATTGCAAAATCGAGCAGTTTATTTAATCGTTTTGTTGTATCAGAAATGACATCCGCTTTCAAATGCGTTCCACTGTGCTCATAAAAAACTATGGGAACATATGTAATATCAAAAAATTTGAATTCCTTCTCCTTATCTTTTGCACATAATAATATTGTTGATCTTGGTTTTAACGCATGTCTTGCCCCTAGTTCATATATGGCATTTACATTCATAGTACTTATATCTGCAATTACAATATCAGCTCCATTAAGACAAGTTACAAATTTATAATCGATAGATGTTGTACCTGATATTTCATCGCACCTATATGCATTATATGAACCTTCATCATAAAGAGGGAACGGGATTAATTTATTATCAATTATACATGGTTTGATAATTTTCTCATAAGTTAAATCAAGGTTAAGATTATTTTTCACCCCATATCCCATAATAACAAAGCATGTTTTTTCCATTGCAACCTCCTAAACTTTCAGTAGATTATTTCATGATTTATCCAATAATTAGGAATTATCCATCATTAATTTTATCAGACTTCATAACTTTACTTTATCATGTTTTTTTACTACACTTATTCCCTTCAGTCACTTTATTTCTTTAACTCTTTCGCATTTTTCTCGTAGTCTCAACTCCTTCTTTCTAATATATATTCAAAATATAATTATCTTCTTTTATCACAATTGAAACTTTACCGCTTCTATTTTTTTAATCTTATAAAACCTTATTTTTTAATATTATCTTCATACAATTTATGTACCTCTCTAATTCTATTATATTTTTGTGTCTTTTGTCAACATTTTTATCCTGTATTGTAAAAAGAATATTTTCTTTCTACTTTGCATTAAATTCATTTTACCATCGCACATACCATTTGCTGCTACTTCATGCCAGTATCCATCAAATATCTCTTACAAAGATTTCATTGACTTCTATGTTAAAATCGATTGTTGCTAATAATTCTTTTCCTTATATCTTATTTTTCTATCATTTGCTATGAGTATAGAAAATACACGTTCTGGCAGATTTCTTTTACCATAAATTACATGAATATTTCTTGATAATTTCATATGTATAATCCGCAAAATTGTTTTTTTATATTAATCTTCTCTCCCCTTAGATACATACTAATCTTTTAAGAAAAACATTGACCTCTAGTTTACCGCCTCCCTCCTGCACCGGTATACTATGCACCCCTCCCTACAAACATTTTAGTAGACATTCCCCCAAACCTATGTTATATTTTACCAAAAGGGAGGTGAACGTTGTGCAAATCAAATACAAAAAAGTAATAAGTTACTTCTTAATCGCGCTTATGCTTTTTTCAGGAATGTTCTGTGAAAATATTCTAGAAGATTCTTTCTTTGGTTACACAACCATAAGCCATTCCGAAGCTACTATCGATGCATATAATACTACCTTAAGCGAAACCACAGCATGTACCAGTGAGATGCTGGGTGTTCGTTCTTTATCTTTTGTACAGCAATTTGCGAATAAATCCACGCAAAGAGTTGCTATCAGATTAGTTTTAGATTATATGCATATAGATTGTATTTTACATATATTTTCTAATTTCTTTTTGACAGCTCATATAGTACAGTTCCGGGAATTGTACAGTCAGACTGTTCTGGTAAATTATATTCATAATAAGGATGGTAAAAAATAAATATCCTCTTTAGTTCAGCCTATGGCAGCATAGGTTTCTTTGTGTACCCATAATAAAATTATATAAGAATATTACCAGCATATTTAAATCATTAAATATGCTGGTTTCAGTACGTTTTTTTAGGAGGATATTATGTTTCAAAATATTTTTGTAGGAATACTGACTATTTTTGCCGTAGCAGCAGCCGTTTTCGGTTGGTGGCTTGAAAATGGAGGCTCCGGCGCAGATAAAAATGAACATTCTAAAGAAGACAAGGAGTAATGAACATGAGAAAAACAAAAGTAATATGTACCATAGGACCGGCATGCGAAAACGAAACCGTATTAAAAGATATGTGCATCGCAGGAATGAATGTTGCCAGATTGAATTTTTCCCACGGAACCCATGAAGAGCATAAGAAAAAGATGGAGCTTGTGAAAAAAGTCCGTGCAGAACTAAAAATGCCAATCGCAATCATGCTGGATACAAAAGGACCAGAATACCGCATTAAAACTTTTGAAAACGGTAAAATTACACTTTCTGAGGGCGATACCTTCACCTTTACAACAGATGATGTCATTGGAAATCAGCAACATGTTTCTGTAAATTATGACCACTTGATTGAAAATCTTAATATTGGTGATTTGATTTTGGTAAATAACGGCCTCATTGTCTGTCAGGTAGTTAAATTAGAAGAAACGGATGCCATCTGTGAAGTTGTAGTAGGAGGTGAATTATCCGACAGAAAAAGTATGAATTTTCCAAATAAAGTAATGAATCACAGCTTTTTAAGTGAACAGGATAAGAAAGACCTGCTATTTGGAATTGAAAACGATGTTGATTTTGTGGCTGCCTCCTTTGTGTCGACAAAAGATGATGTTCAAAGCCTAAGAGAATTCCTTGACATGAATGGTGGAAAAAATATTGACATCATTGCCAAGATTGAAAACCGCTCCGGAGTGGAACATATTGAAGAAATCTGTGAAATAGCAGATGGTATCATGATTGCAAGAGGTGACCTGGGAGTAGAGATTCCGGCTATGGAAGTTCCTTCTACCCAGAAATACCTGATTAACAAGTGTAGAATGTTAGGAACCCATGTAATCACTGCAACGGAAATGTTAGAATCCATGATTCATAACCCAAGACCTACCAGAGCTGAGCTGTCCGATATTGCCAATGCAGTATATGATGGAACCTCCGCAGTTATGCTTTCCGGCGAAACCGCCGCCGGAAAGTTTCCTGCAAAATCTGTTCAATATATGGTGGAAACGTTAGAATATACAGAACAGAGAATAGACTATAATAAACGCTTTAAAAGCGAAGAGTTTGAGATATCCAGTAATCTGGATGCAATCTCACACTCTGCCTGCTCCATGGCAATTGATGTAAAAGCAAAATGTATTGTTGTAAACTCTCTCAGTGGGCGTACGGCAAGAATGGTCAGCCGTTTTGCCTGTCCGGTAGATATTATCGGAATGACAACCTCGGAAAAAGTCTGGAGAAAATTAAATCTCAGCTGGGGCGTAACTCCGGTATTATGCAAAAAATTTGATTCCATGGAAGATATGTTCCAGAATGCAATGAAAATATCAAAAAATGTTTTTCATTTATCAACGGACGACAATGTGGTACTTACCGGTGGATTGTTAAACGGAAAAACAGGAAATACAAACATAATAAAAGTGGAAAGGATTGATTAACATGACCATCACACATTTGATGGGGTTACTTGGTGGATTGGCGCTGTTTCTATATGGGATGCAAATGATGAGTTTAGGCTTGGAATCAGCCGCAGGCAACAAAATGAAACTTATTCTGGAAAAGCTGACCACCAATCGTTTTGTAGGTGTATTAACCGGTGCTTTTATTACCGCAATCATTCAGTCATCTTCTGCCACTACGGTTATGGTGGTTGGATTTGTCAACTCTGGAATGATGACACTAAGGCAAGCTGTATGGATTATTATGGGGGCAAATATAGGCACTACCATAACCGGTCAGCTCATCGCTTTGGATGTGGGAATCATTGCTCCATTTGTAGCTTTTTTAGGTGTTGCCGCTGTAGTATTTTTTAAGAATGAAAAAATCAACCATCTCGGTGAAATTCTTGCCGGACTAGGCATCTTATTTATCGGTATGGATATGATGAGCAACGCCATGAAACCGTTGGGACATTCAAGTGAATTTGTAGGATTACTGACCAAATTTGAAAATCCTTTGCTGGGTATATTGGCAGGTACTGTTTTTACAGCACTCATCCAGTCTTCTTCTGCTTCTGTTGGAATTTTACAGGCATTAGCAGGCAGTGGCGTAATTGAACTAAACAGTGCAGCATTTATCCTTTTCGGTCAAAATATAGGAACCTGCATTACTGCTCTTTTAGCCTCCATTGGAGCTAGTAAAAATGCAAAGCGAGCCACATTAATCCACATTATGTTCAATGTAATTGGTACCATATTATTTACTATATTATGTCTTACCACACCATTAATATCTCTGATTCAGGGACAGACTCCGGAAAATGTTCCTGCACAGATTGCCAATCTGCATACCTTATTTAATGTGGTTACCACGATTCTTTTAATACCTTTTGGTGTATGTCTTACAAAACTGGCAGTAATTTTATTAAAAGATGGTCCGGAAGCAATGACTCCGTTAAAAGCCAGCTACTTATTAGACATTAGACATATTAACCCGGAAAAACTTGGAACCTCTGTTGTATATATAGAAAGCATCAAAAAAGAAGTGTTGCACATGCTTGAAATGGCAAAAGAAAATGTACATTATGCATTTGATACTTTTATTGCAAGAAATGAAACCGTTGTAAAGGAAATCGAAGACCGTGAAGACTATGTGGATTACTTAAATAAAGAAATATCAAAATACATAACAACTGCAATGACCTATGACAATACCACAAATGGAAGCCAGATGTTTAATTCTTTTTTCACAATAACAAGTAATATTGAGCGAATCAGCGATCATGCCGTAAATATTGCAGAATATTCCAGTATGATTAAAGAGAAAAAGATACGTTTCTCTGAAAATGCCGTTTCTGAAATAACAGAGCTTCAGCAAATGTGCGACCGACTGCTGGAACAATTATTTAAAGAACATACAGATGTTATCGACTGGCATGAAAAAATAGCCTGTATGGAACAAAAGATAGATGATATTACGGTTTCCTACCGCAACAATATGTTTGCCCGAATACAGCAAGGCTCATGCTCCGATGAGGGAAGTATTTTGTTTTCCGAAATGCTGACTGATTTTGAGCGTATTGGCGACCATGCTCTGAATATTTCTAATGAAATGGTAAAGATTAGAATGATTGAAAATAAATAGGAGTTCTAAAAAAAGATATCGCTTTCATGAAAATAAAGCGATATCTTTTTTGTTAAAATTTTATCATCTATATAACTGTCAAAATCCCCAATGATTTCAACAATAAAATCAGCAGCAGAATCGGTGCAATATAACGAATCATTACAATATACAGCTTCTTTCTTCCAAACTTACAGCCGGTCTTTTCCACTTCTTCAATAACCACATCTGGTTTTACAATCCATCCAATTACAATACAGGTTCCGATTGCCACCAATGGCATCAGACAATTATTGCTAATATAATCCATAATGTCTAAAATCTGTGCATGGGAACCATTCGGCAAAGTAATATCAAAATATAACTTGTTATAGCCAAGGCATACTAAAATCCCCCCGGTCAAAGCAATCACTGTTTCAATGGCAGCCGCTTTTATTCTGGAAATATGAAATTTATCCATAATACTGGACACTACCGCCTCCATGACTGAAACCGCGCTGGTAAGAGCTGCAAATAATACCATGGCAAAAAACAGGCAGCCTACAACATTCCCGGCTTTTCCCATAGAATCAAAAACCTTAGGCAAAGATACAAACATTAAACTTGGTCCTGATGCAGCCATACCTTCTCTTCCCATAAATGTGTATACCGCCAGAATAATCATAACTCCTGCCAGGAAAGCAACTACCGTATCAAATATTTCAATCTGGTTGATGGATTTGCCAAGATTGGCATCATCCTTAACATAGGAACCATATGCAATCATAATTCCCATAGCAACGCTAAGACTAAAAAACAGCTGTCCCATGGCATCCACTAATACAGTAAAGAATCCCTTTACCGTCAATCCATCCAAATCTGGAATTACATAAATCTTAAACCCTTCCAGTCCTGTTCTGGTCACTCCGGAAGCATCGGTATAATCAATGGTCATTGAGAAAATAGAAATTCCTATCACCAATAGTAACAATATGGGCATAAGTACTTTTGAGAAAGACTCAATTCCCTTATTTACTCCCCGGAATATAATAAAGGCTACTACAAACAAGAAAATTGCCATCAGCAAAACGGGCTGCACTTCTGCGGTAATGTATTCAGTAAAATACCCATCTGTGGCTGCGTTGCTTCCATCACCTGTCAGGTATGCGATAAAATACTTCAAAACCCAACCGCCGATAACACAATAATATGGCATAATAATCACCGGAACCAGACAGGCAAGCACTCCTAAAAATCCCCATTTTGGCTTCAGCTTACTATATGCCGTCAATGGACTTTGCTTGGTTCTTCTTCCTATAGCAATTTCCGTGGTGAGCAAGGTAAAACCGAAGGTAAGTGCCAATACCAGGTATATTACCAGGAAAAGTCCTCCACCGTCTTTTGCTGCTAAATAGGGAAATCTCCAAATATTCCCTAAACCTACTGCACTTCCTGCCGCTGCAAGCACAAAGCCAAGGGAGCCTGAAAACGAGTTTCTATTTTTTTCTTTTTTCATCTTTCTATTTGTGTGATATCACCCTTCTCCTTTTTCATGATATTTTCCAACAATTATGGCATTGATATAAACTCATCCTATCAGCACGTTCTTTCCTTCAAAGGCAAAGCCGTACTTGTAGATATTATCCTTTGGGATTCCTTTGGCAATTAAATCGGCTTCATACTGCTTTTCTTCTATTTGGGCAAGGGCTGCAACTACGGTGTCTTTTAATGTGCTTTCATCTTCCGAATCATGTACTTTAAATTCCAGAATAATTGCCTTATCTTCTTTGTTTCTGGGCTCTAACATCACATCATATCTGCCAAAACCACTCTCCCGGTTAGATGTAATAATATATTTCTCCCTTAAATACACAATCATCCCAAGAACAAAACCATGATAGAAACGTTCCGGTTCCTCGTAAGAGGGATTCTTTCCAGTGTCAAAATAGCTGAAGGTCTGTAATGCCACACGGTTCATATAAGCGTTCATTTCTTTTTTATCTCCCCGAAGCAATGCTTTCACAAATCCATTATACTGTGTTTTCGCCCTGCTAAACCAGCCCCGCACCATGCCATAAAACATATCCTTTACCTCTCCGTTGGTGAGTTGTAAATCATATAGCACTTCCTTTCCAGCCACTCTCTTTTCCTCAAATCGCAGTACTTTTAAATAACCGCTGGCAAGAAGCAGACTAAAAATAGCATCTTCGTTGTCATCCAACTGATTATATACAATCTGTTCATCAATGGGGCAGCGTATGGTTTCCCCCTTAAGCAGATCTTCAAAGCTGTTTTTTACCCCCTCGTTTCCTTCTCTTAAAAGTTTTCCCACCAGACTATTGCTGCTGGTATTCGCCCAGTACGTAGAAATCACCCCAGTGTCCAGAAAATTTAAAATAGACCATGGATTGTATATATCTTTTTGGTTTCCAAAAGCAAAACCATCATACCATTGTTTCACTTCTTCTTTTTCTGTCCCAAGCCCTCTTTCTTCCATTGAAGCAAATACTTCTTCTTCCGTAAAGCCAAAGGCTGTTGAATATTCATTTGACGTTGTGGTCACTACTTTTAAATTATTCAAATCTGAAAATATGGACTCTTTGCTGACTCTGGTAATTCCTGTCATAATCCCCCTTGCCATATACGGATTCGTTTTAAAGGTGGAATTAAACAGACTGCGGGTAAACCCAACCAGTTCATCCCAAAATCCCTGAACATATGCTTCCTGCATTGGAGTGTCATATTCATCTAAAAGAATAATTACTTTTTTTCCATAATAACGCTGCAGATAATCTGATAACTGATGCAATGCCATTGGGGCATCTACCCGATCCATATTAGAAAGCATTCTTTCAAAATATGCCCTGTCTGCATTTGACAATACATTACTTTCCAATAAATAGGAAGCCTTTTCATATTGTTTCATTAACAGCTGGCGAATTCGATATTCTGTCATCTCATAACTTGGCTCTTTAATGTTGGCAAATGACAAGCTGATCACCGGATAAGTTCCCTGTAGTTCACGGTACTTTTCTTCTTTCCATATTTCCAGCCCTTGGAACAAATCTCCTCTGTCCTTATATTCCACAGAAAAGAACTGCTCCACCATGCTTATATTTAAGGTTTTTCCAAAACGGCGGGGACGGGTAATTAGAGTCACATCATCTCCACTTTCCCACCATTCTTTTATAAAGGGTGTTTTATCTATATAAAAATAGTTTCCTTCTATAATTTTATCAAAACTCTGTATTCCGATTCCTATTGTTTTTGCCATAATGATTTCACGCCTCCCATGCTCACATAAAAATCCGCTATACCATAATCTATCATTAGTATAGCGGATTTAGTATTAAATTACAATTTTATTTTACTGTCCCTTTCGAACCCTTTCGGACACACCAATTTCTACTCCAATCCTCTCCTTTTATACGCATAGGCAAAAAAGATAGTGGCTACTGCCATGTTCAAAACACTTATTATCACGTTCTCCATCCTCACTTCAATACCTTCCACAGAATTGATGAAAAGATTCATCTGCCCTGTATAGGTAATCCGGGCTATCTTTTCAATGTTTGTGTTAAACATGGACAACATAGGAAGAAATGAGAAAATCATCATAACAGGTACCGTAATGGATGTTGCTGTCATCTGATTTTTACTCCAGGTACCAATAGCTGCCCCGAGTATCATTGATACCAGCGTTCCCACTGCCATAATAAGTTCAAAAATTCCCAATGCCTTTCCCCTATATCCTCCGCAGATGCCACACACACAGGAACCCAACATACAAATGAGCCATATACACCCTCCAATTCCCACCAGATACTCTACTGGTTTTACATTTGACATTAACAATATCCTCAATGTATTTTTTTCTTTTTCCTCAGAAATCACGGCTGCCATACAGGTAAGAGGTGCCATTCCGACGTACATAACTGCAAACAAATTAGCAAAAAAATGAGGAGGCATATTATCTATACTTACTGCATTTTCCATAACAAAAGTCAAAATTGGAAACAAAATAAACTGAATTAAAATTGTTTTATTCTTAAATGTATCTTTTATTTGTTTTTGAAATATTGCTGCTATATTAACCATCTCTTATTCCAATCCCCTTCCTGTCAATTCCATAAAAACTGTTTCTAAATTCGGCTCTGTAGAATGAATGGTTTCAATCATTTCATGCTCTAAATACGTTTCTACTATATCCGCTGCCGATTTATCATTAGACAACTCTATATTTTTACCATCATATAAATGTATTTTAATCTTTTTCTGATGGTTATATTTTCTGCATATTTCCACAGGACTTCCATATTCCACAATGTTGCCCTCATTCAGCAATGCTATATGGTCACACAATTTTTCCGCTTCCACCATATTGTGGGTTGTTAAAAATATAGTGGTTCCCTTATCCTTTTCTTTCCATATTAATTTGTGAATTTCATTGGTAGTTGCCGGATCAAGTCCACTCGTCGGCTCATCTAAAAATAAGATGGACGGATTTATCATAAGTACTCTTGCCAGTACCAGCCGGTTTTTCATTCCTTTTGACAGATTTAACGCCAAAGTTTTCCGCGCCTCCCAAAGTCCTACATTACTTAAAGCTTCATTGATTTTCTCATTTTTAATGCCATATATTCTGGCAAACAGTTTTAAATTATCATAACAGGAAAGCCTTTCATACACCCCGCAATCATCCATCATAATTCCTACTTTTTTGTAATCGCTGCCACCTAGTTTCCTTGTATCCTTCCCCAATATCACCGCATCACCTTGCGACTGTTTTATCTGACCTGTTAAAATTTTAATCAGAGTAGTTTTGCCGGCTCCCGATGGCCCTAACAGCCCAAAGATTTCTCCGGTACCGATTTGCAGATGAATTCCATCCAACACCTTTTTGTCGTTATACTCATGTCCTATATTTGTCAATTTCATTGAATATTCCATCTATTTTCCCTCCTGCTTAATCCTTTTTAAAGCCTCTTCCATCTTTCGGTT
This sequence comes from Lachnospiraceae bacterium, assembly GCA_045126515.1. GTDB lineage: Bacteria > Bacillota > Clostridia > Lachnospirales > Lachnospiraceae > RUG11237. The sequence goes on from JBGVOM010000107.1 coordinate 10,904, forward strand.
TTCCGCTTTTTCTTTCACAACTGTCACCGCCATACTTATAATAAAACAAATGCCAAAACACAAGAAAAACATTGCCCAAGGCTGCCACATATGAACAGGGAACCAGTCAAAAATTAAAATGAAAATACTAATGGTCAGCAGCACGAGAATTACCATACATATTGTTCTTACTGCCATTGACATATTTTTAATCACCACATCTGTAAAAAACACAAATCTCAACACAACAACAATTACCGATACCCCAAAAAACTGCGCCATGGTGGAAACTCTTAATCCATTACTTCCTAAGGAAAACATTGTGGAAAGTTCTTTTGCACTTTCCCCGAATAGCAGACAAAATATATTTAACACTGTTATTGTAATTCCATAAATCATAAAAATCTGTCCTAAATAATCAAATACTGTTTTTCTTTCTTCCATCTATTTCACTCCTAACTTTCTTTTTAATTCTTCCGCATATTGTCTGGAAACCATGATCTGCTCTCCATTTTCTAAAGTGAGTCTGATTTTCCTGTCAATATCCGCTTTTAAAGACCTGATATACTTTAACTGTACAACGCATGATTTGCTTGCCCGAAAGAAACCGCACTCACAAAGCTGTTCTTCCAATTCATACAGTTTCAGTTTAGATTCATAATAATCATCGCTGGTATATACAAAGGTTTTTCTGTCCACTGACTCAATATATATTATTTTAGAAACATCCAGTAGATATGTCTCATCGCCTTTTACGGCCATTAATTGCCTGTCTAAAATCCGCAATGTCGCCAGTATTTTCTCTATCTTAGGTGTCAACCGATTACAAGAAATGGATATTTCCGTGTCTTTCACATCTTCATCGATATTTATTGATATTTTCAAACTATCACCTCTTTCTTTGTTGAAGATAACATAGAGGATAAGGATAATCAAGATATGCTGACATATGTTGCCACATTGTCTGCATGAAATGCCAAAAAAAGCCTTTAGATTTCTCCAAAGACTTTCCTGATATAAACCCTATTTCATAGTTTTGACAACTTGACGTTTCTTTTTTAACCACAAAAAGCAAATGCCGAAAAACATAATTCCATACACAGTAGTAATCGGTGTGGACAAACCAACCAAAAACAAGGATGTGCCCGGCAATTTTGACATAAAAAGAGCCACCGGAATACGAATGCACAATGCCGAAGTGATTCCCTGCACCATAACGGGAATGCTGTTGCCACAGCCATTAAAATATCCGATACAACTAAACAAAACGCAAGTCAGAATGCAATCTGGAGAAAATCCCCTCAGGTAATCTGCACTCTGAGCAATAACCTCTGCATCGGCGGTAAATACCGAAGACATAAGTCCCCCACCAAAGAATCCGGTCAGAAACATTAATACGCCTACACTGCACCCTGAAATAATTGCTGTTTTAACTCCTTTCCATGCTCTGTCCATCTTTCCCGCCCCCACGTTCTGGGCCACAAAGGCTGAAACACTCTGCATTACAGAAGAAGGCACCAGCATAATAAAGGAAACTATTTTCAGGGCAACTCCATATCCTGCGGAAGGCATTAACCCCATATGATTAATAATAGAATTAATTACCAGAAATGAAATCTGCACCATGGTTTCCTGCAGTGCGATTGGTACACCCACATTCAAAATTGCTCTTAATTCCCGTGGACAGACTCTGCACTGCTTCTTTGAAAAGATGATAGGCATATTCTGTCTGCGGAGCACCCATGCTGACACAAGCACAGATACCAACTGCGCTAACACGGTGGCCAGTGCTGCACCTGCCACATCCAGCTTACACACTCCAACCAATAACAAATCCCCCAAAATATTTACCACACAGGCAATTCCCACAAAAAGGAGTGGCAGATTTGCATTTCCCACACCCCTGAGTACACTGCTGATTACATTATATGCAATAATGACCAGAATTCCTCCTGAGCAGATACGAAGGTAAAGAATGGTCTTTTCCACTGACTCTGCCGGAACCTGCAAAACCTGCACTATGCCTCCGGCAAAAACTTCAAGCAATATAGTAAGTACAATTCCAATACCAAGAAACAAAATAATTGTAGTACCTACTGCATTTCCAGCATCTTCCGGACGTTTTTCTCCGATACGCTGTCCGATGATAACTGTTGAGCCCATAGCAAGACTTGTAATAATAAAAGTAACCATCTGCATGAAAGCACTACCTGTTCCAACTGCGGATATACTGGAGGCATCTCCAAACTGTCCTACTACCAAAAGGTCCACCGCACCATAAGCCGCCTGCAATATCAGTGCCCCCAACACCGGAAGAGCAAAACGAATGAGGGAACGAAATACCGGTCCCTCTAAAAAAGAAATTTCCTGTTTATTTTCTTTCGCCATCTTTTTCAACTCCTACTAGTTTCTACATATTTTCTTATTTCTACATCAATGGTGCAAAAATTCGCAACACTTTTCCGGTGATTCGGTCTACCACACTTTGACGTTCATAGTCCTTCTCAGTTACTATCTGGCACTTTTCCAAAGTTTCTTGATAATCTTTTTCAATTACACTGATTTCCGAATTCCTGTAAAGCATAACACCACACTCAAAATGATGATACAAACTGCGATAGTCTAAATTTACCGTTCCTACCACTGCTTTTTCATCATCACTGACAAATATTTTTGCATGAACAAATCCGGGCGTATATTCGTAAATGGAAATTCCTGCCTCCAAAAGCTCATTGTAGTATGTCTTTGCCAAAGCAAAGGCAGCCTTTTTATCCGGTATATGTGGCATAATGATTTTTACATCAATTCCTCTTTTTGCGGCATAAACTAAAGCCATCATCATTTCATAATCCAGAATCAGATAAGGCGTCATAATATGTACATATTTTTGTGCCGTATTTAAAATATCCAGATACACTCGTTTTCCAATCCGTTCCTCTCCAAAGGGACTGACTCCATAAGGAATAAAATAACCATCCGGTTTAATGTCATCCATTTGAGGGGAACGATATTTTTCATAGTTCTCCGGTTTCTGTTCCGATATATTCCACATTTCCAGAAACAAATAGGTAAATTTCTCTACCGCTTTACCTTTCAGCATCACTGCAGTGTCCTTCCAGTGACCGAAACGCTCTTTCCGGTTAATGTATTCATCCGCCAGATTTGTTCCGCCGGTAAAGGCAACTTTTCCATCAATCACCAGAATCTTCCTGTGATCTCTGTTATTATAGTGGGAGGAAAACAATGGTCTGATTGGAGAAAACATTTTACACTGAATTCCGTCTTCCTGCAATAGCTTAGGATAGAAATATGGCAGCAGTGCCAACACGCACATTCCATCGTACATAAATCTTACTTCTACTCCTGCCTTGGCTTTTTCCTTTAGTATTTCCAAAATAGAATTCCACATAATTCCTTCTTCTACAATAAAGAATTCCAGAAAAATAAATTTCTCTGCTTTTTTTAATTCCGTCAAAATATCCTGAAACTGATCATCACCCAAAGGATAGTAGGTAGCTTCCGACTCACTGTACACCGGACAATGGTCAAAATGATACATATAATCAGAAAAGTGCCCCATCCATGGGCTTTCTTCTTCCAGCTGTTTCTTAACACTCTCCTCCTGCTTTACATAGCTTTCTGTTTCTAAGGTAAGTTTTTCCAGTCTTTTTTTAATTAACTTTGTTCCTGGCTGTGTAATGATATAAAGATAAAAAATTGCTCCAAATACAGGAAAAATCAAAATAGGAAGCATCCACACCAGCTTAAAGTCAGGATTCTCCCTGCCATTAAACAGATGAAGCACCACAAGAATTCCCAAAATCACGAAAACTGCATAAACAACCAGGCTGTAATCCCGCAGATATATATACGTTGCAATCATCAACGCAAACTGAACCAGAAATGCCAGCACAACAAATAATGTTCTTCCGTATATAATGCTTTTAACCCCTTTTGTTCCCTTCATTTTTTCTCCTTTTTCGTTTAGTGCGCCCTGATTTTTTCTCTGATTTTCTTCGCGTCTTCCACAATATCTTTACCTTGTACTGTTACCGCCAATATTTCTAAGCCCAGCAAAAAAATATGAAAATTAAATTTTTCAAGAGGTTCAAACAACAATGCCAGTGACAAAAGCAATTTTAACCCGGCAAAAAAAGCTGTTAATCTCCATTTCTCTTTCTTACTTCTTTTTATAAGAATGTTCTCAATTTCCTCATTTACTTCCTGCAATCCCAACATTCCCCAGGTGATTCCCATTAAGAGAACAGATTGTTCCTGTCCTAGTAAAAAACAAATACCCATAATAAACAGAATCAGGGAAGATGCTTTATTTTTATAAGTAATCATGTATCTTTTTTCTTTGATTACAAAAATAGTATCTGTTACACTTGTAAGTATCATAATAGTTCCCAGTATAGACGGAAGCCATTGTGCTACTTTTCCGGGTATAACAACACATAGTACCCCAACTATAGGAAGCAAAAGCCGGTAAAATTTTTCAATGTTCTTCATTTTCTACTCCTTATCTCTTCGTATAGATACCATCTAAAAATATCATATCCTCACTACTCCCCCATTGTCAACGGTTTTCTGGTGACAGTTCGGTATTGGAGGTTGGAAGGGACGCCCCTGATAACTACAGAAGATGCCAGAGCAGACTTTTTAACAGCTCTGGCATCTTCTGTAGTTATCAGGGGCATTCTTCAAAAACTGCAAATATGAACTGTAACTTTCAAACCTTTCGGCTTCGAAAACTGCAAATATGAACTGTGACTTTCAAATCTTTCGGCTTCGAAAAATCCACGTTAATATTGTGCCACTTCGCCTCTTTCAAGTTTGCCACGCACAGCCCATGATAACACCAGAAGCTTCCGGAGCTGTTAAAAAGTCTGCTCCGGAAGCTTCTGGTGTTATCATGGGCGTCCCGTCACCTTCAAAGATCGAATTCCACACAATTTTCTCGTGTATTATTAATATCCCATATCCGGATTTCCTGCCGGAGCCGGAACGTTTTCTTTTATGTCTGCTACCGCAGCTTCTGTTGTAAGAAGTGTTGAAGAAACACTGACTGCATTCATCAAAGCACTCTTTGTTACCTTAACAGGATCAATAATTCCTTTTTCTAACATATTAACATAGGTTTCGCTTACCGCATCAAATCCAATGCCTTTTTCCTGTTCTTTTACTTTATTTACAATAACTGCCCCTTCTAATCCTGCATTTTCTGCAATGGTGCGAAGTGGTGCTTCCAATGCCTTGCTTACAATCAATGCACCGGTCTTTTCATCTCCCTCAAGAGAATCGGCCACTGTATTAACATTTTCTTGTGCATGAACGTAAGCAGAACCTCCACCTGCAATAATGCCTTCTGATACCGCTGCTCTGGTTGCATTCAACGCATCTTCCATTCTGTATTTTGCTTCTTTCATTTCTGTTTCTGTTGCTGCACCAATGCGGATAACGGCAACTCCACCACCCATTTTGGCGATACGATCCATTAACTTATCTCTGTCAAAATCAGATGTTGTTTCTGCTACCTGACGTTTTAAGCTGTTAATTCTGTCTTCCACATCTTCTTTCTTTCCTTCTCCGTCCACAATAACAGTAGTGTCTTTTGTGACTTTCACTGATTTTGCATGTCCAAGCATTTCTATCGTTGTATCTTTCAGCTGCATTCCGATTTCATCTAATACAACCTGTCCGCCGGTAAGGGCTGCAATATCTTTTAACATCTCCTTACGGTTATCTCCATATCCCGGTGCTTTCACAGCTACAACCTTCAAGGTTCCACGCAGTCTGTTTACAATCAGTGTAGTTAATGCTTCTCCTTCTACATCTTCAGCAATAATAAGAAGCTGGCTTCCTGTTTTCGCTGTTTGCTCTAGAATTGACAGAATATCCTGAATATTTGAAATTTTCTTATCTGTAATCAGAATATATGGATTCTCCATGTTTGCAACCATCTTCTCTTTATCATCGCACATGTAAGAAGACAGATAACCATTATCAAACTGCATACCTTCCACTACATCAATTTCCGTATTCATGGTTTTTGATTCTTCAATGGTGATAACTCCATTCTCTCCAACTTTTTCCATAGCGTCTGCTATCATCTGTCCAACGTCTTCATTGCCGGCAGAAATAGCTGCAACTTTTGCAATATGTTCCTTTCCGGTAACAGGACGACTCATTTCCTCCAGTGCATCCACTGCTGCATCCGCTGCCTTTTTCATTCCTTTTCTTAAAATGATAGGGTTAGCTCCGGCTGCAATATTCTTCATTCCTTCATTAATAAGTGCCTGGGCTAATACCGTTGCTGTTGTTGTTCCATCACCTGCAATGTCATTTGTCTTTGTAGCAACTTCTTTTACCAGCTGTGCTCCCATGTTTTCATAACGGTCTTCTAATTCAATTTCTTTTGCAATGGTCACACCATCATTTGTAATGAGTGGTGCTCCATAAGACTGGTCTAGTACCACATTACGACCTTTTGGACCAATCGTTACTTTAACTGTATTTGCAAGTTGATTTACACCTGCTTCCATTTTCTTTCTTGCATCAATATCAAAACTTATTTCCTTTGCCATAATTAATTCCTTCTTTCTTCTTTGTCCTATCAACTATTCAACTACTGCAATAATATCCTTCTGGCTGACTACTATGTATTCTTCATCACCAAGCTTAACCTCTGTTCCCGAATATTCTGAATAAATTACTTTATCTCCCTCTTTTACCTGCATTTTGGTTTCACCGTCCGGTCCCACTGCTATTACAACTGCTTCCTGCGGTTTTTCCTTTGCACTGTCCGGTAAAATAATTCCTGACTGTGTTTTTTCTTCTGCTTTCTGGTGCTGTAAAATCACTCTGTCTTCTAATGGTCTTAATTTCATACTAATTGCCTTCCTCTCTTTTTCTTTTATCTATTTTAATTTTAAATTAAACTGTTTGTTTTTAAACTATAGGGTTAAAAAAAATTCTTTTATACTTTTAAGCTGCACTTCCTCTGTGCCCGTGTTTTTTGCAGACTCTGTCATAATCCATCAATTTCTGACGTTCCTCCGAAGTCAGATTCTTTGGCACAGCTATCTGAACCACAACATATTCGTCCCCTCTGTGAGTAGGATTTCTCATAAACGGTATCCCTTGGTTCTTAAGTCGAATTTTACTTCCCGGTTGTGTTCCCGCAGCAATCTTACAAGATACTTTTCCTTTCAGCGTAGGAACAATTGCTTCCCCGCCAAGTACTGCTGTTGTATAAGGGATGCTCGCTGTCACATAAACATCATTTCCCTTTCGCTCATATCCTGGCTTTGGTGTAATATGAACCTTGAGCATCAAATCTCCATCATTTCCTCCGCCAATACCGGAAGCTCCCTTACCCTTTAACCGGACACTCTGACCCTCATCTATCCCAGCCGGGATATGCACTTGCAGTGAACTTGATATACCATTTTCATCTCGTATCTGCAATACCTTATCGCATCCCTGAACTGCTTCATCAAAACTGATGGTAATATCCGCATGGGCGTCTGCACCATTTTGTCGAAAGTTTCCTCTGCCAAAACCGCTTGTGCTTCGAGAATGAAATCCATTTCCTCCATGCCCGTGAAAGAAATCCCCGAAGAAATCATCGAAAATATCTCCCATATCTCCATCTGTAAAATGAAATTCCTGATAAGCTCCGCCATTACCAAATCCGCCGGCAGAATAACTTCGCCCACCGGAATAATCCTTTTCTGCTCCATAACCTTCCTCAAATGCTGCAAATCCATATCGATCATACAGTTTTTTCTTTTCTGAATCACTGAGAACGTTATAAGCTTCTGTCAACTCCTTGAATTTCTGTTCTGCCTGTTTATCACCGGGATTTATATCCGGATGATATTTCTTGGCAAGTTTCCGGTAAGCCCGTTTTATTTCTTTTTCATCCGCCCCACGGTTTATGCCAAGGACGTCATAATAATCTTTCTTTGCCATGGTTCATCACCTCTCAAATAAAAGAAAGAGATACTATCATCAACCCTCGATGGTAATAAACTTATTTTCTTCTACCTTTGGCTTTGCTTCTTTCTTCGGAACGCCAATCTTTAAAATTCCATCTTCAAATTTAGCTTTGATATCCTGCTGTTCAATATCTTCGCCCACATAAAAGCTTCTGCTGCAGCTTCCGTAATATCTTTCCCTGCGAATATATTTACCGCCTTCCGATTTCTGCTCATCATCCTTCTTCATTGTTGCTGTGATATTTAAGTAACCATCTTTCAACTGAGCTTGCACATCTTCTTTCTTATATCCCGGAAGTTCGATATCCAGTTCATAACCGGTTTCGTTTTCCTTCACATCTGTTTTCATAACAGCAGGTACCGAATTGCTGACTCTTGCGTTATTTTTCACCGGACGTGCAAAATCATCAAAAAACTCATCAAATAAACTTTCTCCAAAAATACTAGGCATCAACATATGTCATTCCTCCTTAATAATATGCTGTGTTGTTTCCTTCGTTCTTATTATGTTATAACACCAAAATTAGCACTCGACAATAGAGAGTGCTAATAATTTTGATGAAGTTTTTATGAAATTTCTAAAGCAAAAATAAAGTGGTAAATTACTTCTTTACCTGAACAGGAGTTATCTATTTTTCAAAATCATACAGCTTCATTGTTTCCGGATTATGACAATTCAAAAGACTCTGTCCAATCAACTTGTCATCGCCCCATTTTTCATAATTCTTAACTTTTCCTTTTTCCATATCTTACTGAATCTCCTTCCATGTACAAGTTACCATTTATTATACCATTCACCTTCTATACTTCAATCAATTTCTGTACAGTTTCTTTTAGAAGTCTGTTATAAATCCTATTGACAATAGATAACCAGTTATCTATAATAATACCTAACTAGTTACTTATTTTCCATATTCTACAAGAAAGGAAGGGGATACATGAAATATCCAAAAGAAAAACTAACAACAAAAGCATATATTTACGGTTCTGTTTTTTCACTGGCTAACCGTTTACAGTTATTAGGTGACAGACGTAAGGAAACCGCTACCACAAAACAGTGGTTTGCTATGGCAAATATAGCATTATTTCCTGAATTTGAACTAAACATAAAAGAACTGGCCCGTATCATCGGAACCTCAAGTCAAAATACCAAGAAACTTGTTAATATTCTAATCAAGAAGAATTATGTTATGGTTCAAAAAGATAAAGCAGATAACAGAAACTTAAGAATTGCACTAACAGAAACGGGCAGACTTTATTATGCCGAAAGAGCCGAAAGAGAAGCCGGTTATTTAGATTACTTATTCAGTGAAATGGATGAGGAAGAAATAGACACATTATATAATAGTTTAAAACAATTTTCTTCAAAAATTATAAACAAACAGGAGGATAAATAGAATGGCAACCTATATAACAGAACCATCACATACATTCGGTGAATATCTGCTTATTCCCAGATATTCATCCGTTGATTGTATTCCTACTAATGTAAGTTTAAAAACTCCCCTTGTCAAATATGAAAAGGGACAGACTCCCGATATTTCCTTAAACATACCAATGACCTCCGCAATTATGCAATCCGTATCTGACGATAATATGGCAATTGCTTTAGCAAAAGAGGGGGGACTTTCCTTTATCTATGGCTCCCAGTCAATTCAAAGCCAGGCGGACATGGTTCAACGAGTAAAAAATTACCGGGCAGGATTTGTCACAAGTGATTCTAATTTGCCCCCTGATGCAACCTTAGAAGATATTCTTCGGTTAAAAGAAAAAACAGGACATTCCACAGTTGCCATAACGGCCGACGGTACAGAAAATGGAGTGCTTTTAGGAATCGTAACAAGCAAAGATTATCGGATCAGCCGTATGGCAACCACAACGAAAGTGAAAGACTTTATGACAAAGTTTAATGACCTGATATGTGCACCGGAAAACACCACCTTAAAAGAGGCAAATGACATTCTTTGGGAACACAAATTAAATTGTCTGCCGATTATTGATAAAGAGCAACGACTGTTATCCATGGTTTTTCGTAAAGATTATAATTCTCATAAAAATAATGAAAGTGAATTAATTGATAAATCAAAACGTTTTATGGTTGGTGCAGGTATCAATACAAGAGATTATGCTGAAAGAATACCAGCTCTTATTAAAGCAGGGGCTGATGTTCTTTGTATTGATAGTTCTGAAGGGTATACGGAATGGCAAAAAATAGTTTTAGAATATGTCAGAGCTAATTACGGAGATACCGTTAAAATTGGAGCGGGTAATGTGGTGGATGGAGACGGATTCCGCTTTCTGGCTGAAGCAGGGGCTGATTTTGTAAAAGTTGGCATCGGCGGAGGTGCCATCTGCATCACTAGAGAACAAAAAGGCATTGGCAGAGGACAGGCAACCGCTTTAATCGAAGTTGCAAAGGCTCGTGATGATTATTATAAAGAAACAGGCATCTACATACCAATCTGTTCAGACGGCGGTATCGTCCATGATTATCATATTACCCTTGCCCTGGCAATGGGAGCTGATTTTTTGATGCTTGGCAGATATTTTGCCCGTTTTGATGAAAGTCCTACAAAGAAAGTAAATATTAACGGAAGTTATATGAAAGAGTATTGGGGAGAGGGAAGCGCCAGAGCCAGAAACTGGCAGAGATATGACATGGGCGGAGATAAAAAACTATCTTTTGAAGAAGGAGTGGATTCTTTTGTTCCATATGCCGGCAGCTTAAAGGACAACATAAATCTCTCCCTAAGTAAGGTTCGTTCCACTATGTGTAATTGCGGATGCCTTACCATACCTGAATTACAGGAAAACGCTAAAATTACACTTGTCTCTTCTACAAGTATTGTGGAAGGAAGTGCCCATGATGTTCTATTAAAAGATAGCAGTAAGATATAAGAAAATTATAAATCTCCAAATTGTTGTAATCAGGCTACATCAGTTTGGAGATTTGCATAAACTTTGGGACATTATTCAATATGTAATCGGCGTCCGAAAGCAGTAGCTTAAAACGCAATCTATCAGAAATAATATAAGAAGTATCAGACAAATCCAATAAATACTCTTCGTCTTTCTTCTTGAAAGCATTTTCTCTATCATTGGCTCTATGATATAGAGAAATGCCATAGAAAGAACACCAAAGCTAACAACACTTCTAAAGCAGATGATTCCATTTAAGTTCAAAAACAGACCTCGATAATCCCATAATCGCAAACCAAAGAAGTAAATTCCAATATACCCAATTACATATTCCACCACACCGGTAGCTATCACTGACAGAAAAAACAGCCGCAATGGATACTTTTTCAGAGGTTTCATTGCATAAATCGCCATGGTTCCAATCCCATAGATTGGTAACCATGGGCCGTATAAGATTCCTCGGTTACGAAGCATTCCCTCCGTAAACCAATAAAAAATTTCCTCGTAAACCCAGCCACTTAAACAGCCAACTAAAAAGAGTATAAACAATGTGCATATTTTATCTAAATTTAGATATTTTTTTATCTTTTCGTTCATAACCTAATCATCCTCCTCTTACGTATCATACCTTTTTTGTTAAGTAAATTGAAATCGAACCACACAATAATTATTATCGGCCAGATATGGATATTAATATATCACTCACATCATCTGTTTTTTCCACGATAGGATTATGTGCACACTCGGAAAGAGGAATCAGCTCTTTATATGGTGCATACAATTCATTGAAATATGCCTCACATGCCTCAAATCTAGTCCATTTGCGTGAAAGTGAAATCTTGCTTCCAAATTCGGATTTATTATATTGTCCTGCTGGTTTCCAATTTGCCCCATACCAACATAGGCATAATAGTCTTTCGGATTCCTTTGAATGCATTTCATTCCAACGTATGTACCATATGAATGACAAACCATATATAATTTATCTACCTGAAATTCTTCTTTCAGATATTTCGTCAATTCTATTGCATCCGAACAAATCTGCTCTGTGGTCAATGTTCCTTCTTCTAAATTTTTATCATAAGAACGACCACTTCCCCTCTGATCCCAATTCACAACCGTAAAATATTCTTCCCATTCTTTTTGATAGGGCACAATAAATGATGTCTCCGGATCACCAGGTCCCCCATGAATATACAATAAAACCGGATTCGTTCTATCTTTTCCTCTAATTAATATACTCTGTCTGGTTTTTCCCAGCTCAATTTCTCGGTATTCCGAAATTGAATTATCTCCTAAAATCGGCATCGACCGCCCGGAAATAACGCACTTATAAAAAATTAGTAAACATACTAAACTACCTAATGCAAATAAAATCCACTTGCGTACCTTTTTCATAACACTCCTCCAATGAATCCCATTCCATATGAATGGACATCATGCATCCTTCTGTGTTGTCTTTCCAAATCCTCGGAATAAGTAAACTCCCAATACTGCATTAAATCCTGTGGCTGCAAACACACTAAATCGTTCCGGAATACCGAAATATTCACGCGGCACAATATTCGTCCCTATGGCTCCGGCAAACATGAGTAATAATGCAGCCGTCGCCCAGATTGCCAAAGAACGATTTTGTTTTCCCCGGTACCCGCCAAACATAATCATAAGCAGGGAAACGATAGATAGAATCACAACCGCTGCCGTAACAACAAGGTGCATAATATCCTGAAATCTATTAGATATCCCCGCATCAGAAAGTGGAAACATCGTATAGCCTACAGCCGATATCCAGTTCATAACCGCAAAGAGGTAGATTCCCATCCGAAGTGCCTTACTAGAATATCTTTTCGCTTCGCAGCAACTCACAGTACAGCATACAATTCCGCAAGGAGCATATAGTGCTGCAAGTTGATTCCATAATCCCCTTGATGGTGCAGTTTCCGCCGAAAGGTCGCTGACAGCCTGTACCATCCAGTTATAGCCCGGATAAGCCAACGGCGAAAATAAAACTGCCGCTGTGTATGACAATAATGACACTACACCTAAAAGTCCTAACCAGTTAATTAACGTTTTCTTCATCTCTTATTCCTCCATATTGCCCACTAAACCATTTTATATAATCATGTATCATCGGTTGCTTCATCTGTTCTCCTGAGCAGGCACAATCAAATTGATAGTCCATCATGGCGTGAATTGCCATTGCAAATGATGTGGCTGCCATATCTATATCGTCACAAAATATCTTTCCGTGAACTTTCAAAGCATAAAACAGATTCTTTGTTGTTAAAATCATTCGTTTTGTTTCTTCCACCATAATTTTGGCAGCACTGGGATTTGTCGCCCTTTCTGAATAGATTACCTTGTAAAATAAAAGCATTTTATCATCCTCAGTGATACGGCTGTAATTTGACACCGACTGCATTAAGGCTTGTTCCAGGTTTTTTTCTTTTACAAAATCACCATAATCAATTTCCCTCATGGAAGATTGCTCTTTTGCCTTATCTCGAAGATACTGATACATCGAACTTACAATTTCATCTTTCGATTTAAAGTGATTGTATAAGGAAGGTTTGCGTATCCCAAGTTTATCTGCTATCTGCGACAGCGATACTGCATTTAACCCGTTTTGAGCCGCCAGCTCCAATGTTGCAAGAATGATTTCTTCTTTTCTGTCCATCTATATCCTCCTTTCTTACCGTATATTAATTACATTACTACCATTCGTTAGTTTTTGCAATAGATTTTGCCAATTTTATTATCTGTTATTATTTGAAATACGGATTTTTCCTATAAACGCACGAAAGCTCCTCAACACTGGAATGCATCCGGTGATGGGGAACCTTTCATTATTAATATCTTGTGATGCTCTTTACTCTTCGACTACCGCATCAGTCATTGTGTAGCCCTCAAGAGAGTTTTCTTTTACCTGAATACAAACGAAACTGATAGCAGAATCATCAGCCGCAGAAAACTGCAATTGCCTTGCCTGCAAACTCGGCTGTTCCTGCTCCACCGGCTTTGTCAATATTAGTGGTAAACTCTCCACCACCTGCGTACATTTTCCCTAAATTTGCAAGAATTTCGTCAGAGCATGTATAAAAGTGTTCCGTTATAAAGTCCTGCAATGTTTTTACAAGGCTCTGAGCCTTTTCGGATGCCGGATTTTCTTCCTTTATTTTTCCAAATTCCACAAATATATTCATCATTTGAATATTGATAGACTTTTGTTGTCCGGAAGTTCTATCCTTCGCCTTTTCTGCATACTCATGATACTCCGGCGTTGTTCCCCATGTTGCTTTAGCCTGGGCTGCATACTCATCTATTTTCCGTGTGTCAAATGCTGAAAAATCCATATTTTTTACTCCTATCGATTTTATTCCACGAGCAAGATCAATAAGGTTTTCAAGATGTTCTTTCTTAAGCGTAAGCAGAGTAATTTGCTGTTCCAAAGCTTTTCCTCTGTCAAACGACGGACTCTCGATAATTTTCTTAATATCTTTTAGAGGAAATTCTAGTTCACGAAACAATAAAATCTGCTGCAATGTTTCCAGAGCTGTATCGTCATACAATCTGTATCCGGCCTGCGTATACCCTGTAGGTTTTAACAAGCCGATTTTGTCATAATATTGCAGGGTGCGTATACTCACTCCTGTCAATTTACTTACCTCATTTACTGTCATCATTTTCTTTCCCTCCTTCGTGGTAATTTTAGAATAAACTATTACGTAACGTAGGAGTCAATAGTTTTCCTACATAGTATCCATACGAATACCTTCAATTATGTTTTGCTTCTTCATTTTCCCTATTTCTATTTTCGTAATCATTAAAATCAATACAGCTATTGCCATAATTCCAACACTCAATGCAACCCATGGAATACTGTATCGCACTGGATATATTTTTCGCAAAGACAAGTTAATCATATACGGAACTGCAATTCCAAATATAGTTCCATAGATTGTCGCCTTGCCAATACAGATAATACTTTCGCTGTAAAGCATCTTTTCCAACGCTCCATTTGTCATTCCAACACTCTTTAGAATTGCAAACTCCCTACTACGAATTTTTATATTTGTTGTTAAGGTATTTATAACACTTGCAATCCCCATCAAAATCAGTAACAAAACAAATCCATACATGATTATTTCCACTAAGACAATTGCAATATTTAATACCATTACAAGTGTATCCGGCCTGGTGATCCGCACCGTGTATCCCTGCTCCACATATGAATCCTCAGTTAAAATAGGATAATACTCATCCATCACAGTTTTCGCATAGCTTATAAATTCACTTTCATTTTTAGGAGAACAGTACCAATCAAAATATCTTGCCTCTGCATCTGGTACGATTACCCTGACTGGCCACGGCACCAACTCATCAAATCTGTTTTCAGGCAGTTCTGACGGACATATAATCCCATCTATTTTAAGTGGTATCCTTTCCTCTGCTGCTGTAATAAGCGTCACTTCACTCATATCATTCTCAAACGGAATGATATGCTTCATCTCTCCATTATCGTTGTAATAATACTCATTGATCAAAATATTACTTCCATATGGCACACCAATTTTATCGCATAATTCTTCATAATGCACTCTATCAACGGCTACTACCTCAAATCTAGCCTCATCATTCTCATCAAAAATGTCCGGAGCCTGCTTCATGTCCTCCGTCAGCATTTTTTTATCGATCTTTGCATGATAACTCTCTGCATCAACACCAATTCCATAAACATCCATATCCTCAAACTCTGCCAAACGTGCTTTTATCTCTTCATAGGTCTTAGAAGAAATTGGAGCTACTATATTTCTTTCCTCTCGTCCAGTATCTTCATTGGTTTCATAATCGATAATAGAACAGTAATCTACAAGCATCTCCTTAGACCCCGTATACATCCATTCTTTTATTCCTTCCGCCTGTTCTGCCAAACTTCCTGTCGTCAGGATTAACATAATTCCAAGGGAGAGTGCTCTTACTGTAGACTTATAGCTAACCTTGTTTCTCTTAATATTTCTATGTCCAATGGTTCCTTCATACCCAAAAATCTTTTCTATGAAACCATTATCCTTAGTAACATTTTTAGGCATCTTTTCTGTAATGGTACCTTTTATACACTGAAGTGCAGTTATCCTTTTGGCTTTTTTTGCAGGCTTATTGGCGGAATAAAAGACTATCGTTAATGAAAACAATGCGGAAAAAATAAACGTCCATATAGATACATAAAATGGCAACGAGAATGAAAAGGGTCTCATTATGATACTTTTTGCCAATTCATTTATTTCATCAATATATCGACCAGTGATTTTTACACCTACGTATCCCAAAAGTGTTCCCACGACCAGGCCTAACGGAATTCCAATGATGCTAATCCAAAAACTTTCATAAACCACGGTTTCACTAATTTGCTTTTTCGTTGCCCCAACACACTTTAATACACCAAATTCCTGTACTCTTTTATTTGCACTGGAAGCAAAAATATTTGAAATCACAGTCACCGACATAAATGCAATCAATAATCCTAATATGAGAGCCGGAATTAGAATAATAAGCTTATATGCGCCTCCGTATTCGGCATATTCTGCTCCCAAAAAATCAGTAAGCATCTTGTTTCCACTGGTAGCAAAACACATAACAGCAGTAAGAAGAGCTGTGGAAAGACACGTAGCTAAAATGGTTCCAATCGTTCTTTTCTTGTTAAGTCTTACCTGACTTAAGGCAAGCTGTGCAGTTATCTTCATGACTTCATCACCTCATCTCCGATAATCTTTCCATCACCAATGGTAATGACACGATCTGCCAAAAGAGCAATTTTTTCATCATGCGTAATTAATAAGATCGTCTGATTGTATTTTTGATTTGCAATTTTAAGTAAATCAACAATTTCTCTGCTGGTTTTGCTGTCCAGATTTCCAGTCGGCTCATCGGCTAAAATAAATGCCGGCTCATTAATCAACGCCCGTCCTATAGATACTCTTTGTTGTTGTCCTCCAGACATCTGTCCCGGAAGGTGCTTTGCCCTTTCTGTAAGTCCTAAAACCCTTACAATCTCATCAACCCGTTTTTGATTTGCCTTTCGCCCATCCAGTCTCCATGGTAAAACAATATTCTCTTCAGCTGTGAGAGTCGGAATCAGGTTATAAAACTGATAAATCATCCCAAGATTTCTTCTGCGAAAAATTGCCAGTTCATCCTCATTCATATTGGATATATCTTTTCCATCAATTAAAATCGATCCACTTGTTGGATTATCAATACCTCCAATCATATTCATCAAAGTCGATTTTCCCGAACCTGAAGCTCCGATTATTGCCACAAATTCTCCTTTTTCAACAGAAAATGAAACACGATCAAGTGCCACTACCTCTGATTCTCCCTGACCATATTTTTTTGTTAAATTCATTACCTCTAAAACAGCCATCTTATTTCCTCCTTTTCTTTTGTCTCTATGTTAGCAATGTAAAATGACTGTCCGGTGACAATATAAGAAGTTAAAATGACAATTTAGTCACTTAAAAAACTTTATAATAAAGGTTGCCCCCTGACCTTTTCCACCAAAATCAATATCAATATCGCCCCCCTGGCCTTTTATAATGGACAGAGCAAGCGGCATACCAATTCCAAATCCATTTTCATTTGTAGAGTATTCAAATCTTCTAAATAGCGCCGCATAACTGCTTCGATTCATCCCCGCACCGCTATCCATAACCGAAACCCATTGGTACATAGGGTTATCGCCACTATCGATTACAATTTCACTATCCTTAGGCGAATGTTCAATCGCATTCTTCACAATATTAGTAAATGCCTCTACCGTCCACCTTTTATCGCAGCTAATCACGAAGTCATTTGCTAAATGTAATGACTGATTATTGATATCTAATAAAATATCTACAGAAGGCTTAATCCCCTCTATAAGTTCAGACACCTTAACCTCTCGTTTTGAAAATGCAATAGCCTTTGCATCAATCTTTGCCATCTTAAGAAGCGCCCCCACAAGCCACTCCATTTTACCCAGGGAATACTTAATATTGTGAATGAATTCAGAACGTTTTTCAGAATCTGCATCCTCGAGCAAGTCAGCCATAATCATCATAGAAGTAATTGGAGTTTTTAACTGATGAGAAATATCTGCCATATACTCAGCCAGAACGTCTCTTTGTGCCTCTACATTTTTCAGCTGTTCATTTCTGGTATTTACAAACGCATAAATATCGTTTTTTAATATACTAAATGCTCCCTCTTTATTATCTCGAATGTCCACCTCATCTCCGGAAACAAATCCTTTGACAAGCTCCGATAACTCCTCAACCTCTTTTTTCTTAATCCACACGATATCCTATCCCCCTTACAGTTTCGATACAGATTGCATCTCCTAATTTTTCGCGCAATCGTTTTACATAAACAGTAAGTGTATTGTCTTCCACAAAATTGCCGTCAACATCCCATATCTTTTCAAGAATCTGCGTTCTTGTCAGAATGTTTCCTTTATTGTTCGCAAAAATCAAAAGCAATCTGTATTCAAGTGCAGTGAACTCCACCTGTTTTCCATGCACAAAAACTTTGCCGCCTTTCACATCTATCTTTACCGAACCAAGCTCAATCACGTCCGCACTTCCACTACTGTGATTTTCCAATGTTCTTTTTACTCTGGCGATTAGTTCTCTAATTCGGAAGGGTTTTACCACATAATCATCTGCCCCCTCCTCAAACGCTTTCACTATATTTGACTCATCATCCACTACAGTAAGGAATATAACAGGAGTACCCTGTACCATTAATTTTTTACTCACTTCAAATCCATTCCCATCTGGAAGCTGCATATCAAGTATTGCTAAATCAAACGTGGTTTTGTCGATTATTTCTATAGCGGAACGCACATCCGTAGCATGAATCGTCTCATACCCTTCCGCCTCCAATGCATACATAACACCTGAGGCAATCATAATATCATCTTCAAGAATCAATATTTTTTTCAAACTTTATTTTCCCCCCAATGAAATACTTATCTATGATAAACAAACAACAATATACTCTCACTGAATTTTCCATCTCGATAACTACCAATTTATATTTCTAATAGAATACCACAATCACACACATATTTCTATCAAATTCATAAAACAGAGCTGATAATTTGCGAAAAGTATTATCACAAATTATCAGCTCTTAATTTAGCATATTGGCGATATGTAGCCGAGTTGAATTGCCTTTGTTACAGCTTCTACAACAGACGAAACGCCTAACTTTTCAAAGATATGTTGCAAGTGGTTAGATAGTGTCCTTTCACTCATATATAGTTCATCAGCAACGCATTTTCGTTTTTTTCCACTGCTAATAAGCTGTAATATTTTCTTCTCCATACTCGTCAAATCCTCAATGATGATTTCGTTGTTCTCTGTGGGAAAGCAGATGCTTCCGCGAGATACACTGATTAACGCCGAGATTAAGTCGTCGGGATTGATATTTTTGTTTAGAAAACCACTTATGCCGATTTTCTTTGCTTCGTGTCTATATACAGGCAGGTCATATCCCGTAAGAACAATTATTTTAACGGCAGGATTTAGTTTCAGCAGATTTGATGCTATTTCTAACCCATCTGCATCGCTTAAATTACCGAGGTTAATATCCATTAAAATAATATCTATGTTATTATCGCTAATCATTTTATTTAAGCCTTGAATGTCTTGTGTTGAATAAAAATTTTCAATTTCGTTATATTCATCTAAAGCAACCGAAAGGCTTTTCGCAAAAAGTATATGATCATCAACTAACAAAATATTGATAAGAAACATCTCCTTTCATTGGTATTGTGATTTGTACGCAAATACCGTGTGGTGTGTTATTTGAAATACTAATACTGCCTTCCATTCTATTTACCCGCTCGGTAATAGATGAGATGCCTTTGTGTTTCTGTTTTTCTGCCGTAATTAAGGTGTCTGGACTGGCATTCCCATCATCGCTGACACTTAACTCAATAATGCCTTTTTCCTGCGTAAGTGTTATCCATGCTTGGTTGCCGTCTGAATGTTTATATACATTTGAGAGAAGTTCCTTGAGCAGCCGATACATTAACAAATTGTAAGGCTCAACCAAAAACAAGGTGCTTTGGCAATCGAAAGATACCATAATATTTCGCTGCGGAAAAGACTGCGAAATGACTTCAATCAGATTTTGATAATTTTCTTTAGCAGTCAAGTTTTTCAAGATAACAGGGTGATAGTCCTGCATCTGCTCACGAATATGTGTATTCAGATTATCAAGCGTTTCGATAATGATGTCTTGTATGTCTGGACGATGAGCTTTTGTCATCATATTCTTAACAGAAAGAAGGTCTTGAAGTACATCATCGTGAAGGAAATTTGCAAATTCTGTTTTCAAGAGTTCCTCTTGTTGTAACTGTTGCAAAGCTTCATTATATTTGCTTTCTTTAATAATCTTACTGCCGACTTGTTTTAAGTTCCATCCTAAGATGATATTACAGATATAAATAAAGGCAAATAATACATTTACGATAATGAATAATTCTTTGTATCCGCTGGCTGTAAGCAAATTTATTAATCCGAGAATAACAAGCGACAGACAGATGATAAGTGCTGTTTGCCTTTTGCTAAATATAGTAGAAAGCGGATAACTGTTATGCTCTTTCAGTACAATGCCGTGAACATTCATAAAAAATAAGAGCATAGGCAAGTATATCCCAAAATTAGAAATATGGTTTTTCAAATTTCTGGTGACAACATAATAGGAAAGAAAGGCAACACCGATTATTACAACGGAAAACAATATACATTTCCATTCGCTTTTTATGACAAAGGCAATTCGTTTTCGATGATATATCAGAATAAATATGAAACAAAGCCAACTTACTAAAAACTGTAATCCATACAACAAGGCATACACTCTGTCCGATATACCAATGCCGACAAGAGAGCTAATACAGGTTATAATCAATATCGCATTGACTGGCTTACGGAATTTATAACCGCTACCTTGAAATAAAAACACAAGAACAAAACGGATAGAAACATACCATATAATCGGACTTAATACAGTAAAAATAAAATCCTCAACGATACCTTTTTCAAAAGACAAAAGGATATACCAACTGTCCAAAGCCAAAAGTCCACAAAATAGAGAAATAATCTTATTCTCTCGTATATTGCAGGAGCTGATGTATGTAATATCAATTAACATTAGCGCGGAAATAAACAACGGTGTAGTGCTTTCTATGCCTGCTTGTCCATTGTTTGTCTGCCAACTCACATAGAGGATAAGCAATATGTAATTTAGCCAAAACATCAGTTTTAATGCGGTATTTTTCATTTTCACCCTCCTTTTGAGTTTTTCTTAATTATAGCACCTATTTTTGAACAAATAAAGTATGCCAAATCGTCAGGATTGCGTCTGACGATTTGGCGAAGATTATTTCTTGAAAATCACTTTGCAGCAAGTCCGAATAGTAAGGAAATAGTATATTAAATAAATGAGGGCTGTCAACGCTATCGCAAGAACAACAGGAACATATTGAGTAAGTGTGTTTCCGAGTAGATTTTGCATTAACCCTGTTTTATATACAATAGTTGCAAAGATGCAGTCTAACATTCCGAGGATAAACGGTATGCTATAAAAAGTCAGCACTTGCCTTTTGATTATTTTTTTAATATGCCGATTGGTATATCCCATTTTCATCAAAATTTCATAATCGGATTTTGTATCAGCAACAGCGGACATATTGTTGAAGTACAAAATGCTTCCTGTTGCTATAAAGAACAGAACGACAAGAAATCCAATCAGCAGGAAAGTGGAACTATTCAAAGAAAACAGCTCATTCACTCTATGGGAGTGTCCCTGCAAATAAGGACTTTTATTTAGCATATCGCTGATTTTGGCATATAGTTCTTCGTTATTCTCAACTGCTTTTCCGTTAATACTCAGAACACTTGTTATCGGTGTTGCAGATGATTTTATCTGATTATAGACATTATCACTTACAATCAGAGTGCCTATGCTGTTTGCGAAAGAAAAAGGATTATCAAGTGTTGTTTGTTTTACGGTCACCGGCAGATAAGTACCATTTATTAGTAACGGATATATGTTGCCAACTTCGGTACTGTTATCTGCGTTTGGCTGATACTTAACTAAAATACATTCGGCATCGCTGAGCATTGAAAGTGTATCAAGTACATCATATTTGCATTGTGCCTGTAAAAGCGAGATGTAGTTTGTGTACGAAATACACTCAAACCCTGCTTCCCGTATGATTTCCTCATTAGTCACATCGCCTTGTGCCGTACTGACGGCATATTCCATAGGCAACTCTGAAGCAGATGATGTAACTTTATAAATATCTGTTTGTGTGAAAACAACATCATTAACCACATACGGATACTGACGAACAATTTCCTTAGCGGCTTCTATTTGAGTTTCCTCTTCAATTCTAAACTCAATTTCCGAAGGTGCAATACGGGATACGGCTGCAATCGGGTAATATATGGTTAAAGCCATAACACTTGATATAGATAATGTAGCCGCAGAAAGCAGGGCAAGCATAATCAGTGTCTTTGAGTTAGAACGGATACGATAAATAAAGTTTGGTGTAGTGATAATCTTTGTATCAGTGTAAAAGGCTTTTTTATTATTTTTGCTTTTCTTCACTGCATAAGGCAGAAAAGAAGAAATGAAAAATATTGTGCCGATTATAATAAGCATCGCTGTCAACATACCGATAGAATAAAAACCGACAGAAATCCATAAAGACTTTGACCCTCTGAAAATATCCAAAGCCAATCCGTAACCCGATATGGTCATTACGAAACCCAGTAAAGCAGGCAAACGGCGGAACTTTAAGGATTTTTCTGCTTTGTTTTCAAATCTTACTAACTCCATTAGTGTTGCCTTAAAAAGAAATACTCCGTTTGAAATACACAAAACAAAAACAACCAGAAGAATAAAACGGGCAGTTTTCAGGATGGCATCTAAATTAAAAAGGGGGATCTGGGAACTGTCTATTGAAAGTTCCAAAAGAGCCGTAATCCCGATTACAATGCCTTTGTGTGCGATAGCTCCCAAAAGCAAGCCAACAATAAACGCACCACTACATACAAGAATATTCTCAAAGGTAAGCAGAGAGAGTATAGTGGCTTTTCGATAACCTAATAATGCGTAAATTCCAAGTTCCTTTGTGCGGCGCTTTAGAAAGAATCGATTAGAGTATGCCATATAAAACACCACAAATGCCATCAAGAATACTGAAATAACACTGCACATTGACTCCACTCGTCCATCCGAAGATATTTTTTCAAGCATTACATTATTCATTGAGAATGATGTAAAAGCAAAGAAAACAGTAATTACAAGTGATACGGAAAACAAATAAAGGGTATAAAACGAAAGATTGTTTTTTAGGTTTTTGAATGCCATAGATAAAGTATTCATTATTTCGCCCCCTTATCTTTCAGTATCCAATTTTGCTATTTCATTAGTAATGGACTCATAAAAGTCACGCCTATTGTTGTTAGACTTCCTAAGTTCTTTGATGATGCAACCGTCTTTGAAAATTAAAATACGATTTGCGAAACTTGCAGCATAGGCATCGTGAGTAACCATCAGTATAGTTGTATGCAGTTCTTGATTAGCTTCCTGCAAAGCGTTTAACAATTCTGTTGCAGAGCTAGAGTCCAAAGCTCCAGTAGGCTCATCTGCAAACAAAATACTCGGTTGTTTTACAATCGCTCTTGCTGCCGATGCTCTTTGGCGTTGACCGCCAGATAATTCACTGGGATATTTGTTAAGTTGTGATACAATGCCAAATCTTTCAGCCAAACACCTCACCATATTTTCAATTTTTTTAGGCGGCACCTTCTGAAGAGTAAGGGGAACAGAAATATTCTCACGGATAGTAAGGCTATCAAGTAGAAAATACTCTTGAAAAATAAACCCTAAATTATCCCTGCGAAAATCAGCCGCACTTGTGTTGTTGAGTTTCTTTAGGTTGATACCATTAATACAAATATCCCCACTTGTAGGGGTATCAATGGTAGAAAGAACATTAAGTAAGGTTGTCTTTCCAGAGCCAGATGCTCCCATAATGCCAATAAACTCTCCCTCGGCAACACGAAAAGATACCTTATTTAAGCTGGGACGTTGAGCCCTTTCATAGGTTTTTGTCACTTCTTTTGCTTCTAATAATGTAGTCATAGAAAAATCTCCTTTTTTGCTTTGATGATAATACTGTAATCCTGCGGACAAAAAAATGAATGAGTAAATCAAGCATATTTTTTTGCGTGATTTACTCATTCAAAATGCAGAACAAAAAGTTTATGTTAAAGGTTACTGCAACAACAGGAATTACGTTGGTAGTACTATCAGTGGTTGTATTTGTTTCGGTAGCAAAAAATCATTTAAATATCCGGCGACATTAAACCATTTTTGAGCTTTTCAATTAATTCAGAAGAAGGAATACACATGTCATTTTCAACCCATTTCAATAACATACTGTGCATACCGCCCACGGCATAGGACAAAAGGTACGGAAGTTGACGAGAAAAGGTATTTGCGATTTCGGTGGAGCGGACATAAGTAAACACTTCCGAAGAATGATTGTATGAACATTCGAACAGAAATGGCAGGAGGTTGTTTTTCTTAAATAAGAATAAAATGTCTTTTTTGGATTCCCAAAAGTCAAAGTATACTTGGACAACCTCCCAATAGTGGTGGATGTTCTTTGCTTTGATGATTGAAAGACATTCAGAAAAAAGTCCATCGAAATACAGTTTTAACACAGTTTCTTTATCCGGAAATAAGCGGTAAAAGGTTTTTCTGGATAGATCCGCTTCTTGAGCAATCTGCGTTACAGTAATTTCTTTAAAATCATATTGCTTCATGACGGATAGTAAGGCCGCCATGATTTTCTGCTTTGATTGTTCTGCAATTTTTCCATTGGTTGTATTCATAGTAGTTTCCTTTCTTGTGCAGTTCTCTTATGTTTTGAGTCGAATAACCGTGATTTGCCACAAATAGTCCGAATGTGTGACACATTAGAGGCTTCTATTGTAATTACTTTTTCTTAATTATATAATTATCTCATAAAAGGTTACAAGAGTGACACATTAGATTTGGAGGTTGTTATATGAAAAGAAAACAATTAGTTGTGGTGATTAGTGGCGCATCGACAGGAATTGGTTACTGTCTTGCAACTGAATTAGCTGCGGATGGGAATAAAGTATATGCTGGGGCAAGAAAAGACGAAGATATCGAAAAATTGTCAAAAATACCTAATATTACAGGAATCAGGCTGGATATCAGCTGTCAGGAACAGATTCATGAAGCAGTACAAAAAATTGAGCAGGAGACGGGACATGTCGATGTATTAATTAACAATGCCGGAATAACAGGATGGGGTGCCATTATGGACAGAGATGTGGCCTATTTTCGAAAGGTATTGGAAACAAATTTTTTCGGACATGTGCAGACAATAAAAGCATTTTATCCTCTTATCAAAAAGTCTGTTAACAACCCGATTATTATCAATGTCAGTTCACAGGCTGGCAATTATGCATTCCCATTCTGGTCAGCCTATCATAGCAGTAAATGGGCAATTGAGGCGTTTTCCCATTGCTTAAGACGAGAGTTGAAACCATATGGTATCAGAGTGGCAATTGTGCAACCTGGAGCCATTCAATCACGGGCATTTATAAAGGACCAAGAGGACTTTGAATACTATAAAGAAACTCGCAATTCCGACTTCGTAAAGTATGCTGTTCCTATGTTGGAAGCATCCTTTCATCGTGCACCGGTAACAAGAGAAAAAACACCATTATTGGTTGTAAAATCTGTTCGACATGCAATATACCGCAAAAAAAATGCTATTTATTATCAGCCGGGGCGTAGACTGATTCCTGATTTTATTATGGCGAAATTGCCATACAAGGCTGTTGACAGCATCCTGGCGAAGATGCTTCAACATTAGTGTTCATACAAAAAACCACCCCTTATCCTATATACTCTCTGTATGTTTGCAACCCGGATATCCTGAACATCCCCAGAATTGTCCAAACTTACCATTTCTCTTTTTCATAGGCATTCCACAATCCGGGCAAATCTTAATTTCCGGCTTCACGCCCAACGTACCGGTACCATTCATTTCCTTTCCCAAAAGTTCAAACACTTGCTGGTTCATTCTGCAATCAGCTAACGCTCTATGGGCTCCTGTTGTAGAAATACCGTAATACTCAGCCAAATCTCCAAGTCTTCTGTGCTTCCAATCCGGGAACACCATCTTGGCAATCTTAAGAGTATCCACATAATCATTGGTCAGCGTCTGACCAAAATACTTCTCACAGTCCCTATAGATAAATTTCATATCAAAGCTATGTATGTTATGTCCTGCAAGAACATCATCTCCAATAAATGAAAGAAACCTAGGCAATACTTCACAAAAGCTCGGAGCCTTCGCTACCATATCATCTGATATATTGTTTACCATGCTGGCTGCCCTTGGAATTGGTCTTCCCGGGTTAACCAGTTCACTAAATTCATCAACGCTTCTGCCATTTCTTACTTTCACCGCCGATATTTCAATTACTTCATCATAATTACTCGATATGCCGGTTGTCTCCAAATCATATAAAACATAATCCGGTACATAATGACATATCTGTTTTCCTTTTGTATTTCCTAACATATAATCCATTCCTTTATAAATTTCACTTCATAAATATTATACCTCAACGAGCCAAAAATTCCATTAAAATTACACTATTTTTCATTCGTATCTTCTCTAATCCTTTTGACACTTAATTTAATAAAAATTTTTTAATTATTTATTGCAACATTTTTTCCTGTTAAGAAGTGTTATATATAAAGGGCTTAAAATTCTCATATGAATAGATAAAACTTTATATGCAAAATTTGAGTTTTTTAAGTACCTAGAAAATACCAAAACATAAGGAGAAAAAAGTTTGAAACAAATAAGTAGAGGACAACCAAGAAATAAAGGGCATAGCAAACAAACCATCTAAACAGGTGGTTTTGAAAATTGAATATAGACACAACACCTAATCAGGTAATAGGAACAGCATCATCCTTGATAGTGT
>JBGVOM010000108.1:0-7358 GCA_045126515.1 Lachnospiraceae bacterium
AAAGGTATGTACTTGTACCTGCAAAAGTGGGTGAAATACTTGTTCCGTATTACGGCCTCTTTAACTGGCTCCTTGCACTTTTGACAGGAATGTTGTTTGCTTTTGTGGGAGGATTGGTTGTTCTTGGAGAAATTGATGACAGGATATCGGTGTACATATGCCTTACTCCGGCAGGCTGTATGGGATATGTTTTATCGAGGATTATTATACCTGCTTTGGTATCCGGCATAGTTACGGTTATTGTTGTTCCGATTTTTTCACTGGTACATGTTGATGCCTTAAATCTGATTATTATGTCGGTTTCAACTACGTTAAGCGGAATAATTACATCAATGCTTGTAGTATCAATCTCATCAAACAAAGTGGAGGGAATGGCTGTAGGTAAACTGGCGGGCGGTTTTGGAATGGTTCTGTTCATTCCGTTTATTTTAAAAGGAGCCATTCAGTATGTCTTTTCGATTTTTCCGATGTTCTGGGTTGGCAGATATTTAATTGACAGAAAAATCGGTGAGACGGTTATATCACTTATGTTGTTCGCTGTATGGATATTTGTGTTGTGTAGGAAGTACAGGAGGAAGATAGAGGGATAAGAATGAACGAGCAATTAATAAACTTGCAGACAGTGGTGTGTATGACAGTAAGACGAATAAAGGAAGTTCGTATACGTTCAGGGTATAAATTGTGAAAAATGAATAAAAAAAAGTAAATTTTTTAAAATATTTTATTAATTTTTTTCTGGAAAAATTCCCTCCAAAGTGATAAAACGGATTTAGTGCAAAACATACAATTTAGAAAAAAATGTGTATTATGATTTTGCGAAATACAAAAAGAGGAGTGGAAGAAAAATGAATGGTATTTTGATGATGGTTATTGCCATCGTAGTCTTAGGTGGCGCATACCTGATTTATGGACGCTATCTGGCAAAAAAATGGGGAATTGACCCTAATGCGAAAACTCCGGCATATGAGATGGAAGACGGAGTGGATTATGTACCTGCAGATACTAATGTTGTATTTGGACATCAGTTTGCATCAATAGCAGGAGCAGGACCGATTAACGGTCCTATTCAGGCCGCGGTATTTGGTTGGCTGCCGGTTCTTTTGTGGATACTGATTGGCGGTGTCTTTTTTGGAGCAGTACAGGATTTTGCAGCTATGTATGCTTCGGTAAAAAATAAAGGACGTACAATCGGATATA
The DNA here is from genome assembly GCA_045126515.1 of Lachnospiraceae bacterium. Lineage (GTDB taxonomy): Bacteria > Bacillota > Clostridia > Lachnospirales > Lachnospiraceae > RUG11237. The sequence goes on from JBGVOM010000108.1 coordinate 1,198, forward strand.
TTATCGAAAAGTACATAGGCAAGCTTGGAAAGAAACTGTTTCTGGCATTCTGCTGGCTGTTTTGTATTTTAGTTATCGCAGCTTTTGCTGATGTAGTAGCGGGAACCTTTAATGGTTTTGTAAACAATGCAACTACAGGTGAAGTTGTTAAATCATCTGCAAACGGAGCTGTTGCAACTACTTCATTATTGTTTATATTTGAAGCAGTCATATTAGGATGCATATTAAAGTATTGCAAGTTAAATAAGTGGATAAATACGGGAATAGCTGTATTGATGCTTGTGGCAGCTGTTGCCATTGGTCTTAACTGCCCAATATATTTATCTTTAGACGTATGGCATATACTTATTTTTGCGTATATCGTTGTTGCATGTGTTGTACCTGTATGGGCATTATTGCAGCCGAGAGATTACCTGAACAGTTATCTTTTAATATTTATGATTGTGGCATCCGTAATCGGTGTATTTATATCAAATCCATCATGTAATCTTGAGGCATTTAACGGATTTAATGTAAACGGACAGTATTTATTCCCAATATTGTTTGTAACTATAGCTTGTGGTGCTGTATCAGGCTTCCATTCGCTTGTATCATCAGGAACAGCGTCAAAACAGATTAAGAATGAGAAAAATATGCTTCCGGTATCATTTGGTGCCATGTTGATGGAAAGTATGCTGGCAGTTATTGCACTTATAGCAGTAGCTTCTTTTGCATCAGGTGAAGCAGCAAAGCAGGGTTTTGTAACTCAGCCGCAGATTTTTGCAGGTGCAATTGCAAACTTCCTTTCTGTTACGGGATTGCCTCATTCTCTTGTATATACGCTTATTAATCTGGCAGTTTCAGCATTTGCACTTACATCTCTGGATTCAGTTGCACGTATAGCGAGACTGTCATTCCAGGAATTTTTCATTGACAGCGATACTGACGAGAAAAATATGGGTCCGGTATTAAAGGTACTTACAAATAAATATTTTGCAACTATAATCACCCTTGTTTTGGCATATCTTTTGACAAAGGTCGGATACGCAGAGATTTGGCCGTTATTCGGTTCTGCAAACCAGTTGCTGTCAGTTCTTGCACTTGTTGCATGTGCAGTTTTCCTGAAAAAGACAAAAAGACAGGGTGTAATGCTCTGGATTCCAATGTTCTTTATGATGGCAGTTACATTCACTGCATTGGGCATGACAATTTTTAAGTTATCAAAGGCATTTATGTCAACAGGATTGAATCTGGGTAATACATTACAGTTAATATTCGCTATATTATTATTAATACTTGGTGTAATTGTGGCTTTATCAGGTGTAAGAAAACTGATGGAGAAGGCAGACAAGGAAACTGCAACTCCTTAGAGCAAGGTATAGTGTGAAAAAAACATATTGATGTTGCAAAAAGGGCTTCGAGTATATCTCGAAGCCCTTTTTGCAACAAAAGACGGAGAAACTGTTAATAATTCGATTGGCTCGAAATATTACATTTTATATAATTTTTATTGTAAAGAAGGTTATTTCTTGTGAAAGTATGGAGATGAGAACATGGGTGACGATGCAGGATTTATAAGGTATTTCTTTGTAGACTATGAAAATGTTAATCGTGGTGGACTGAATGGTATTGTTAAACTATCCGGGGAGGATTGCGTAAGGATATATTACAGTGAGACGGCGGAAACTCTCACCTTTGGTTTACACAGAAGAATAATTGCATCCAGAGCACATTTTGATTACATGAAGGTTCAGATGCCTATTAAGAATGCTGTTGATTGTTAGATTCTTTTTGATATACAGAATATGGCGAAAGAGGAGGCTGTAAAGAAAACAGAAGCCAAGTCTTCCACTAAAGAAGCTACTAAGAAAACATCTGCCAAAACAGATAAAGAAAAGCGGGAGGCACAGGTGCGTTCGTTCTTCGGTAGGTAAAGTCTGTGCATGTGCCACGGCAGCAAGTTGCTTTTCGGAAAAAATTCAGGAAAATCAAGGGTTTCGGGAGTTTGAGAGAGGATTTTTATACCAGATTTATACCAATTTTTATGATTTGGGGCTGTGACATGGTGGAAAAAGAAGATAGCATTTCGGTGGTAGAGAGTTGTTGCCGGAGTGCTATTTTTGTTTAAAGGTGGATGAAAAATCAAGTGATTTGTGAATATTTCATAAAGACAGCAAAATGCTTGATAATCAGCCATACAACTGATATAATATGAGTATATGGCTGGTTATAAATGATTTGGAGGCGGTTGAATGATAGGACGTAAACAGGAAATTACGACATTAAACAAATTATATGAAAGCAATAAAGCTCAGTTTGTGGCAGTATATGGACGTAGAAGAGTCGGAAAGACATTTCTTATTAACGAAGTGTTTGCAGGTAAAATAACATTTCGCCATGCAGGACTTTCGCCGATTGAATCCGATGTTGAATCGACGGATAGCCCACTTAGAAGGCAACTCAAACATTTTTATAACTCTCTTATCCTTCAGGGAATGAAGAAAAGTAAATGTCCTGAGAACTGGATGGATGCATTTTTAATGTTGGAAATGTTTCTCCAGGACATGGATGATGGCAGTAGGCAATTGATTTTTATAGACGAATTACCTTGGCTTGATACACCTAAATCAGGTTTTATAACCGCATTTGAGGGATTCTGGAACACATGGGCATGCTCAAGAAAAAATGTAATGCTTGTAGTCTGCGGAAGTGCAACATCGTGGATGACAGATAAGTTAATTAATAATCATGGAGGTCTCTATAACAGACTAACATGTGAAATAAAGCTTGCACCGTTTTCACTTGGAGAATGCGAGCAATACTTCATCAGTGAAAATATAAAGATGTCCAGGTATGATATTATACAATCGTATATGGTAACCGGAGGTATACCATATTATTTGAGTTATTATCAAAGTGGATTAAGTTTGGCTCAGAATGTAGATGAATTATTCTTTAAAAAGAATGCTCCTTTACTGAATGAATTTAATAGATTGTTTAGTGCGATATTCAACAATCCGGAGATGATGATTTCTCTTATCCGAGCAATTGGAGCTAAACATTACGGATGCACACGCTCGGAATTAGCTGAAGCGGCAGGAATGACGGTAGGAGGCACATTGACGAAAGCTTTGTCTGCTCTAATAGCTAGTGATTTCATTATAAAATATGTCCCGTTTGGATGCAGTAAAAAAGAAGAATATTATAAGCTGACAGATTCTTTTTGCAACTTTTATCTAAGATTTGTGGAGAACAAAAAGGAGCTTAGCAATGATTTTTGGCTTTCAAATATAGGTTCGCAAAATATCGTAACGTGGAGAGGGCTTGCTTTTGAGAATGTCTGTTTCAATCATATAAAGCAGATAAAGAAAGCGCTTGGAATCAGTGGAGTTAGTACAAATCAATCCGCGTGGTCTAAACGAAAGGGTGAGGAAACCGGCACACAGATAGATATGATTATTGAGCGAAAAGATAATATTGTTAATATGTGTGAAATGAAATTTTACGGGGAAGAGTTTTCTGTAGATAAGAATTACGATAAAGTTTTACGTAATAGAATATCGTTGCTTTCGGAAGAGTTATCTCCTAAGATGGCTATTCACAGCACGCTAATTACCACATATGGATTGAAATACAATGAATATAGCGGAGATTTTACTAATGTCATAGACATGGATGCTTTATTTGACTAGTTTATAATTGGCCGCAAACGGAAGAAAACACCATGATATGGCTGGATATAGGGACTATGACATTATATTGGAGAGTTCTCTGCTTTTATAAAAGACTGTCACAAGGAAAGGAAGGTGCCTTATGTTCCCTTTAATCAACAAACGAGAAACCGGAGTTAACCTGCGTAGAATCATGGATCAACGTGGGATCACACCGAAAGATGTGCAGGAATACCTTGGACTTGGTTGCGTGCAGAGTGTATATCGTTGGACTGATGGTGTTAACATGCCGACCATTGACAATTTGTATGCACTAAGCGAATTGCTCCAAGTTCCGATTGATGCAATTGTGCGTGGAAATAGGGCAACCATTGCACCGGATATAATTGTGAAACCGCTGGATGCTCGAGAAAGAAGACTGTGTGCTTATTGTGAGAAATTAAATGAGATGCGTGCTGCGTAGGACTTAATCTACTACTGTTCAGAGCACACCTCGAAAACGCAAACGTTTCCTCGGTGTGGCGTATCCGCCAAATAAATTCACCAAGATATGCTTTTGAATATAAATATTCAACGCATATCATTGTTGAATTTGCTTGGCTCTGAACAGTAACATATTGAACTACAGCTTCAATGACAAATGGAATATCCTCCTTTAGAATAGTCGGTAGAGACAATATTCTAAGGGAGGAATTTTTATGAGCGAGAAGATGTTGGTAACGCAGGCTCTGGACGAAAGAGACCTGTTGGTAAAAAAGATAGCAGATAAAATTGCTAAGGCAAGCTTTGTTGATACTATTAAGCCGAATGAGGATAAGGTTTTCGCAAAGCGAATTGACAAAGAAGAGTATGCAAAAGAAGCAGAGTCAGCATATCAGCAGATCGTTGATTTGATTGACCGATTCCAGAAGATTGATGCAGCAATTGTGGCTTCTAATGCAAATACGGAAATTACCACTTCCTACGGGACTTTTACGGTTGCCGGTGCGATTGCACTTAGAAGCAGACTGCGTGGCATGAGTGCTTATGGAGCAGATGCGGATTTTGAAGGAAGGCTTCAGAAGAAGCTGGCGAGTGAATATAGTGAGCGAGTACAGTTCTGTGACAGAAAGAACAGTCAGTTGCAATCTACCGCAGAGGAAATGCGCCTTAGCATTCTTGGAAAAGACAGCAAGACCAAAGACGAAAAACCTTTGGGGGTTGTAGAAGCCTATGTAAAGGAGAATACGACGGAACTGGTGGACCCGCTTGATGTTAAGAAAAAAATGGAGGCGTTGGAAGAAAAGCGCAACACTCTGCTAACTGAGCTGGATACACAGATAAAGGTATCGAATGCAACGACCTTTATTGAGGTAGAATAAGGTATTTGCCTGCATTGCGAAAACCTCAAATCCGGCTTCCCTGTAACAGGGTTACGTTACAAGAAATATTACCAATTCTGATTAAATTGGGTTACTACTTAAAGAATGGCGTAATGGTAACGCACATGACTTAAAATCATGATTTGTAGGTTCGAATCCTACTTCTGGAAAAAGTGGTTTAATTAAGATGAAAGCAAACATCTCCAATTTAACTGTTTTGTGTTTTATTTGAACCGTTAAAGGTGAATTGTCAACGATATTATTCTTGAATGGTTTTAGGTGAAGTGAAAACTTTCGTGTAGACATAGAAATGTGTTGAAATCCATGAGAAAGGTTAAAGCGATAAGCCGGTTGGCTGGAGGTAATCCTCGTGGCTGTAATGTGGGCATATTTTATAAATGATGATGAAGCCGTGGCGAGAGCTGCGGCTTTACGTGTAGATAGGGGGTGCAATTCGTGAGTTACGATATTTATTTGAAAGAGCCTGTAACCGGTGAAGTGGCATGTGTACCGGGACATTTGATGATTGGCGGAACATATAAGGCGGATTATCATCCGGAAACCGGAACTTTTACACCGGCATTGAATACAGAAGCGCACTTGAATGTTACATACAATTACGGAGGATATTACAAAGAGGTATACGAGAAGGGCATTAGACAAATATATGGGTTGAGTGGTGTTGACAGTATTTCTATACTTGAAAACATGATTGCAACAATAACGGATAAATACAAGAAAGATGATGTATGGACAAGCACGAAGCGAACAAAAGTAATTTGTTATGATGAAGAAGGAAATGAGTTGGAAAACATGCTGGTTTTATTAAATCAACAGACACCGGCTAAGGAAGAGATTGTAGAGTACGAAGTAGATGAAGGAGATATCAGCAATTATTGGATGGCAACTGCCGCTAATGCAATAAGACCGTTACATCAGTTGATTGCATTGGCAAAAATGCGACCGGATTGTATCTGGGATGGCGATTAGAAATGATTAAACTAATAAGTGGTCAAATGAAAAAGTAAATTCCGCTTAGATTCGTTTTGAACTCGTATTTTCGATTTTGAGCAACTTTTTCAAAGTTACCCTATACAAAAGTACCCTGAAAAGTGCTATAATCCATGTTATGAAGTCTGTTTGTTTGCAT
>JBGVOM010000109.1:0-58058 GCA_045126515.1 Lachnospiraceae bacterium
TCTGCCTATGGTTTTAATGAATTTATTATTTGTGGCGGCTATAAGCAGCATGTTATTAAACAGTATTTTGCAGATTATTATTTGTATAAAAGTGATGTGACGTTTGATTTTGCCAATGGAAATAGTATGCAGATTCATGATAATGCAGCGGAGCCATGGAAGGTAACGATTGTAGATACCGGATATGCAACCATGACTGGAGGACGCATTAAGCGGATACAGAAGTATGTGGGTGAGGAACCTTTTATGATGACTTATGGGGACGGACTCAGTGATGTTCCTGTGGATAAGCTGGCAGAATTCCATAAAAAGAACGGAAAAATAGCAACCATTACAGCAGTACAGCCAGGTGGCCGCTTTGGAGCACTGGACATTGATGGAGCCGATGAAATACATGGTTTTGCAGAAAAAAAGAAGGAAGACGGCGGCTGGATTAATGCGGGATTTATGGTGCTGAACCCGGAAATTTTTGATTTTATCGAGGGCGATGCCACTGTGTTTGAAAAGGAACCATTAGAGCGCTGTGCGGCACAAGGACAGCTTATGGCATATCGTCATGAGGGATTCTGGCAGTGTATGGATACTATGCGCGATAAGAAAATGTTGGAAGAATTATGGAACAGCGGACAGGCACCGTGGAAACATTAAATAAAGAAAAGGTGAAGGAAATGCAGGAATTTTATCAGGGAAAGAAGGTTCTGGTCACAGGGCACACCGGTTTTAAAGGAACGTGGCTGTGTAAGATGCTGCTTCAACTGGGAGCAGAGGTTTATGGATATTCTTTAGAGCCGCCAACAAATCCAAGTCTGTATGAGATTTGCAACATGGAAAAGCATATGGTTTCGGAAATAGGAGATATTAGGGATTTGGCACATTTAAAGGCTTTTTTTGACAAAGTGCAGCCGGAAATTGTTCTGCACCTGGCAGCACAGCCAATTGTAAGAGAAAGTTATAAAAATCCTGTATATACTTACGAAACAAACGTGATGGGAACTGTAAATGTATTAGAATGTGTCAGAACCACACCGAGTGTAAAGAGCTTTCTGAATGTAACTACCGACAAAGTATATGAAAACAAGGAATGGCAGTGGGGATATCGGGAAAATGAGCCATTAGATGGCTTTGACCCTTATTCTAACAGTAAAAGTTGTTCCGAATTGGTGACACACAGTTATAAAAACAGCTTTTTTGCAGATGAATCCGTGGCAGTTTCAACTGCAAGGGCAGGAAATGTAATTGGTGGTGGTGATTTTGCCGTAGACAGGATTATTCCTGATTGTGTCCGTGCGGCTCAGGCAAAAGAAGAAGTGATTGTGCGTAATCCTCATTCCACCAGACCATATCAGCATGTTCTAGAGCCGATTTATGTGTATTTGTATATTGCCATGATGCAGGAAAAGAATGGTAAGTATGCAGATTATTATAATGTGGGACCGGATGAATGTGACTGCGTAACTACGGGAGAGCTGGTAGATATTTTTTGTAGTAAATGGCAGGAAGGGCTTACATGGAAAAATCTGTCAGAGAAGAATGCGGTGCATGAAGCAAACTTTTTAAAACTGGATTGCAGCAAGTTAAAAGGAACATTTGGATGGAGACCTGTATTTCACGTGGATGAGGCCGTTCAGATGACAGTGGATTTTAGTAAGGAGTATCTGGCAGGCAAGGATATCAATAAGTGCATGGAACAACAAATACGACGAATTTTTGAAAAAAGTGTTACAAATATGAAATAATAGTTGCTTTAAAATTGGGAATATCATATAATAGGAATTAGGCGTGTGTATTTTGTCATGCAATAATACACAAAAAGATAGAGGACCAATATAGCAGGAGGAAAAAGATGAGAGAAACAGTATTGGTAATTATGGCGGCTGGAATCGGAAGCAGATTTGGTGGAGGAATCAAGCAGTTAGAGCCAGTAGGTCCAAACGGTGAAATTATTATGGATTATTCCATTCACGATGCGTTGGAAGCGGGGTTTAATAAAATAATATTTATCATTCGTAAAGATTTGGAAAAAGATTTTAAAGAAGTAATAGGAAACCGTATGGAGAAAATTGCAAAATGCGAATATGCGTTTCAGGAGATCGACGATCTTCCAGAAGGATTTGAAGTACCGGAAGGAAGAAAGAAACCATGGGGAACCGGCCAGGCAGTATTAAGCTGTAAGGATATTTTAAAGGATCCGTTTGTAGTAATTAATGCAGATGATTACTATGGGAAAGAAGCTTTCGTAAAAGTACATGACTATCTGGTAAATATAGATGAAAATCAGGAAAAGTTGCCAATGTGTATGGCAGGATTCATTCTTGGAAATACCCTTAGCGATAATGGTGCTGTCACCAGAGGAGTTGCTAAAATTGATGAAAATCATATTCTTCTTGATGTGGATGAAACCGGCGGAATAGAACGAAAAGGTGATAAAGTCGTTGCTGTAGATGATGATGGAAATGAGAGAGAAATTGATCCGAAGAGTTATGCTTCTATGAATATGTGGGGACTTACACCGAAATTTTTAGAGATACTGGAAAATGGTTTTGTGAGATTCTTAAGCCATCTTGGGGATAAAGCCTTAAAGAAGGAATATTTGCTGCCAATTATTATTGACCAGTTGATTAAAGAAGGAAAAGCAGAGGTAAAGGTATTAGAAACCAGAGATAAATGGTTTGGTGTTACATATAAGGAAGACAAAGAATCTGTTGTTAATTCTTTCAAAAAGTTAATCGAGGATGGAGTATATGGCGAAAAGCTTTATGAATAAAAAAACCATCACTATTTTTTCAAAGCTGATTATTTTAATCAGCTTTGAATTCGTTTGTATGACAATTATGGCTTTTGGCATACAGGATAAAACAAAATATGTTATTTACGGCGCAGGATTTGCAGTGTTATTACTGGGACTTACATTTCTTGTGCCGGAAACAGTTTCAAAAGCAAAAGAAAGAATCGTATTTATAATCCTGCTGGCATTTTGCTTTATTGTAAAGCTTGTGGTGGCAAATATGTTTCATCCCATACCGGTTGCGGACTATAAAACCTTTTATGAAACAGCTCAAAGCTTGTCAGAAAGTTATCAATATACAGTAAATCCGCTGTATATCGCACTGTTTCCACATGTGTTTGGGTATTCCGAAGTGTTAAGCTTGTTTCTAAAGGCGTTTGGTACAACCACAACTGTGGCAGTGGGATTGAATGTGTTATTATCCATGATATCTATGGCATGCCTTTATAGAATCGGCAAAGCACTTGGTGGTTTCCGAATGGCAGTGTGCTGTAGTATGCTCTGGAGCGTATTTCCGTCGCAGTCTTTCTGGAATAGTTTCGTTTTGTCGGAACCTTTATACACTACAGAACTTCTGGTATTTTGGTGCTTGATTTTAGAGATGGAGGAACATCAGACCAATAAAAAGAAAGCTGTCTTTTTAGCGGTAGCGGCTGGAATTGTACTGGTGCTATTCCAGATGTCCAGAACAGTGGGAGTGATTGTAATTGTAGCATTACTTATTACATGGTTTATGGTGGAAAGTTCTTCCGTGAACAAAAGAAAAGCATTACTTGTATTATTGACGATAGTAGTGTTTTTGGTGGGGAATAGACTGGCAGACTATCATGTGCAAAGCAGAATAGGAACTGCGACCGGTGGTTTCAGCTGGTATCATGTATGTGTTGGTATGGAGGAAACTACCGGAGGAAAATGGAATGAACAGGACTGGAACCGGGTGCTTGGCAATGTAAATTACTTTCAGCAAAGTGGCAGTGAAAAGCCAGCGGTAGAAGCACAAAGACTGGAAAAAGAACAGGCAGAGCAGAAGATAAAAAAGTTATCAAAACCGTTTCAGCTTTTGAGAACGAAAATGAAAACCCTTCTAGGCAATGACAGTAGCGGAATTATTATCCATTTAAAGTACAGTCTGGTTTCTTTAAAAGCAAAAACCTGCGAAAAAATAGAGTTTTTGACCAATAGCTTTTATTATATGCTTGTACTGTTAAGCATCCTGGGAGGAATTATCTTCTACCGAGAGAAAAAAGGAAGTATTGCTTTTATCTTCCTATACGCAATCGGACTCACCATGGGGCATATGCTGATAGAAGTCCAGGAGCGCTACCATTATTCCATCCTTGTTGCCTTCCTTGTGGGAGCAGCTTATGCAGTCAGTGCTGTATCCTGCAAGTGGAGAAGAAAAGGGTAGGTTTTTTAGAAATATAATTTATTGGTTGCTGGGACGCCTATGATAGACACAGGAATCGCATGTACAACTGCTTTCACCAAATCAAAATCGTTTCATTTACACTTACGTTCGGCAAAAGCACAGCCCCAAGAGAAAACAATGCTGCCCCGAAAGGCTGTTTAAGTCCTGCCTTCCGGGGCAGCATTGTTTTCTCTTGGGGCGTCCCTTTCACACATAAGTACAAACCGAACGATTCTAGTTTTTGGAATCCTCATCTGCTTTAGATGCAGTAGTCTGCCAGGATTCCACTCCTTCGGTATTTTCCTTCTGAAATAGTATCTTCGCAGTGAGTAGTATCAACTTAATATCCAAAAGGAAAGAGTAATTCTGAATATAATATAAATCTAATTTTAATTTATCATATGGCGTAGTATTGTATTTTCCGTATACCTGGGCATATCCGGTTAAACCGGCTTTTACTTTTAAACGGAAAGGGAATTCTTCGATTTCTTTTGCGTATTGGTCGGCGATTTCTTTTCGCTCTGGTCTTGGACCGACTACGGACATTTCACCTTTCAGAATATTCAATATCTGAGGAAGCTCGTCCAGATGAAGTTTACGAAGAATTTTTCCAATAGGTGTAATACGGTCGTCATTTTTCATGGCAAGCCTTGCACCTTCTTTTTCGGAATCTACACGCATGCTTCGAAATTTGTAAATCATGAAAGTATTTCCATCCTGTGTCAGCCGCTCCTGTTTATAGAAAACAGGTCCACCATCGTATAATTTGATACAAAGCGAAAAGAGAATCATAAGTGGTGAAGTAGCAATCAACAAAATCAATGAAACCACAATGTCTAAAGCACGTTTTGCCATTTTTTCTTCCGGCGCCAGACCGAAATTACGGGATAACTGTAACGGCGTATCAAATAAATGAATGCTGTCAGAGCCCATAATGATAATATCAGAAAGCTTTGGCATGATGTAACAGCGGACAGACTTTCCAAAACAGTATTTTACAATGTTGTTTCTTATCTGTGAATCAATATCACATACCAGAACAGCTTTGTGCTGGTTAATCAATTCTTTGATTCGTTCTTCCCCTTCATTTACGTGGACAGAACTGTGAATAGCATACTTGTCGCTTCTGGATTTTAATTTGCTGATGAGATGTTTGGGATTACGATCGCCGTATATCAACAGCAGTTGTCTTGGCGGATAAAGCTTTTTGTAAATCCAGTGTGCAAAGAATGTCCATGCGATAATGGCGATTCCATCCATAATGGTCATTTTTACAATAGGTACATAAGGCATTATGCGATAACCAAGAAGACAGAGTTGAAGCCATGTAACAATATTTACACAAATGATAGACAAAAACTGGGAGTATAAAACATCCATAATTCGCAGATAGCCAACTTTATAAGCACTGTAAACATTAGAAAAGAATAAAAGCAACAATGCATACAAGGCAATTAACACGAAATGTCCATTGTAAAAAAAGTTTTTTGGCAGTGTGCCATCATAATAAGTAAACCACGTGTAGGCATAAATCAAGGTTTGAATGACCATGATAATAAAGGCTAATACAATAGATAGCAGCCTCTTGTAACGTTCTTTTTTTCTCATAATATTTAGTTCCTCTCAAAAAAACGATGTAAATTACATCAGCCACATTCTAGCAGAGATACAATAAAATGTCAAATACTTGCAGAAAATAGAGGTAATATGGTATACTAAAACGATTTCTAAATTGAGTGAAGCTTATTTTTCGGGAAGGTAAAAATATGATTGAATTTATAAAATGTATATTTATGATAACATTATTTCTTGGGCTGTTTGTTGTTTTCGGCTTTTTGGGAAGCTGTCTGGTGAAAAGAAAAAGTACTCTTATAGAAAATCTTGTGCTGGGCTTTTTTGCTTATTTTTCCCTGTTTCAGGTCTTATCATTCCCATTGATTTTGTTGAAACAGCATCTTAGCCTGTTGACAGGACTTTGGGTGGTAGTTATTTCCATTGTACTGTGTACTGCGTTTGTTGTATTATATAAGGAAATAAAAGGAAAAAAGAAACAGGAGAAAAGGAAAGTAGAAATAAAAACGCTGTTTTGCTATTTTGCCATGGCAGCGGTGGTAGTGTTCTTTTGTTATTTTACTGCAATTCAGAATTATTGGGGCTGGGATACTGCATTCTATATAGGTACGGTTAGTACCACGGTGGATACGGATACCATGTTTCTTATCAATGGTGAAAGTGGTATGGCGGAAAAAGTTTTGCCTCTGCGTTATGCGATGTCCTGCTTTTATATGAATAGTGCAGTGTTTTGTAAAATAACAGGAATCAGTGCAGTGAGTTTTCAAAAATATGTGATGGGTACTCTATGTGTATTGATGTATTTTTCTTTACTGTATCTTGTGGGACAGGCAGTGTTTCAAAAAAATATTGTGAAAACCACAGGTTTTCTCTGGGCCGCAGGAGTTTTGAATTTATTTTTTGTATCAGAGTATACCACTTCACAATTTTTGATTCTCAGGGCTTATGAAGCCAAAGCTTATTGTGCGAATGTGATAGTAGTGGCGATTTTTTGGCTCTTGTTGCTTTTGCACAAGGATATAGAGAATAAAGGTAACTGGCGTGCACTGTTTATTATTGTTTTAGCAAGTGTTCCCGTATCTATGTCCGCGATTCTTATTGCACCTGCAATGGTGGGAATTGTTGTGGTAGCAGAAAGTATTGTGAATAAAAGTTATAAAGTACTTATCCGGGGGATCTGTTGTATGCTGCCAAACGTAGTGTATCTTGTGTTGTATCTTTTATATACGTTGGATATTTTTGTGATAAAGGTGTAGAAACATGTATGAAACGAATTCTATTTTAGAAACAGTAAAAAATTATATTGGGCAGTCAGGGATTGGAATACTGTTTTTGGTATGTCTGCTGGTGATTCTGGCTTATCATTTCAAGGAGAAAGACAGTCGGGACAAAAAGGTATTTCTTTGGATAATTCTGCTAAGTTTTTTTGGCTTGTATAATGATGCAGCTATGAAAATTCTTGGGAAACTTACGGATAGTGCTACATTTTATCGTTTTCTCTGGGCGGTGCCGGTGATTTTAGTGACGGCGTATAGTGTGGTGAACTTTTTTTCAGAAGCCAAAGGTGTGGCGGCGAAAATTGCAGTGGCAGGGATTTGTATCCTGATGCTTACAGTGGTGGGAAAAAGTTATGTAAATGCAGATGGTCTGAGGTATCCGGGAACTATGGAAAAGATTCCCCGGGATATAAAAACAATTTGTGAGATTATTGATGAATATAAAACGGTAGAAAATCCGGTATGCGTGTTTGACCATGCAGCACAGCTTATGGTGAGGATAGAAGATCCTTCTATTGTGTGGGCGGTGGGTAGGGAGCCTTATTTGTATTTCCAGCAGAATGGTTATGACAATGGCAGTAAAAAATATCGATATTCTGAAAAACTGTTGAAAGTAGCAGACAGTGGAATACAGGTGAAAAAGAAAAAACTGCAGAAAGTTTTGCAAAAGAAAAATGTAGAGTTTATGGTAATAAAGAAAGAATATGACATGGATTCTTACCTGAAAAGTGTGGGGTTAACTCCGGTGGGAGAAAGCGATAATTATATAATTTATCAATATATAAATAAAGATAAGGAGCAATAAATATGGAACGAAGGAAGATGAAAAAGGTACAAAGATTATTGTGGATATTTCTTGTGATAATATGCACAGCAGGTATTGCGAAAGGAACTATGGAGCCATTCGTATGTAATGCCGCAGAGGGAGAAACTGAAGAAATTCAAGCTACTATAAAATTGAAAAAAAACGGCAGCCAGTCGAAAATCAGTATTACAGTAAGCGAATTGCGAAAACTTGAAGAAACGGAAAGCCTTCATATTTTTGTATGGAACAGTAAGACAGGCAGAGAGAATGGAAAGTGGTATGCTTTAGCGGAAAATGCAGGGATATATCAGAAAACAGTAAGTATTTCAGAATATAGTAATGTGATAGGCAAGTATTATGCGGAAGCGTATTTGCGAAAGAATACAGGGGAGCAGATACTGCTTGGAAAAAAGAGTACAAGTATTGCGGGAATCAGTAAAGGAAGTGTTTCCTTTAAAAATGTAGATAATGATGCAGGTACTTGTACTGTGCGAATCAGCAATCTTACTTCTCCGGCAGCCATTAAAAAAGTCAGGGTGTGGGTATGGAGTAATGATAAGGGCACAGATGACGCAAAATGGTATACGGCGAAGAAAAAAGGAAGTTACTGGACCTTTGATTTTAGTGCAATGAACCATGAGTATCAGTCGGGCAAATATAAATTCAGGGTAAAAGTCTGGGATACCCGGGGAGTGATTGGTTACCTTCCGGATAAGAGCAAGATAATTCGCGTAAACAGTAATGTTTCCATGAAAATAAAAGCGAACAGCACTCAAAGCAAATTTACTGTTACGATCAATAATGTAAGGTACAGTAAACGTGTGGAAAAGGTTCAGGTGGATGTGTGGAGCAAAAATAATGGAACGGACGATAAAAAAACTTATACGGCAGTGGATAAGGGAAATGGGGTTTATTCAGCTATTGTACCAATCAGCAAACATAAAGACAGTGGAACTTATTATGCTTATACATACGTGACTTTAGAGGGAAAATCAAAAAAACTGGTACAGAAGAAAACTTTTAATGTAAAGGGAATTACTGCTAAAAACGTTACATTTTCATATCAGGATAATGAAAAAGGTTCTGTTCAGGTAAATGTTTTAGGTGTCAGTTCACCTGCTGAAATCAAAAAAGTGGAAATCAGGGCATACACCAGTAAAAACGGAACAGATGATTTGGTAAAGAGTGAAGCAGTGAATATTAATGGGGTATACAAGAAAACGATTAGTGTTGCCGACCATAAATTTGAAACCGGAAAATATAAAATTCAAGTGTATATTACAGATGCAAGAGGTATTGTAAAGAAGACAAGCACCAGAACCATTGAATTAAATTGCTCACAGACGTATAAAAATAAAACAAGTTTTGCGGGAATTGATGTTTCTAAGTTTCAGGCGAATATCGACTGGAACCGTGTAAAAGCAGCAGGAATTGACTTTGTGATTATTCGCGCAGGTTATCGTGGTTATCAATATGGAACTATTGTAGAAGATCCGTATTTTGAAACAAATATCAAAGGGGCGTTGGCAGCAGGAATTGATGTTGGGGTATATTTCTTTAGTCAGGCGATTACTGAACAGGAAGCAAGAGAAGAAGCTCAATGGACGTTGCGAAAAGTTGCACCATATAAAATTACCTATCCGGTGGTTATTGACACAGAATATGTGGCCGGAGGACGTGCAAATTCCATGAGTGCAATGCAGAGAACCAACGTGATGAATGCCTTTTGTACAGAAGTGAAGAATGCAGGTTATACCCCTATGATTTATGCCAGCAAAAGCTGGCTGGAAAACAATCTGATTATGGGATACTTGAATCAGTATGATGTATGGCTTGCACGGTATGCTGCGGCACCGGAGTATACAGGACCGTTTACAATCTGGCAGTATAGCAGCACTGGAACTGTTGACGGCATTACCGGATATGTAGACCGAAATATAGGTTATAAGAGATATTATTAGAGGATAAATGAGGAATTATCCGTTGAATTCTATATAAGATTATGATATTATATCATAGGCAAGAAATGTCAGAAAATAAATTTAAGAGAAACCAGCAATGGAGGAAATGATATGAGAACATATTTAGTTACGGGAGGAGCAGGATTTATTGGCTCTAATTATATTCATTACATGTTTCGTAAATACGGTGATGAAATCAGAATTATTAATGTGGACTGCTTAACATACGCAGGAAATTTGGAAAATTTAAAAGATATTGAACATAGAGATAATTATACATTTATCAAAGCAAACATCTGCGATAAAGAAGCAATTGAAAAAATCTTTGCAGAGAATGATATTGACAGAGTAGTACATTTTGCTGCAGAAAGCCATGTGGACAGAAGTATCCGCAATCCAGAAGTGTTTGTACAGACTAATGTATTAGGTACTTTAGTTATGTTAAATGCGGCAAAAAATGCATGGGAAAAAGAAGATGGAACATACAAGGAAGATAAAAAATTCCTTCATGTTTCCACCGATGAGGTATATGGTTCTTTAGAAGAAGGAGACACTTACTTCTATGAAACAACACCGTTAGATCCACACAGCCCGTATTCAGCTAGTAAGGCATCCTCAGATATGTTGGTTAAGGCATATATGGATACTTATAAGTTCCCGGCAAATATTACAAATTGTTCCAACAATTACGGACCATACCAGTTCCCGGAAAAGCTGATTCCGTTAATGATTAACAACGCATTACAGGGAAAGAGTCTGCCGGTATATGGTGATGGTAAAAATGTTCGTGACTGGTTATATGTAGATGATCATGCAAAAGCAATCGATATGGTACAGGAACAGGGAAAATTAGGTGAACGCTACAATATTGGTGGACACAACGAAAAACAGAATATTGAAATTATTGAAATCATTCTTGAAACTTTATTGGAAATTCTGCCGGAAAGTGATCCAAGACGTGCAAATATCGGAAAACAGTTAATCACTTATGTGGAAGACCGTAAGGGACATGACAGAAGATATGCCATTGCGCCGGATAAGATTAAAGCAGATATCGGCTGGTATCCGGAAACCATGTTTAAAGATGGAATTAAGCTTACAATTAAATGGTTCTTAGAAAATGAAGAATGGATGAAGAACGTAACCAGCGGGGATTACCAGAAGTACTATCAGGAAATGTACAAGTAAGAAATAAAAATAAATGTGAGGGTGTTTTGCAGAAAGGCAGGGTACCCTCGCTTTGTGCATGAGATAGAATTAAGAGCGTTGTAAAAGGAGAAGATAAGATGAAAGGGATTATATTAGCAGGTGGTTCGGGTACCAGACTGTATCCGCTTACCAAGGCAATTTCAAAGCAAATCATGCCCGTTTATGATAAACCGATGATTTACTATCCACTGTCTACACTTATGCTGGCGGGGATTCGGGAGATACTGATTATTTCTACACCAAGAGATTTACCTGTTTTTAAAGAACTATTAGAAGACGGAAGCCAGTTAGGCTTAAATATCCAGTATGCAGTGCAGGACAAGCCGAGAGGACTGGCAGATGCCTTTATTATCGGAGCAGACTTTATCGGAAAGGATTCTGTGGCACTGGTTCTGGGAGATAATATTTTTTATGGACAGAGCTTTTCTAAAGTGTTACGGAAGGTGGCACAACAGGAGGCAGGAGCTACCATATTTGGATACTATGTCCGTGATCCAAGAGAATATGGAGTAGTTGAGTTTGACGAAAACGGCAAGGCACTTTCCATTGAGGAAAAGCCGGAGCATCCAAAGTCAAATTATGCGGTTCCGGGGCTTTATTTCTATGATAATGATGTTGTAGAAATTGCTAAAAATGTAAAGCCTTCTGCCAGGGGAGAAATTGAAATTACAAGCATTAATAATGAGTATCTGCGCAGAGGAACTTTGAAGGTAGAACCTTTAGGCAGAGGTTTTGCCTGGTTAGATACCGGAAATCATGATGCGTTATTAGATGCAGCGAACTTTGTGGCAACTTTTCAGAAACGGCAGGGGTTGTATATTTCCTGTATTGAAGAAATTGCTTACCGGAGAGGGTTCATTGATAAAGAACAGTTATTAAAGCTGGCAGAGCCGTTGTTAAAGACAGCTTATGGACGTTATCTGGTAGAAATCGCCAATGGATTATAAAGTGAAATCGAAATATAGAGAAAAGAGGACAAAAAAATGGGAAAAATTACAGTAGAAACATGTGAAATCGAAGGATTAAAGGTAATCACACCAACTGTGTTCGGAGATGAAAGAGGATATTTCATAGAAACTTATAATTACAATGATTATAAGGCAGCAGGAATTGATATGGAATTTGTGCAGGATAACCAGTCTATGTCAAAGAAAGGAGTCTTGAGAGGACTTCATTTCCAGATTAATTTTCCACAGGATAAGCTGGTGAGAGTGACCCGGGGAGAAGTGTTTGATGTTGCTGTAGATTTACGCCCAGGTTCAAAAACTTATGGAAAATGGTTTGGAGTACTTTTGTCAGAAGAAAATAAGAAACAGTTTTTCATTCCGAAAAATTTTGCACACGGTTTTTTAGTGCTATCTGACGTGGCTGAATTTTCTTATAAATGCACTGATTTTTATCATCCAAATGATGAAGGCGGACTTGCCTGGAACGACAAAGAAATTGGTGTTGAGTGGCCGATTCCGGAAGGTATGGAATTAACTATTTCTGAAAAAGATCAGAAATGGCCGGGAATTACTTCTTTGAAGAAATAATCCATTTAGGAGAAGAATATGTCAGAACAAACAAAAACAAGGACAAGTCTGGTAAAAGACGTATATGAAAACAGACACCTTGTCTGGAAATTAGCAAAAAATGATTTTAAAACAAGATATGCAGGTTCTTACCTGGGAATTATCTGGGCATTTGTGCAACCAATTGTGACCGTATTGGTGTACTGGTTTGTGTTTGCGGTAGGATTTCGCCCATCGGAACCGGAAAATCCGGCGTTTATCCTATATCTTTTAGCCGGTATTGTACCGTGGTTTTTCTTTCAGGATGCTTTAAACAGTGGAACTAATGCATTGTTAGAATATAATTATCTGGTAAAGAAGGTAGTATTTAAAATTAGTGTATTGCCGGTAATTAAGATTATATCGGCGTTATTTGTTCATGCATTTTTTGTGCTGTTTACAGTGATATTGTTTACCTGCTATGGCTATTATCCCGATTTATATACATTACAAATATTTTATTACACGTTATGCATGATGCTTCTGGTGTTGGGGATTGTATATGCTACTAGCGCTGTGGTTATCTTTTTCCGGGATTTGTCACAGATTATTAATATTGTACTGCAGGTGGGAATCTGGCTGACACCGATTATGTGGAAATTACAGATGATTCCGGAAAGCTGGCAGTGGATATTTAAGTTAAATCCGCTGTATTATGTGGTAAATGGTTATCGTGATGCTTTTTATCAGAAACAGTGGTTCTTTGAGCATCCGGTAAATACATTGTATTTCTTTGGATTTACTATAGTGATGTATCTGCTGGGAACCAACATATTTGGAAGATTAAAAGTGCATTTTGCAGATGTGCTGTAAGGAGTTTATATGGAAGAAATTGCAATTCAGGTCAGAAATGTATCAAAAATGTATAAGCTGTACGATAAGCCGTCTGACCGGTTAAAGGAATCTTTAGGTCTTACAAGGCAGAAAAAATACAGGGAACATTTTGCATTGAAAAATATTGATTTTGAAGTGAAAAAAGGTGAAACCGTGGGTATTATCGGTACGAACGGTTCCGGAAAATCAACTATTTTAAAGATTATTACAGGTGTGTTGAATCCCACAGAAGGTGATGTTTCTGTGAATGGACGTATTTCTGCTTTGTTGGAATTAGGTGCGGGATTTAATATGGAATATACGGGAATCGAAAACGTGTATCTGAATGGAACTATGTTGGGATTTAGTGAAAAAGAGATTGATGAACGTTTAGATGCCATTCTTGATTTTGCTGATATTGGTGATTTTGTGAATCAGCCGGTAAAATCCTATTCCAGCGGTATGTTTGTACGTCTTGCTTTTGCAGTTGCCATAAATATCGATCCGGATATTCTGATTGTGGACGAAGCATTGTCAGTAGGTGATGTATTCTTTCAGGCAAAATGTTATCGTAAATTTGAGGAATTCAAAAAGCAGGGAAAAACCATACTTTTTGTAAGTCATGATTTAGGAAGTATCAGTAAATATTGTGACAGAGCCATTTTGATTAATAAGGGCGTGAAGTTAGAAGAAGGAACACCAAAGGCTATGATTGATATGTACAAAAAACTTTTGGTGGGACAATTGCCTTTAGACGACGAAGAAGATGATGAGATTAATAATGTGGAACTGCCAGAAGAAAAAGAAGAACAACAGCAGACAGAAGCTATTCAGTCTAACCCAGAACTGTTAGAATATGGAAATAAGGCAGCAGAGATTATATCTTATATCATTGAGGATGAAAACGGTATTGTGACAGATACTATTGAAAAGGGAACTGAATTTGTTATTCGGGTAAAATTACATTTCAACCAAAAAGTGCCGGAACCAATTTGCGCATTTTCTATTAAAAACGTACAGGGAATTGAGATTACAGGAACCAATACTATGATTGAAAAAAATGATATTGGCCCGAAAGAGGCAGGAGCAGAGGTGGAAGTTTCCTTCCGTCAAAAGATGACTCTGCAGGGAGCGGAATATCTGCTTTCTTTAGGCTGCACAGGATTTGAACAGGGTGAATTTAATGTGTACCACAGATTGTATGATGTGTGTAATATTACAGTGATTTCAGATAAAAATACAGTTGGTTATTATGATATGGACACAGAAGTAAAGATAAGTTAGGAGAAGACCAATGGCTGAGCTTAATTTAAAATATTATAACAATGTAGATAGTTATTCTGATGGTGATGTGGAATTAGATCTTTTAGAGTTCGTAAAGGAAGGGCTGGACGTGACTCAGATACCGAAAAATAAGAGGAGCTATGCCTGCGCATATCACCTTTCTGCATGGCGTGAAAATATCATTAATTGGTACCCATTAAAGAAGACAGACCGGGTGCTGGAAATCGGTGCCGGATGCGGTGCTGTTACTGGGGCCTTGTGTAGAAATGCTGGCAGTGTAGTCAGTGTAGAATTGTCTAAAAGGCGTGCGGAAATTAATTATGAACGCCATAAAAATTATGATAATTTAGAAATCATGGTGGGCAATTTAAATGATATGGATTTTCAGGGGAACTTTGATTGCGTAATTCTCATTGGTGTGTTTGAGTATGCCATGAGTTTTACAAAAGGAGAAAAGCCTTACGAAACGTTCCTGAATCATATTAAAAGTTTTGTGAAACCGGGCGGAAAAATCCTGATGGCGATAGAAAACCGACTGGGAGAAAAATATTTTGCCGGTGCCTATGAAGATCATACAGATACTTTCTTCCTGGGCTTGAATGAATATGAAGATAATACACAAGTACGTACTTTTTCTAAGCAGGAGCTGACAGGAATTTTTCACAATTGTGGTTTGGAGAAACTGAAATTTTATTATCCATATCCGGATTATAAATTTCCAAGTGAAATTTATACAGATGAAACCATTAACAGTGCTTCTTATGGCAGAGAGTATATGAATCTTTATCCAACACGTTACAGCCTGTACAACGAAAAGAGTGTGTCAGATGCTCTGGTTCGTGAAGGAGTGATGCAATGTTTTGCAAATTCTTTTCTTGTGGAGGCTTTTGTGGGTGAAGCAGAGAATCTAGAAGAAGAACAGCTGATTTATGCTAAAATGAACAGCGGACGTAAAGAAGAATTCAGAATTGCCACGATTATTTATGAAGGTAAAGAAAAATATGTGATTAAGAAGCCGTTAAATGAAAAATCGGTGGCTCATATTGAACGGGTGGCAATTAAAAGTCGCATGAATGCCATAGAAGAATTGCTGAATCTGCCGGGAAAATATAAAGATGGTGTGATTCGGTATGAATTTTTAGAGGATGAAAATTTAGATACCAGAATCAGCAGAATGATGGAACAGGGAAATGTGAAGGAAATCGTAGAAGTTATCAGAGAAATCCAAAACATTTTGTTAGAACATTCTGAAGTTGTGAATTATAGAACCGGAGAATTTGAAAAAATCTTTGGCAGCAGTAAAATGGAACATGAAAAGACAGCTACGGTGTGCCCTGCAAATATTGACTGTATCTGTGATAATATAATCTGTCAGAAAGACGGCTATGTAATTATTGATGGTGAATGGATTTTTGATATGCCTATTCCGGCAGATTTTATTATATGGCGTCTGGTGAACGAATTGTATACACAGCATGGCAATGCTTTAACAAAGCTGATTGCAAGAGAAGAAATGTATGAAAAACTGAATATTTCAGCGAAGGATGCTGCTGTGTATGAACAGTGGGCAAAGAATTTTGCGGAAAAGTACGTAGGTGGAAATGAACTGGCGGAATATGGTGCTGATGTAAGAAAGCTGGAGTTGCGAGAACTGGTACGCATTGCAGAAAGTCAGAAAGGCATGGAATGTGCACTGTTTTATGATACTGGAAATGGTTTTTGTGCAGCAGACTGCTGCAAGGAGTATTTAAAAATTAATGGTGGCGAATTTTCCATGGATTTTACACTGGATAAGTATGCAAGTATCAAAAATCTGCGATTTGATCCGTTAGAAGGCAGAGGCTGTAAAGTACAGATTACCAGAATTAATGGAAAAGCATTAGAGGGCGGTGAACTTCTTGGAAGCAATGCAGAATTTGACAAAAATGGAGTGCAGATATTTATCAGTGGCGATCCGCAGTATTATATTAACCCGGAACTTCCAATTGACGGAAAGCTCAGCATTGCCGGTAAAATTAGGGTGATGCCGGAAGAAGAAACTATGAGCTTTTGCCGGAAAAAGTTAAATGAGTTAGAAAACATTAAAAACAGCAAAGAATATAAGATATTAAAAACAGCAAGAATTATTAAGAACAAGCGAAAGGAGTAGCCGTGAATCAGCAGATTGATATTATTGTACCTGTCTACAACGGATTAGAAGATGTAAAAAAGTGTGTGGAAAGTGTAAAGAAAAATACTGATTTAAATAGGCACCGTTTGATTCTGGTAGATGATAAAAGTCCTGACAGCAATGTCCTTTTGTATTTAAAAAGTGTAGAATCGGAAGCGATTCATGTAATAGAAAGTCCTGTAAATGAAGGCTTTTCTGCCAGTGTTAATAAGGGAATGAGGTATTCTGAACGTGATGTAATCCTGTTGAATTCTGATACCATTGTTACGAAGGGCTGGGTAGAGAAGATGATTGCCTGTGCTTATTCAAGACGAGCGGCAGCAACGGTAACACCTTTATCAAATGCTGCAACCTTGTGTTCAGTGCCGGAATTTCTTCAGGATAATCCCTTGCCGGAAGGTTATACCGTAGAAAAAATGGGAGAATTGGTGGAACACTGCAGTATTCGTAGATATCCTAAAATAACGGTAGCAGTGGGATTTTGTATGTATATTAAGCGGGAGGTTCTGAATCAGATTGGATACTTTGATGCAGAAACCTTTGGAAAAGGTTACGGTGAGGAAAATGATTTTTGTCATCGGGCAGAAAAACGGGGTTACATGCATCTGATGTGTGATGACACTTTCATTTATCATAAAGGAACGGCCTCTTTTGAAAGTGAGGAAAAGAAAAATCTGCTTCAGGAACACGAACGCATTTTAAACGAACGTTATCCCGAGTATATTCAGAAAAATCAGCAGTATTGTATGAAAAATCCCAATAGGGATTTGCAGGAAAATATAAAGTTATATTTGGATTTAGACTATGCATCCGGTGGAAAGTTATATTTGACAAATGCTTTTCCGGAACAGAATCAGGAAGAAAAGGCTTTTTATGCTGTACGGAGAGAACAAAGTCTTATTGTGAAAAGTTTCTGCGGTGAAAAAGAAGCTTGCTTTTTATATTCTTTACCGTCAATCAGCGTGCAGAACAGCTTGGCAGAGGAAAATGAGGAAGAGATACTGGCAGACTTGATGCGTGCTTTTCATCTTACGGAAGCAGAACAGACAGATTTGGGTAATTTCGCCATACAGACGATTTATGCTCTTAATAAGGAGATAGAAAATCCGGGAAAAACGTTTGATAGCAAAAGGATTCTCAGAGCTTATCTGACGGCGGAGAAAAAGTATTTGGCTAATGTGGATTTGCAGGATGGTATTTATGGAGAACGGTTGCGGACCTTAGAGGAAAATTATGAAACCTTACAAAGAGAAGATCAGGTCAGAAAAGAAGAATTAGACAATATATATAATTCTAAGCGTTTCCGTCTGGCCTGCGCTTTCAAGAAGGTGCT
The DNA here is from genome assembly GCA_045126515.1 of Lachnospiraceae bacterium. GTDB lineage: Bacteria > Bacillota > Clostridia > Lachnospirales > Lachnospiraceae > RUG11237. The sequence goes on from JBGVOM010000109.1 coordinate 18,171, forward strand.
TAGTCCTTTTCTGCGTGACTAAAAAGGCACAGTGTAGTTGAGAGTAGGGGATTTACTATGAATACTATGAATACGAAACAAAATATTCAAAATCAAAGTAAAAATAGAAAAAAACACATATTATATGTGCTTCATGGAGATTTTTCAGAAGATGCTTCTAACAATAGAGGAGGCACTCAGCTTCATGTGAAGAATTTGGTGGAGCAACTGCGGGAAATCTACCATATTTATGTGCTGGCAAGAGATGAAGAATATATCCGTCTGACAGATTATTCCGGGGAGAAGAAAGTGTATAAGTTTTTCGTGGGAGAATTAAAAGATACACCTATCCTTTTTGATGAAAAAATTGCCCAGGTGATGGCAAATGTGCTGACGGCTTTTCCGATTGAGCTGGTACATATTCATCACACAGTAGATTTATCTTTTGATATATTCCGGGAAGTGAAAAAACGCAATATTCCTATGATATGTACTATTCATGATTACTATTACATTTGTCCTGACATTAAGCTGTTAGATACACAGATGCATTTTTGCGGTTCCCCTGATAATTGTGGAGATTGTGATGCCTGCCTTGCACAAAAATTTAATTTTCCGGTTGGATTTTGTAAGAAATGGCAGGATACAGCAAAAGAAATGTTAGGATATTGCGACAGGCTTATCTTTCCTTCTTATAGTGCAAAAGAAATCATGGCAAAATATTATTCGGAGTTTACTGAAAAAATGCAGGTGATTTATCATGGACTTTCAGAAATTGTAAATTCCGATAAATTAAGGAATTCTGTAAAGTTTGACCAGGCAATCGTGACAGATAAAGTGGAATGGAATTTAGATGAAACCTTCGGTATGGGCTGGGCTTTGCTTCGGGGAAAATCCTCCTTATTGGTAAAAACCTATATCGAAGTGGTGGATAAAAATAAGAATTCTTACGTTTTTCTGCCGGAAAAGCATTTAAGGCTGGATGTAAAGGCAGACCGTTGCGGAAATTCTAATTATAATATGTGTGGCTTTTTAATTAATGGTTTTTCTGGGATGTTTGCAGAGGGCGACTTATCCTTCCGGGCATATTTAGAATATGATGGCACATTTTACACAGACGGAAAAGTACGTGTGCGAAGAAATGTGGCACAAAAATGTGAAAACGTATTTAAAGTAGCCTTTTTAGGAGGTATGGTTCCTGCCAAGGGTAGCCGCTTGATTGGTGATATTATAAAGTCTAACACCAACAAGCAGGAGGTTATGTGGTACATTATCGGTACCATCGGTGATAAAACATTAGATGCCATTGAACAGGACAATTTAGTGAAAGTGGGAACTTACAGTCAGGAAATGGTGCAGGGCTTGTTGGAGGGATATGGTATTGATTTAGTGTGCCTGCTTCCACTATGGGCGGAAACGTTCAGCTATACTTTGTCGGAAGCGGCAATCAGCGGAATACCTGTATTAGCAACGGACATTGGTGCAATCAGCGAACGTATCAAGGCGGAAGATATTGGATTTTTAGTAGATTCGGCAGAAAAGCCGGAAGAAATCATGAAGGAAATTCTTAGTATCTGGAATGAAAAACAAGAGGATTACCAGAGAAAAAAGAGGAATATTACCGGGATGAAGCTGAAAAGCCTAGAGACAATGGCAGAAGAGTATAGGCAGTGTTATGACAGCTATACCTTTGAGCGTAAGGTAACAGGCAGCAAAGAAATGGAGATGTGGCTGATGACAGGGGAAAGAGATGCACGGGAAATTAAGATAAAAAATCCGGAACAGGTAGTGGAAAAGTTAGAAGACAAGGTGGCTGATTTGACGAAACAGTTAGTGGAAGCTAACGATACTCTGCAGAAAATATATGCATCTCCGGCTTACAAAATTGCAAAGCGGATTCCGTTTCTCGGAGTGAAGAAATAAGATGATACAGTAAAGGCAGAAGGAAAGGTAATAGTACAATGGATTATAAAGAACTCTATGAGCAGGAACAGAAAAAATACGAAGAATTGCTGAGCCGTTATGAAGAACTTGATATTAAATATGAAAATGCATTATCAGAGGCAGAATTTGCAAAGAAAAATTTAGCAAAGATTAAGAACAGCCCTGCATGGAAGGTGACCAAACCTTTACGTGTAGTGTATTTCTTTTTTAAGAGAATAAAGACTGCATATGTTATGTATGGTGGAATTATCGGTGTTATGAAGAAAATTGCCCATAAGATTCACCAGAAGAAGGTGCAGAAAGATTATGGAACAAAAAGCTTTCCGTCGGAGGAAGAAAGAAAGAAGCAGGAAGCAGAAAAGTTTTCAAAAGATATTACATTTAGTATCTTGGTGCCATTGTATAATACACCGGAAAAATTTTTAAGAGAAATGATTGATTCTGTGCAAACACAGACCTATCAAAAATGGGAACTTTGTCTGGCAGATGGCAGTGATAAGGAACATGATTATGTAGGAAAAATTTGTCAGGAACTGGAAGTTAAGGACAAGCGTATAAAATATAAAAAATTGGAGAAAAATCTTGGCATCTCAGAAAATACTAATGAGTGTTTGAAAATGGCCACTGGTGAATTTATTGCACTGTTTGACCATGATGATTTACTTCATCCATGTGCTTTATATGAAAACATGAAAATGATTTGCGAAAATAATGCAGACTATGTATATACGGATGAAGTGACCTTTCAGGGGGATAGTATTGACAATATGGCAACCATGCATTTTAAACCGGATTTTTCACCGGACAATCTGCTTGCAAACAATTATATCTGCCATTTTTCCGTGTTTGACAAAAAATTGTTAGAGCAGACAGAGCTGTTTCGAAGTGCCTATGACGGAAGTCAGGATCACGATATGATTTTGCGGCTTACCGGTGTGGCAAAAAATGTAAAGCACATTCCGAAGGTATTGTATTACTGGCGTTCTCACGCCGGCTCTGTGGCAGATAATATTGATGCTAAGACATATGCTATTGATGCCGCAAAACGTGCGGTACGGGATTATTGTAAGGACAGTGGAATTCCTGTAAAATCAGTGGAAAGCACTAGAGCATTTCCTACGATTTTTAAACTTTCCTATGAGATTTCAGGGAATCCACTGGTGTCTATTGTAATTCCAAATAAGAACCATAAAGAGGATTTAGAAAAATGTATCGAATCCATTCGCCTGAAATCCACGTATACTAATTATGAGATAATTGTTGTGGAAAATAACAGTACAGAGGAAAGCATTTTTGAATATTACAAAGAATTAGAACAGCAGAAAAATATCCGTGTTATTACTTATGAAGGTGAGTTTAATTATTCTAAGATTAACAATATGGGAGTAAAGGAAGCTAAAGGTGAATACCTGATTTTATTAAATAATGATATTAAGATTATTACTCCGGAATGGATAGAAGAGATGTTAATGCATGCCCAGAGAAAAGAAGTTGCTGTGGTAGGTGCGAAACTGTTTTATCCGGATAATACCATCCAACACGCAGGCATTGTAATCGGTCTGGGAGCTCATCGCAGTGCCGGACACACCCATTACGGTATGCCAAAGGAAAATCTAGGTTATATGGGAAGACTGTGCTACACACAAAATGTAACTGCAGTTACCGGGGCCTGCATGATGGTGAAGAAAAGTATCTATGAAGAAGCAGGAGGCTTAGACGAAGATTTCAGAGTAGCTTTAAATGATGTAGATTTCTGCCTGAAATTACGCAAAAAAGGTTATTTAAATATATTTACTCCATTTGCAGAAGCATTTCATTTTGAATCAAAATCCAGAGGATTTGAAGATTCCAAGGCAAAAAAAGAACGCTACACCGAAGAATGTGACCACTTTAAACAGAAGTGGCATAAGGAATTAGAAGCAGGAGACCCATATTACAATCCGAACTTCTCCTTAGATTACTCGGATTACTCACTACGGTAAATCTGAAATGCACAAAACTTGAAATGGTAGCAGTTCAGATTTGCTGGTTGACAGCACGCACATAGGCGATACAAATTCATCCCAGAAAGGCAGAGGCAACACTTCTGAAAACTAACTGTTAAAAATGCCTCTTGAATCACCTTTTTGGGATGAATTTGTATCGCCTATGTGCTGTTCATGAAAACAGTAACTTTGAAAAGTACCTACGCTTTCTGTTTACGTTCCTCCACCATTTTTACGAACCATTCTACCATAGCCGGGTCAGAATGTGAGAAAAAGGAGCTTTCTTTTTTATCCAGTGATGCAATTCGAGTCATATCCTCAGTGCTAAGTTCAAAGTCAAATACATCCAGATTTTCTACCATGCGTTCATAATGAGTGGATTTGGGAATTACAACGACTCCTTGCTGAATATGCCAGCGAAGCATGATTTGGGCGGTTGTCTTTCCGTATTTGGCACCGATTTCTTTTAGAGTGGCATTTTCAAACAGACCACCTCTGCCTTCGCCAAAAGGAGCCCAGGCTTCAATCTGTACGCCATATTTATCCATATATTTTTTGGCTTCCATCTGCTGGTTGTATGGATGGGTTTCCACCTGATTTACCATAGGGCGGATGCGGGCAAAAGAAGCGATATCTACCATTCGGTCAGGATAGAAATTGGAAATTCCAATAGCACGCAGTTTTCCTTCCTCGTATAAATCCTCCAAGGCATGCCATGCACCGTAATAATCAGAAAAAGGCTGATGTAGCAGCATAAGGTCTAAATAATCTGTATTCAGTTTCTTTAGTGATTCTTCTACTGATTTTCGGCAGTTTTCATAGCCGTAATGCTCAATCCATACCTTTGAGGTTAGAAAAATCTCTTCTCTGGCTATGCCGGATTTCTGAATTGCGGAACCAACCTCTGCTTCATTAAAGTAGGATTGTGCCGTATCGATAGAGCGGTATCCGGCTTTTAGAGCATCCAATACGCACCTCTCACAATCTTCTTTTGTTACCTGATACACACCATAACCTAAAATTGGCATTTTTACGCCGTTGCTTAATGTCACATATTCCATATGAAAAACCTCCTTTTAGAGAACTGTCAATATAGCTGACAGTTTCATGTTATTTTATTTTTGATAATCATCGTCAGAAACAGATTGTAACCATTCTTCAATATCTTTTCTGGAACTTTTTACACTACCGCCATGAATTGCAAGACCTGCCTCTATCTTTGCACCAGGGCATAGCTTTTTTATATCACTTATGCTACTGCCCATTTTGCTGCCTTCGTGAGTACAGAATGGTTTAATTGTTTTCCCCTTAAAATCAAAGTGTTCTAGAAAAGTAAATACTGCCATAGGCATAGTACCCCAATAATTTGGATAACCGAGATAAATCGTATCGTAATTATCAAGAGTTTCAGGGTAGCTCTTAAGCTGGGGGCGGGCACCACGTTTCTGGTCTGCCTGTGCTTGTGCAATACATTCGTTATAATTTTTTGAGTAAGGCTGTAGTTGCTCGATTTTAAACAGTTCTGCACGGGTCAGCTCTTGAATGATATTTGACGCTATTTCTGTATTCCCAACAGTCAGTTCTTTGAGAATACCGTTTACATAGTTTTCATCTGCCCGTGAATAAAAAGCGACTAATTGATTTGACATTTTCATCCCTCCGTATGTTCTTTCTATATATATCATAGTATAAATTTTTTTGACTCGGAATCTCCGATATGTTATTATGGTATAAACTATAAGTTTATGCTGGAAGATTGGGAGGTGCTTTATGTATAACAATATGCTTGATACGTTTATAGCGGTTGCTGACTGCGGCAGCCTTACAAAAGCAGCAGAGTATTTATATATTTCTCCCACAGCTGTTATGAAGCAAATGAATGCGCTGGAAGCTCGTTTGGATTTAAAGCTTATGGAACGTACATCTTCCGGTATACGTTTAACAGCCGCAGGAGAGATTATTTATCAGGATGCAAAATTTATCATAGATTATTCGAAAAAATCCATTACCAGTGCAAAAGCTACTTTGTATGCAAACAGCACTACCTTTTGTGTGGGAACATCGCTGTTGAATCCTGCCAAACCTTTTATGGATTTATGGTATCGCGTGAATAAAGAGTTCCCTGAGTATAAACTGCACCTTGTTCCTTTTGAGGACAATCATGAAGGAGTTCTTGCAGAAATCGGTCAATTGGGAGAAAAATTTGATTTCCTGATTGGTGTATGTGATTCCAAAGCATGGCTTAATCTCTGTAATATGCTGCCTTTAGGCAGGTATAAGAAAATGGTGGCGGTATCAAGAGAGCATCACCTTGCTGAAAAGAAACGAATAGATATTGAAGATTTATATGGTGAAACCTTGATGATGGTGAAACGGGGAGATTCGGGCGTAAACGATTTTTTGCGCAACGATCTGGAAAAACATCATCCTAAAATCCATTTAGAAGATACCCCACAGTTTTATGATTTATCTGTATTTAATCGTTGCGCTGAAACAGGAAATGTCCTGCTCACTATTGAGTGTTGGCAGGATGTTCATCCGGGACTTGTTTCTATTCCGGTTAATTGGGACTACAGTATTCCGTATGGATTATTATACAGCTTAGATGCACCGGAGGATGTACGCAGATTTGTTAAGGCGGTTAAGACAATGGATATGTATGATGCGAAGGAAGAGTAAAAGAGGAAATTAAGAATGAAAGTACTTGAGGTTACAATAAAAAGAAGTTATAAAAGGGATTTCGTATTTTGTATATGCGCATACCTGATTTGTTTTCTGCTTGGCAGTTTAGCTGATGGAAGATATGAAGGGTTTTTATTTGGGATTTTTTTAGTTGTGGTGGTGACAGGAGAATGTCTGATTGAAAAATATACCCAAAACACCAGACAGCTTAACGCAGAATTTCAAGTGGACAGAGTTGTACTTACCATAAACGGAAAAGCAAAAATACTTTTATACGAAGATATTATAGAGGTACAAAAGACTATGAAAATCACCAGATACAATACCGAAAAGGGAAGTTATCGGATAAAAGTGAAAACGAAAAGAGGAAGCTACCGTTTTTATACTCCGTCAGAAGATTATGAAATGCATTTGAATTTCGAGGAAACTGATGCACCGGGATTATTATGTTCGGCAGGTGGCAGAGAAAATACTAAAGTAATAATTCAACTTATCGGTTTGCGAAGAACAGCTCATAAGCAGCACCAATTTTTCCTTGGAAGGCATTTGCGTTGCCTCTGCCTTCCAAGGAAGAATTGGTGTTGCTTATGAGCGTCCTCCAAACCAATAAGTTTGATTTATGACTCCCCATTGCCAAATTATAACTCTCTGTGCTATAATGGGGTCTGCAGGAAAAGAAAATGAGGTACAATATGAAAAAGTTAATCGAACAAATCATGAAATTTGGCATAGTTGGTGTTCTATCTTTTGCCATTGATTTTGGAATTTATTCTATATTAGTGTATTTTACACCGGTTCCGCTGTTGGTTGCCAATTTCTTTGGCTTTACCATATCTGTGATTTTTAATTATATTATGAGCATGAAATATGTGTTTGAGCGGAAAGAAGATATGGACAGGAAGGCGGAATTTGTTATATTTGTGGTGCTGAGTCTGATAGGGCTTGGCTTAAATGAATTTCTGGTATGGCTGTTTGTGGATTTTGCCTATGAAAATATTGCTGTAGTTGCAGAAGTATTTTCTCACAATATGATGAAAATGATTGGTAAGATTTTAGCAACTGGAATCGTTATGGTATATAATTTTATTTCAAGGAAACTATTTTTAGAGAAAAAGTAAAAAGGAGCAGTATATGAAAGACAGAATTCTTTTATTTATTCCGGCTTACAACTGTGAAAAACAGATTGTGAGAGTGCTTGGACAGTTAGATGAAACGGTGATGAAATATATTACCCAGGTGGTGGTAATTAACAATATCAGTACGGACAATACAGAAGAAGTAGTAAAACGTTTTATTGAAAAACATCAGGACATTCCGGTAAAGCTTCTTCGAAACGATGAAAATTATGGCTTGGGTGGTTCTCATAAAAGTGCATTTGCTTACGCAAAAGAAAATCATTTTGACTATGTTATCGTGCTTCACGGTGATGATCAGGGAGATATTCACAATCTATTACCAATATTAAGAAACGGTATTTATAAAAAATATGACTGCTGCCTTGGAGCACGTTTTATGAATGGTTCAAGATTAAAAGGATATTCTAAATTCAGAAGTTTTGGAAATGTGGTTTATAATGTATTATTTTCTATTGTTACACGGCAAAGAGTGCTGGATTTAGGCTCAGGACTTAATATGTACCATATGGATATGCTGGAACAGGAATTTTATAAAAAATTTCCGGACAATCTGATGTTTAATTACTGTATGATTCTGGCATCAGATTACTATAAGCATAATATCTGCTTTTTCCCGATTACTTGGCGTGAAGACGATCAGGTATCTAACGTGAAAATGTTTCATCAGGCAGTGACTGTACTGAAAATGCTGTTTTCTTATGCAGTGGCTCCTGGAAAATTTATCACATCTGAATGCAGGGAGAAGAAGATTTTAAATTATACATCAACCGTTGTGGCAGAAAGTGGGATTGTAAGTGAAAAAGAATGAAAACACTTTGTATAAAATGATGAATATAGTTTTTTTTGTGGCAGCGTTGTTTTTTTTGACAGGAATTGCGAAGGATGCAGTGTCAGGCGGCTGGCAGACAGTGGGGGACTTTAAGAGTCCCATTTTGTCTGTCTTTTTGTGTTTTTTATGCTTTCTGATACTTCATGCTGCAAAGCTGATGCGTTTTTATCTGGTTTTGATGGAGCAGAGAATGGAGTTTAAGCGTTTTGTTAAAGTATATATTAAGACAACCTTTGTAAATTTTCTGCTTCCTTTTAAGAGCGGGGAACTGTTTCGAATTTACTGCTTCGCTCATGAAACACGAAATGTGCGAATGGGATTTATCAGTGTAATTGTAGATCGTATGTTTGATACTTGTGTATTATTGCTGTTTTTGCTGCCTTACGATTTCTGTGTGGTAGGAAGAATTTCTGCGGTCACAGTGATTTTGTCGCTAATTGTGCTACTGGTATTATTAGGCTGTGTGTTCTTATATTCCAGTTACAATTATCTGAACCGTTTCCTGATGATAAACGGAAATAGCAAGCGTACTATATGGTTCTTGCAAATGCTGGAAAATTTTAAGATGTGTTATGATTATATGGCAGCACTGTTGAAAGGAAGATTCTTTCTTATATTGATTTTTTCCTGTTTTGGCTGGATATTTGAATTTCTTTTTTTGAAATTTATGGCAGGAACTTTTAATATTGCTTTCGGAATGGCTCAGTTTGCAGAGTATATCGGTGGTATTTTTTCAGCAGATACAGGAATTTTGAAAAATAATTATATTCTCGTCAGTGCACTGGGATTGTTAGTGGCTATGATAATTTGTTATTTTTATTATTTCTGCTATAGTGGCAGCGGCTTAAAAAACAGGAGGTCAGAAAATGCTTAAAAAGATAGTGTTCTTATATGAAGACAGTGATAGACCAAATCAGAAGATAAAAGAAATTACAGGAAATAAAACTTTTGGTGAAACAATTTTAAAGAGAAAAACTTTGAAAATGCGTGTGCTAGAGGAAGTAGAGAACGAAAGTTTTGTGGCGGCTGTTTATTCCTACAGTTCGAAAGAGGAACAGACAGAGGTCCTTAAACAGTTAAAAAGTCTTCCAAAGGAATTTGCTGTGATACATATGCGTTCTTCTTTTGGCATCCGAAATAGGGAAGCATTTAAAATACTGTTAGAAAAAACACAGTTTGTACAGCAGACTATGTGTGTGAAGGAAAATGAAAAAACAGCACTGTTTCTTTGCAAAAGCATCAGTGACTATTTAGAATATGTGATGGAGTATAATAAGGAAGGAATTGTGGATGTGGCAGGCTTACGCAACGCAGATGTGATTCAGACAGATTGTCTGGTGGATTTAGGCGAAGTGAATAATTTCCTGCAATATATTACCAGTGGTTTTGATGCCAGATTCTTTAATGCGTTGGAAAGCGATGATTTTACGGTAACAAAAAGCTCCACCAATAAGAAAAAGATTAAAAGTGAATATGAATACTACTATTTACTGCCGGAAACCATGAAAATGTGGTTTGTAATGCCTTTTGACTATAAAGAAGGAAAAGAAAAAGCCAGTTACACAATGGAGCGTGTGCATACCACGGATATTGCCATCCGTTTTGTACATGGCGCTGTAGAATTGGAAGAGTTTGAAGATATTTTAAAACGGTTATTTTATTTTGTTAAAACACGCGCAACGAAAGAAGTTACAAAAGAACAATACGAAAAGGAAGCAGATAAACTGTATGTGGGAAAAGTCTTAGAACGCATGAAGATGCTGAAAGAAAACCCATATTATCAGGTGTTTGAAAGTAATATCAAAAATGGCACAAAGTATCAGAGTATTGATGAAATTATTGAAAGATACCAGAAACTATATGAGAAAGTAAAACTTCGTGACCAGTCTAAGAGTTTTTTAGCAGTGGGACATGGGGATTTGTGTTTTTCCAATATCTTATACCATAAGGAAACTTCTTTGATTAAGCTGATTGATCCGAAAGGTGCGTTGAAGGAAGACGAATTATATGCACATCCATACTATGATTTAGCAAAGCTGTCTCATTCTATCTGTGGACGATATGACTTTTTTAACAATGGCTTGTATGAGATTAAGCTGGTTCAGGATATGAAGCTGGAGTTAGAACTGGATTTTGATAATTCAGAGTATGTAAAGATTTTTAAAAGATTTTTAGAAGAAAATGGATTTGACTATGTGACCGTAAGGCTGTATGAAGCGTCCCTGTTTTTATCCATGCTGCCACTTCATATGGATAATGTGCAGAAAACCTTTGGCTTTTTGCTGAATGGAATGAATATATTAGACGAGGTAGAGGAATGTTTGAAGGATTAAGTTTTGTGTTTGATATTGATGGAACGATTTGTCCCATTAAGAAAAAAGATGAAGAATACATTGATTTAGTACCCTATGCAGATGTGGTGGAAAAACTGCGGGAATACAAGGCAGGTGGTGCAAAAATTGTGCTGTTTACCTCAAGAAATATGAACAGTTATGGCGGAAACATTGGGTTAATCAATGCCAACACTGCAAAAATACTGCTACAGTGGCTGGATAAATGGGACATTCCTTATGATGAGATTATTTATGGAAAGCCATGGCCGGGAAAGCGTGGTTTTTATGTGGATGACAGAGCAGTACGTCCGGACGAGTTCTTAAAGTACTCAGAAGAAGAATTAAAGCAGATTTGTGACGGCTGGAGGGAGAATTTATGATGACAATTGTGATTACCATGGCAGGCTTAGGCTCACGTTTTGCAAAAGCAGGTTATACAGTGCCTAAATATATGATTGAAGCCCATGGAAGAACCTTGTTTGATTGGTCTATGGACAGCTTAAAAGGGTATAATGCGGAAGATACAGAGTATATTTTTATCGTGCGTAAGGAAGACAAGGCAGAAGAATTTATCGTTTCCCACTGTAAAATGTCAGATATTGCCAATGTGGAAATTGTGGAAATAGACAAGCTGACAGATGGTCAGGCAACCACAGCCATGTTAGCAGCACCTTATTGGAAGAAAGAATCGGAACTTATGATTTATAACATTGATACTTTTGTGGAAAGTTATGAATTAAAGAAAGAGGACATTGCAGGGGATGGGTATATTCCGTGCTTTCACGCAGAGGGGGAACACTGGAGTTTTGTAAAACTGGATGAGAACCAAAAGGCAGTGGAAGTGAGAGAAAAGGTGAGAATTTCAGATAACTGTACGCTGGGAGCTTACTATTTTAAATCCTGCAAATTATACGAAGAATTATATCAGGAATATTATTCCAATGAGGAAAATTTAGAAAAAGGTGAAAAATACGTGGCGCCTCTTTATAACTTTATGATTGAAAAAGGAATGGATGTGCGTATTTCTATTGTCGACTTCGGAAAAGTTCATGTGCTTGGCACACCGGAAGAATTAGAAATTTTCAAGAGGGAATACTAAAATGAAAATCAAATGTTCAAAACCGTTACTGGTGATAGCTTTCGTGCATTGGCTTCTGACCTTTGCAACAGATCGGATTTTTTTTGAGTACAGCCTCTTTGCCTTTGAAAAGCGCGAAGATGTCATATTTTCCATTTATGCATGGGGAATCAAAGTTGTATTTTTGATATTGTTAATGGCGGGGTATCAGGTACTTGGAAACACAATCAAAAGATATAGAAGCGGAGAAAAAATAGTCAGAGAATACCTGTTTTTTGCAGGTGTTTATTTTCTTCTTATGATGTTTCTGTTGCTGCTGGTGTATCCGGGAGCATGGCGTATGGATGAATTTGGAATCTTGCGGGATGCAAAAACATTGATGCCTACGTTTTGGCAGGGATATTTGACTTCTTATTTTTATATTTTTGCATTGATGTTTCTTCCTGTTCCGGCAGGTGTCATAGTTATGCAGTGTGCCGTGATTTCTTTGTGCGTTGGATTTGTGTGCGAAAGAGCTTGTAGAATATTGGGATTAAAGCACAAATTATGGCTTATATTGCCTTTTTTGGCATTTCCGATACTGGATTCGAATGTTTATCCAATGCGCATGTCCGTATATGTGTTTTTGGAACTTTGCCTGGCAACGGTATTTTTATCCGCTATTTTAGAAAAAAGAAAGCTTACGGCAAAGGAGACCTGGTTTGTAGTCTTTCTTACAGCAGTTGTAGCTGTATGGAGAACAGAAGGCATCTATTATATGTTATGGATTCCGATAGTATATTTGATAACCTTCTGGAAGCAGGAGAGCAGAAAGAAAAAGCTGAAGTTTGTAATTGTAACTGTAGTGGCGACCATAGCAGTAATGGCACCTCAAACTCTGGGAAATAAGCTGATTTCCGGTGACCAGTATGAAATTACTTCTATGGTACTTCCGTTGGCACCATTGTTATGTGAAGCACAGGGTGAACAGGTCGAAGAACTTGAGATTATTGATAAAGTAATTGATGTAAATCTTATGATACAGGGATATGAAAGTGGAAAAAGTGGCATCTCGGTGTTTTGGAGTGAACCATCTTTAATCAGAAAAAATTACACTAGTGCAGAGTATAAGGAATTTAAAAGTGCATATTATAGTCTTATAAGAAAATATCCCGAAGTCTTTTTGAAAGAGCGTGTAGAAACTTTTGTGAATTCTAATGGAATATTAATGAATACAACAGAATTGTATGATACAGATGAAGTGGCAAATTATGTGGAGTTCAGAGAAGAATATGTTGGTGGCAAAGGTTTTTTTACCGGCGTAAGAAAACAGGTATTATCCTTGTTGGAGCTTAACGGTTTTCAGAGTGGTAGCGAAAAATTGGAGTTATACTATGTGGTATACAGCTTTTTACCGCAACTTCTTGTATTAATTGTTGCTTTACTTTTCTGCCTTATCCGTAGAAAATGGAGCAGCTTGTTGGTATTGTTAGGCATAGTAGGAAAAGTACCATTAATATTTTTAACAGCTCCATCTCGATTATTTATGTATTATTACGGAATATATTTAATCGGAAATGTGGTGCTTGTTTATGGAATTTATTTACTGTACCACAGAAGAAAAGAGAAGACACCACAAGTTTAGAGGAAGCGTATGAAAAAGAATTATTTTGCAAGAGGAATCAAATATTTACAACATCATAGCTTACCAAGCCTTTATGTGAAAATGAGCGAACGTTTGTATCGTGATAGGGTGGAGCGGGACTATGACGGATGGGCGAGAGAACATCAGGTATCAGAAGAAGAATTGCAGAAACAGAGAGAATATAAATTTTCCAAAGAGGTTACCTTCAGCATTATTGTGCCAGTGTACAATACTCCGGAACAGTATTTGAGAGAAATGATTGAAAGTGTGCTGAATCAGTCTTATGGACGATTGGAATTATGCATTGCGGACGGAAGTACGGAAGAAGAACCGGGTGAAATGATAAAAGAATACCAGAAAAAGGATTCCCGTATTAAATATAAGAAATTAAAGGAAAATAAAGGAATTTCTGAAAATACCAACGAAGCTTTGAATATGGCTTCAGGAGAATTTATTGGTTTGTTTGACCATGACGATTTACTAGAACCGGATGTGTTGTTCCAAGTAATGAAAGTGTTGGAAAAACGACCTGCCGTAGATGTTCTTTATACAGATGAAGACAAGATTGATGGAGAAAGCGGTACCTTTTTTGGACCTAATTTTAAACCGGATTATGATTTAGAGCTGCTTAGAAGTAATAACTACATTTGCCACTTTTTTGTGGTTCGCCGAAATATCATTGAACGGGTTGGCGGTTTCCGCAGTGAGTTCGATGGTGCTCAGGATTACGATTTTATTTTTCGATGTGTAGAGGCTACTATGGAAATTTATCATATACGAAAGGTGTTGTATCATTGGCGTACCCATGCTAATTCCACTGCAGCATCGCCGGAAAGCAAGATGTACGCATACGAAGCTGCAAAACGAGCGATAGAAAGTCATCTGGAGCGTCAAGGCATAAGGGCAGAAGTAGAAACTACCGATAATTATGGTTTTTTTCATTATCGGACAGAAGGAATCAGCAGAGAAAAAATTAAAGTGATTCGCTATGGAGCGGAAGATAATGGGGATGCTTTAAACAAACTGGCAGAGGCAGCAAAAGCCGAAGTACTGGTGTTTTTGCCTGAACAGGTGAGTATTCCACAGCATGACTTTGAAACAGTTTTTGCGGCAAAATGTCTACAACACGGTGTTGGCGCTGTGGGATGTTTGCAGCTAAAGAGCAAAAGAGTCAGGGAAGCAGGTCTGGTGTTAAATAAAGAACGGTTGGCGGTAACTTATTTTGGGCATTATAAAAAAGGAAGAACAGGATTTCTTCACAGACTGGATTTATCTAGAACCGTAAGTGCAGTTAGTACAGTGTTTGCTATTGAAAAAGATTTATTACGAAGCATGGATGGATTTCTTTCCAATCTTGGGGCAAAGGCGGCACAGATAGAATTGTGTCTTCGGATGCAGGAGAATGGATACAAAAATATATATACCCCTTTGGTTACAGCCTTATGGGAGCAGGAAACTCCGTCAGGCAAAATAAGCGCAGAAGATAGAAAAGCAATATATAAATACCACAGCGAAGCATTGGAACAGGAAGATCCTTATTACAATGAAAACTGCGAAACCCTTAAAATGGAGTATGGACTTAGGAGAAACGTATGAGAGAAGTAACAGTTGTGATTCCGAATTATAATGGCATAGCTTATATAGATAACTGTATTAAAGCATTGAAAGCACAAAAAGAGGCACCAGCCTTTGATATTATAGTAGTAGATAATAATTCTACGGATGGAAGCAAAGAATTAGTGTTAGAACGGTACAAAGATGTGAATCTGATACCTTTGGATGATAATTATGGATTTTGCAGGGCAGTTAATGTGGGAATCAAAGCAGCAAAAACTCCTTATGTAATCTTATTAAACAATGATACACAGGTGCAGGATGGCTTTGTATCTGCTTTGTACGAAAGAATTAGTCAGAAAAACAATATATTTTCAGTATCCTCCATGATGCTTCAGGCGAAAAATCCGGCACTCATTGATGATGCTGGAGATTATTATTGCGCTTTGGGCTGGGCATTTGCCAGAGGAAAAGATAAACCGGCATCAGAGTATGATAGGCCATGTGAAATTACAGCTGCCTGTGGAGGTGCATCCATTTATCGGAAGCAGGTATTTGAAATCATAGGATACTTTGATGAAGTCCACTTCGCCTACTTAGAAGATATTGATGTGGGATATCGTGCAAGATTGTATGGCTATCGGAATGTATATGAGCCAAAGGCGAAAGTATATCATGTGGGAAGCGGTGCCAGTGGCTCACGTTATAATGAGTTTAAGGTGCGTCATTCCTCTAGAAACAGTATTTACTTGATTCGAAAGAATATGCCATTGTTTCAGATTATATGTAATCTGCCGTTTTTGATTCCAGGATTTTTGGTGAAGGCTTTTTTCTTTTTCCAAAAAGGGTTAGGAAAGACTTACATGGAAGGACTATGGAAGGGAATGCGTCTTCCGTTACAGGGAAATAAGGTGCGGTTTCAAGGAAATCATTGGAAGAATTATGTGAAAATGCAGTTGGAATTGTGGGTTAATGTGGTGAGAAGGCTGTTATAAAAGGACAGGGGGCAAAGTGCGTAGCACTTTTTGATAGAGTGTATATGGTATTTGCAAGCGAGCTTGAAATACCATATACACTCTATCAAAAGCACCGGAGGTGCTTTTTGCCCCCTTGGGATTTCATGCTTTTGAGAAAAAATTAAGGAAATGTTAAAAAATAAGAGAAGTTTTTGGTTGCAACTTATAGTCAAATATTGTAATATAAACTTTGTGAATTGCTGGAAAAAGGTGATAGAATTTGATAAAAGACAATCAGAAATATTTTAACAGACTGCATGTGGTATTAGATGCAATTGTTATTATATTTTCGTATGTTTTAGCGTACTTAATAAAATTTAAAATGGGAATATTCGACAATGAAGGTGCAGCCTTGTCCTTTCGGACATATTTGTCAGCACTGATTGTACTTATTCCGGAATACCTGATGTTGTATTCCTTATTTAACCTGTATACATCAAAAAGAATACAGGCAAGGAGGATTGAGTGCAGCAATATTATAAAAGCCAATACGGTTGGTCTGTTAGCCTTTATTGTGGGATTGTATGTGATTAATGAACCGAATTTCTCACGAACTATGATGTTTATCTTTTATGTCATAAACATTGTGCTGGAAGTGGTGTTTCGAAACATAGTCAGACATATACTTACAAGCGTAAGGGAGAATGGCTTTAATTTAAAGCATGTTTTATTAGTAGGTTACAGCCGGGCAGCGGAACAGTATATTGACAGAATCAAGGCAAATCCCCAGTGGGGTTACATGGTACGTGGAATTCTGGATGATGAAGCAGAACGCGGAACCATATATAAAGGTGTAAAGGTAATTGGAACCATTGAAAATCTGCCAATCATTTTGCCGGAGAATAAACTGGATGAAATCGCTATTACATTAGGGCTTGATAAGTATGGAAAACTGGAACAGATTGTAAATATGTGTGAAAAATCAGGAGTTCATACAAAGTTTATTCCTGATTATAACAATATAATTCCCACAAGACCTTATACCGAGGATTTACTGGGGTTGCCGGTAATCAATATCAGAAATGTACCGCTGACGAATTTCTTTAACAGCACATTGAAACGGTGCATTGATATTGCAGGCTCTATTGCAGCAATTGTTATTTTTTCACCGATTATGCTGATTACTGCTGTTTTAATTAAATGTACATCAGAAGGACCGGTTCTGTTTACTCAGGACAGAGTAGGACTGCACAATAAGCAGTTTAAGATGTACAAATTCCGTTCTATGGAGGTGCAACAGCCGAAAGAAGAACGGGGAGCATGGACTGTACAGGATGATCCGAGAGTGACCCCGATTGGTAAAATCATCCGCAGGACAAGTATTGATGAATTACCGCAGTTATTTAATATTTTAAAAGGGGATATGAGTCTGGTGGGTCCAAGACCGGAACGGCCGTTTTTTGTAGAAAAGTTCAAAGAACAGATTCCGAGATATATGGTAAAACATCAGGTAAGACCGGGAATGACCGGCTGGGCGCAGATTAATGGATATCGAGGAAATACATCCATAAAGAAGCGGATAGAGTATGATTTATACTATATTGAGAATTGGACACTGGCGTTTGATATAAAAATTCTATTCCTGACAATATTCAAGGGATTTATTAATAAAAATGCGTATTAGATAAAGAGAGGAAGGATAACTAAATGGCAGAAAATAAAAAAAATACCACCAAAAAGGCGGTTGGAACAAGAGGAAAAAATAGTAAGAAAGCAAAACAGAAAAGAAACCGTAGAATTATCATAGCAATTGAAGCAATTGTAATACTGGTTGCAGCAATTGCAGCAATTGGAATCTGGGCAATGGATAATATGGGTGGAAACAAAGGTGCAGGAAGTAACTTAATTTCCGCAGATGTAAATAAAGAAAATCTTTCTGTAAATGAAGAATTAAACAATGATAACTTCTGGAATATCGCATTGTTTGGCGTAGATTCCAGAACGGGTGTTCTTGGAAAAGGTACTTTAAGTGATTGTATTATTGTTTGTAGCATTAATAAATCAACAAAAGAAGTAAAACTTGTTTCGGTGTATCGTGATACTTATTTAAATATTGGTAATGATACATACAACAAGGCAAACAGTGCATACAGTAGTGGCGGTCCGGAACAGGCAATTAAGATGTTAAATACAAACCTTGATTTAGACATTACAAATTATGCTACCGTAGACTTCTCTGCACTGGTGAGTGTAGTAGATGCTATTGGCGGTGTCACCATTGACCTGACAGAAGAAGAAATTTTTCATTTGAATAACTATCAGGTAGAAACTTCTAAGGTTACAAACGGAAAGATAGAAAATGTATCCGGTGCAGGTCAGCATTTATTAAACGGTATTCAGACAGTTTCTTATTGTCGTATTCGTTATACAGCAGGAGACGACTTTAAGCGTTCTGAACGTCAGCGTCAGGTTATCGGTCTGATTATTGATAAGGCAAAGACAATGTCACCGACAGCATTGACCCAAATTGTGAAAGAGGCATTTCCAAAGTGTGCAACTAATATTGAGTTAGATGAGCTACTTACACTGGTAAAAGATATTTCCAGTTATAAAATTGTAGATACAACAGGATTCCCGTTTGACAAGAAAAATGATATACTTGGTTCTAAAGGGGATTGTGTAATTCCAATGGGATTAGAACAAAATGTTGTTCAGTTACATGAATACCTGTTTGGTACAGAGGAAGAATATACACCATCCTCATCTCTTACAGCAATTAGTACTAAGATTGTAAATGATACAGGAGTACAGCCTGCAGAAAAGACAACAGAAGATGAACAGGAAGATGGTCAGGAAGAAGAACAACAAGAAGAACAATAGGGCGAAGAGGCTTCTGTGTTTGCAGGAGCCTTTCTGTAGTTTCGGTCTGTAGGAAAGTTTTGTGACAAGGCAAAAAATAAAGTGTATGGAATGTTTTGAAAATGGAGAAATATAATGAAAGTAGACGTAATCATTCCAACGTATCATCCGGATGAAAAGTTTCAAAAAAGCATTGAAATGCTACTGAAACAGACCGTTTTACCGGAAACGATACGGATTGTAAATACGGAAGAATGTTTCTGGAAAAAAGAAATTGAAGAACTTAGCACGAAAATTGTGGTAACACATATTAAGCGAAAAGAGTTTGACCATGGAGCCTCCAGAAATTTGGGGGCGGCTGATTCAAAAGCGGATGTGCTTTTATTTATGACACAGGATGCAGTTCCGGCAGATAATCTTTTGATTGAAAATTTATTAAATTACCTGCAAAAGGAAAAAACAGTGGCAGTATATGCAAGGCAGCTTCCTAATGAAAATTGCAGTGAATTAGAACGGCATACCAGACAATTTAATTATGGAGAAAAGTCAAGCGTGAAATCTCAAAAGGATATTCATGAACTGGGAATTAAAACGTATTTTTGCTCTAATGTTTGTGCTGCATACAAACGGGATATCTTTGTGGAGCGGAAGGGATTTATTTCAAGGACCATTTTTAATGAAGATATGATATACTGTGGTGGGGTCATTCAGGCAGGATTCTATGTGGCCTATGCAGCAGATGCAAAAGTATATCATTCCCACAATTATACGCCATTAGAGCAAATGAAACGAAATTTTGATTTAGGAGTTTCACAGGCAGAACATCCGGAGATTTTTGAAGGAATTTCTTCAGAAAATGAAGGAATCCGCATGGTAAAAGATACTGCAGGATATTTTGCAAAGCAAGGAAATTTTGGAGCCATTCTTGAGCTACTATTGCAAAGTGCCTTTAAGTTTATTGGTTACAAGCTGGGAAAAAACTACAAAAAACTATCTAAAAAACAGATTATGTGTCTTACTTCAAACAAGGCATATTGGAATAAGGAGGAATAAATTATGTGTGGAATTGTAGGGTATATAGGAGAAAGTCAGGCAGCACCAATTTTACTGGATGGACTTTCAAAATTAGAGTACAGAGGATATGATTCAGCCGGAATTGCTGTTTTTGATGGAAAGAAAATTAATATGTCTAAGGCAAAGGGACGTTTAAAGGTGCTGAGTGAATTAACCCATGATGGTGCCACTTTGCCAGGGGGGATTGGAATCGGACATACCAGATGGGCAACTCACGGAGCACCATCTGACATTAATTCCCATCCGCATTTCAACGAATCCCAGAGTATTGCTGTGGTACATAACGGAATCATTGAAAACTATATAAAAATCAAGAAAATGCTAGAGGCAAAAGGCTATAAATTTGTATCTGATACAGATACAGAAGTGGTAGCTCATCTTTTAGATTACTATTACAAAGGAAATGCTTTAGAAGCCATTACAAAAGTAATGCACCGTGTAGAAGGGTCTTATGCACTTGGAATTTTGTTTGCTGAGGAACCGGAAACTTTATACGCAGTGCGTAAAGACAGCCCATTAATTGTAGGGAAAAGTGAAACAGGTAATTTAATCGCATCAGATGTTCCGGCAGTATTGAAATATACAAGAGATGTATACTTTATTGAAAACGAAGAAATTGCAGTTATTACAAGGGATTCTCTGAAATTTTACAATGTATATGAAGAAGAATTGAAGAAAGAATCTGTAAAAATCGAATGGGATGTGGAAGCTGCGGAAAAAGGCGGATATGAGCATTTTATGTTAAAAGAAATGTATGAGCAGCCAAAAGCAGTGGCAGATACCTTAAACCCTAGATTGAAAGACGGAAAAATCGTAATCGAAGAATTAAATATGACAGAGGAAGAAATTAAGGCAATCAAGAAGATTATGATTGTTGCCTGCGGTTCTGCTTATCATACAGGTGTGACTGCTAAATATATTTTAGAAGGTCTTGCAAGGATTCCGGTGGAAGTGGATGTAGCCAGCGAATTTCGTTACCGCAATCCGATTTTAGAAGAGGGTACTTTAGTAATTATTATCAGCCAGTCAGGAGAAACAGCAGATTCTTTGGCAGCTCTTCGTATGGCAAAAGAAATGGGCTCTAAAGTACTTGCTATTGTGAACGTAGTAGGAAGCTCCATTGCAAGAGAAGCCGACAGCGTATTGTATACCTGGGCTGGACCGGAAATTGCCGTGGCAACCACAAAGGCGTACAGTGCACAGTTGATTGCACACTATTTACTTGCCTTGAAATTTGCAGAGGTAAGAGGAACCGTGTCACCGGAAGAATTAAGTGGATTGATTGAAGACTTAAAACGTATTCCGGAACAGATTGAAATGCTTCTTGGAAACAGAGAAAAGATTCAGAAGTTTGCTAATAGATATTTGGCAGCAAAGGATGTGTTCTTTATTGGACGTGGTATTGATTATGCCATTTCCTTAGAGGGCTCCTTGAAGTTAAAGGAAATTTCTTATATTCATTCAGAAGCATATGCAGCAGGAGAGTTAAAACATGGAACCATTTCATTGATTGAGGATGGAACGTTGGTTGTGGCATTGGTGACACAGGAAGAATTGTATAAAAAGACTATTAGCAACGTGGTTGAGGTAAAGACAAGGGGAGCTTTTGTACTTAGCATTACCAATGCAGGAAATACGGAGATTGAAAAGAACAGTGATTTTGTGATTTATATTCCAAAAACAAACAAATACTTTACCAATTCACTTGCAGTTGTGCCGTTACAGTTATTTGCTTATTATATTTCTATTGGCAGAGGCTGTGATGTAGATAAGCCAAGAAATCTTGCGAAATCAGTTACAGTAGAATAAGTAGTGTATACATTAAAATATGCAAATGCCGGGTAGGAAACTATCCGGCATTTGTGTACTCGTTTCAAAGTTTCTTAAACCTTTTATCACAATTTGAACACAAATGCTTGATAGACTGTATAATGTAAAAAGGAAAAGAAAACAAATATAACTAAATAGATAGCATAGGAAAGGATGAAAAGAATATGGATAATAAGGATTATATCAATGGGGAAGGCTTTGTAATGAGAAGCAGTGAAGAAGAAACAAATCATCAATCGGAAGTGGAGCAGAATGCTCAGCCGGAAGTGCAGACAGATCCGGTAAAAGAAAGAAGCTATTCCTCTTACCAGATTAATCAGGAACCGGAAAGAAGCTACAGTAATGCCGATTATATGAAAGAAAAGCAGGTAAAGAAGAAAGAAAAAAAGAAATTATCACCAAAGAGCAAAAAAATTGCTAAGAAGGCAGCATCATTGGTGGCAAGTGCAGCGGTATTTGGCTGTGTGGCAGGTGGAGCTTTTATTGGGGTGAATAAACTGGGCGGTTATGTGTTTTTTGATGAGACAAAAGAAGCTACAGCTTATACAGCACAATCGGAAGAAAAGAAAGTGGTTGCAACCACTACATCGGCCAATACAAGCACTACAGTAACAGATGTTACAAATGTAGTAAATAATGTAATGCCGTCTGTAGTATCCATTACCAGTAAGGCAACAGAAGTGACACAGAATTTCTTCGGACAGGCATATCAGTATGAAACGGAAGGCAGTGGTTCCGGAATCATAGTAGGACAAAGTGATACGGAGTTGCTGATTGCTACCAACAATCACGTGGTAGAAGGTTCCGATGAATTAACGGTATATTTTATTAATGATGATACAGCCACAGCAAAGATCAAAGGAACGGATTCTGAAATGGACTTGGCAGTGATAGCAGTAGATTTATCTGCCATGAGTAGTGAAACTTTAGGAGAAATTTCTGTAGCAACTCTGGGCGATTCTGATTCACTTCAGGTAGGAGAACCGGCAATTGCCATAGGAAATGCATTAGGTTATGGACAGTCTGTTACCACTGGAGTTATCAGTGCATTAAACAGACAGGTCAATACAGAAAGTGAAAGTGGACAAAACAACGACAACACAGATGATGACAGTACAGGATTTATTCAGACGGATGCAGCAATTAACCCTGGAAACAGCGGCGGAGCTCTGCTAAATACAAAAGGAGAAGTGATTGGAATTAACTCCATGAAAATATCCAGTGGAAGTTATTCAGAAGCATCAGTGGAAGGTATGGGATATGCAATTCCGATTTCTGCGGCAAGGCCGATTATTGATGAATTGATGAATAAGGTAACTAGAGATAAAGTTGATGAAAATGATATGGGATATTTAGGAATCCGAGGAGCAACCATTGGAGATGAAATGCATGAAGTCTATAATATGCCATATGGAATTTATGTGAGTGAAGTAGTCGAGGGAAGTGCAGCAGAAGAAGCAGGCTTACTGTCAGGCGATGTAATCGTAAAATTTGACGGTACCAAAATCAGTACTTATGAAGAATTACAGCAGCAGCTTCAATATTATTCGGCAGGTGAAACTGTAGAATTGCAGGTACAGCGCCCGGTAAATGGAAACTACGAAAACCAGAAGATTACCATCACGTTGGGAAAACGCAGTGAAATAAGCCAATAAAATATAAAAATAGTATAAACAGCGTCCTTTCTTCTTGGAAGGATGCTGTTCTTTTGATATAATGTAGGTGATTAAAAAAGCTGGAGGGAAAATATGTCTGATTATACAGAAAATAATGATGAAATAGAAAAGAAAAAAGATTCTGAATCTAAGGATAGTGAATACGAAGATATCTGTTATATCTGCCATCGTTCAGAGAGCACAGCAGGGAAAATGGTTCATTTGCCAAATAACATTTGTGTTTGTGCAGATTGTATGCAGCGAACCTTTGACACTATGAATAATGGAACTGTGGACTATGAGAGTATTATGAAAAATATGCCATATATGCCAAATATCAGTATGATTAATTTATCTGATTTAAGCAGTATGAATCCAAATATAAAGCCAAATTCTCAGAAAATTAAAAAGAAAAAGCCAAAAGAAAAAAATAAACCGGTACTGGATATTAAATCTATTCCGGCACCTCATAAGATTAAGGCAAGTCTGGATGAATATGTGGTAGGTCAGGAACAGGCAAAGAAGGTGATTTCTGTTGCAGTATATAATCACTATAAGCGTGTGGCAACAGATACCATGGATGAAATTGAAATTGAAAAGTCCAATATGCTTATGATTGGGCCTACAGGAAGTGGTAAAACCTTCCTTGTAAAAACCTTGGCTCGTCTGTTAGATGTACCGCTTGCCATTACAGATGCAACATCCCTGACAGAGGCAGGATATATTGGAGATGATATTGAAAGTGTTGTGTCAAAGCTTCTGGCAGCTGCAGATAATGATGTAGAACGGGCAGAACGGGGAATAATTTTTATTGATGAAATTGACAAGATAGCTAAAAAGAAGAATACAAATCAGAGAGATGTCAGCGGGGAATCAGTACAGCAGGGAATGTTAAAACTATTAGAGGGCAGTGAGGTGGAAGTACCGGTAGGTGCTAACAGTAAAAATGCTATGGTGCCGTTAACTACTGTAAACACGAAAAACATTTTGTTTATTTGTGGAGGAGCTTTTCCGGAGCTGGAAAATATCATTAAAGAGCGTTTGAACAAGGCAGCTTCTATTGGATTTAAAGCAGATTTAAAAGATAAGTATGATGATGACCCTAATTTGTTAAGTAAAGTTACAGTAGAGGATATTCGTAAGTTTGGTATGATACCGGAATTTTTAGGTCGTCTGCCAATCGTATTCACGTTGGATGCTTTAACAAAAGATATGCTGGTTAAGGTGTTGAAAGAGCCAAAAAATGCGATTTTAAAGCAGTATCAGAAATTGCTGGAATTAGATGAGGTGAAGCTTAACTTTGATGATGATGCGCTGGAAGCAATTGCAGAAAGGGCATTGGAGAAGAAAACAGGAGCCAGAGCACTTCGGGCCATTATTGAAGAATTTATGTTGGATATCATGTATGAGATTCCAAAGGATGATAATATAGGTACAGTGACGATTACCAGAGCGTATATTGAGCACAAAGGTGCTCCACGTATTGAGATGCGCTCCACGGAAAAAAGCAGTATGCTGCAAAAGAATGAAGTATAAAGCGTAGTAAGGAGGCAGATATGTTTTATTTGGGTATCATTGCCGTTATATTTTTGAGCGATTTTTTTGTTAAGAAAATAGTTGATGAGAAACTGGCATTTGGAGAGAAAAAAACATATTTGGATGGAAAAATTATACTGGAAAAGTATTATAATAAAGGGTTTGCACTGGATAAATTTGAAAAACATCCCAAGCTGGTGGCTTACGGCTCTGGCTTTGTGTGCATTTCTTTAATTGTAAAGCTTTGTATACTGTTATTTCAGAAAGGAAATAAAGGCTTAAAAACGGCTCTAGCCATGATTATCGGCGGAGCCGGAAGTAATATATATGACCGTTTCCGCAGACATCATGTTGTTGACTATGTTAGATTTGGTGTAAAATGGAAAGCATTGAGAAACATTGTATTTAATATATCAGATTTTTTTATCATTCTTGGGGCATTGTTGCTTCTGGTGTTTCAGAAGAAAGAAGATAATTAATAATTTACATGATTAGTTCGTCTTTTCAAAATGCTGATAGTCTTTGGAATTTTTCCAGTCACCACCCCAGGTGAAACCGTGTTTTGTAAATAGACGGTAGCACAAATCATCGTGAGTAATCATGTGTGGTTTTGCCGTAGTTCTGTCAGCATAATTTTCAGCATCCTTGTGGTAATATACAGGAACTCCATCCCGATAGGTGATGTAAGGGTTCTGATAAGGATTGATGTCAATGGCAAAGCCCAACGCATGATTGGAGAGCTTCGTGGTACCTGCGATGACACGGTAACAAAAAGCTGATGAATTATTGGCGTTCATGGAAGCAGTATCTGTAGAAGTTCCATCGCCGGTCCAAAAATCATCAATTAAATACATAGACTGTATTTCGTATTCGTTTCTAAAAAGTTCAGTAAAAATATCGATACAATCTTCAGCAATTTCTTTGTTTACAATGCATTCCCCCACTTGAATCTTGTGTTCAAAATTATAGTGCAGTACTTTTAAATAACGCAGTTGGTCTAATGTAATGTCATCATTTTCGCAATAGGATTTATTATAGATACGTGTCTTCAGCGTGTCGTTGATGACAGAAACAGTAAAGTAGCTGTCAGGGTGCTCGTAATCTAATTGGTCTTTTTCAATGATTTCCCCTGCCTGAAAATCTTCTATGGAAGAAAGAAAAACCATAGGTGTTGGTGACGGGATTGAAGTTGCGGAAATAGAAGTAGGAGTTGGGGTGTTTGTACTCATAGTGGTGGATACCTCCTGATTTTGTGTATAGTTTGTAGTTCCTTTTTTTAGATATATGCAGCAAATGCATGAAAAAACAATCACTAAGATGAGAAAAAGCAATAAAATATTTTTGCGTTTTTGACGTTTTCTGCTCATAAAGATCCTCCCAATCTGAAATAGAAAGCAAAACAAGCCATAAAAGAATTATGGCTTGCTTTACTTAGTATGTAACCATGCAATCATTAGAATAAAATATCATACATTGAGGATGAGGATAAATTACTATAAGTTCCTGAACTTGTGTAAAGAGAAGCAGTGTTGGAAGCCCCTTTGTTGGAAGCTACCTGTGCCATCAGGTTAGAAACTGAATTTATCTGTCCTGCGTAGGAATAAGAACCGGAAAATGCGGTTTTTAAGTCATCCAAAGAAGCTTTGGATAAGGAATCACTGTTTAAGGAAAGTGTATTGTCTGAATTCACAGTAATTCCTGCCTTTTCTAAAGTGGTAGAATTGTTAGAGGTTATTCTTGTCATCCATTCTATTTTTTTAGAAAAGGAACTTGAGTTTACATCTGCGGAAGAATCTAACACAGCGTTATAATTCTTCACAAAAGAAGAAATCGCAGATTCTAATTTAGAACGGTTTTCCTCTGTATAATCTTCTTTCATCAGTGTAGTGGCACTTGATTTTAAAGAAGAAATGTCAGAAGCTGTTTCTTTCCAGGCTGTGTTATCAGAATTCAGTTTATCAGTGACCGTAGAAGTAGTTTTTTCTGAGTTAGAGGTCTGGGCATAATAAGCTTTTAAAAGCTTGTAGTAGCTTCCGCTTTTGATGGAAGCATAATTTGATAACAGTGATGTTGTGCTGCCTGTATTATTTCCAAATCCTGAAAATAAGGCAGAAGCACCAGACGCATTTAAGCCATAAAAAGTTGTCATAGCAAATCACCTCCTCGTTTGAAGAAATAAATTTTAAATTGTCTATATGTATAAGTATACGTAAATTTTAAGAATTATACAAGACAGAAAATGCACAAAGTTGTTCACAAGATAAGTGGAATATGCTAAAATACATAAAGATAATGAAAAGTTATTGAAAGAAAAAGAAAGAGAGGATTAGAGAGTGAAAAAATTAAAGGTAAGCATGCTATTGCTTATGGTAGCAGCTACAGTATTAACAGGCTGTGGAAAGGGTAAGGAGCCTGCACAGGAGGAAGCAACACAAGAAACAGAGGAAGTAACAACAGAACCTACACAGGAAGCAGCAGATGAAGCACCAGAAGGTAAGGTAAGAAGTAATCTGACTTATGAATGGGTAGATGAAGAAGTGGCGAATACAAGACCAATCGCGGTTATGTTTAATAATATAGAAGTAGCATGTCCACAGACAAGCATTTCTAAAGCAGGTGTTATCTATGAATGTAACGTGGAAGGAAACTTAACCAGACTTATGGGAATTATTGAGGACTGGAAAGGTTTAGAGAAAATTGGTTCTGTAAGAAGCTGCCGTGACTATTATGTGTACTGGGCAATGGAATGGGACAGCATTTACTGTCACTTTGGAGGTCCGGCTGCTTATGTAACAGAAGTATTGTCACGTGATGATGTGGACAACTTAGATGGTACGATTCTGGATGGAACTGTATATTATCGTACCTCAGACAGAAAAGCACCGCACAATGCTTATGCCAGTGGAGAAGGTATCTTAAAAGGTGTAGAAAAATATGAATATTCTTTAGAACACACAGAAAGATTCAGTAATCTGACTCCACATTACAATTTTAAACCGGCTTCCGAACAGGTGGAATTGGCAGATGGAGCAATAGATGCTAAAAAAGTTACTCCGGGTGGATATGTGGTAAATAAACCATGGTTTGAATATAATGAAGAAGATGGTATGTATTATCGATTCCAGTATGGAGGAAAACATATTGATGATTTAGATGGAGAGCAGTTGGCAGTAAAGAATATCATTATTCAAAATACCATTGGAGAATCCAGAGATGCTAAAGATTATAAGCTGTTTCATGTAGTGGATGAAAATAAAACAGGATATTATATTACTAACGGAAAAGCCATTGAAATTACATGGAATAAGTATGTGGACTGGGATAAAACAAGATATTTTGACAAGAATGGTAATGAAATAACATTAAATGAAGGAAAAACATGGGTTTGCGTAGTTAGAGAAGATGCAAAAGAAGATACCATTATTGAATAAAAAAATCTGTGGAGGAAGAAATGGAAAATTTGATTGAGATTCTAAAAGTAATCCTTCTTGGTGTTGTGGAAGGAATTACGGAATGGCTTCCTATCAGCAGTACAGGGCATATGATTATTATTGATGAGTTTGTGCAGCTGAATGTTACACCAGAGTTTAAGGAAATGTTTTTCGTGGTAATTCAGTTAGGAGCTATTATGGCAGTGGTGGTGCTGTATTGGCAGAAATTGTGGCCTTTTGTATCAGGAAAGAATAAAGAACATGTAAAATATGCACCAAAGTATCAGGGGAATAACGGTTTTGTAAATTTCCTGAATAAGTATGTGAAATGGGATACCATGCAGATGTGGTTTAAAGTGCTGGTAGCAGCATTGCCGGCAGCCATTATAGGTCTTCCTTTTGATGATAAGCTGGATGAATTATTTTATAATTTTCAGACAGTTTCCATTACATTGATTGTATATGGTATTATCTTTATTGTTGTAGAAAGCAGGAATAAAAACAAAAAGCCTGTCGTAAGAAATTTTGAAGAGTTAACTTATAAACATGCAGTATTGATTGGAATTTTTCAGATTCTTGCATTGATTCCGGGAACATCCCGTTCCGGCGCTACCATTATCGGTGCTATGTTAATTGGAACTTCAAGATATGTGGCAGCAGAATTCAGCTTTTTCCTGGCTATTCCGATTATGCTTGGTGCAAGCCTTTTAAAACTTGTAAAATTCGGATTCACATTTCAGCCGGGAGAATTGACAATACTGATTATAGGTATGATAACAGCGTTTATCGTATCAGTTATAGCTATTAAAACCTTTATGTCTTATATTAAAAAGAAAGACTTTAAAGTATTTGGCTATTATCGAATTGTGTTAGGCATTATATTAATTGCATACGCCCTAATCGCAGCATAACAACGAAGAACAATTCAGGGCTGTCCTGCAAACAGCCCATAAAAACAGAGAAGCTTTCGGAGCTGTTTAAATTCTGCTCCGAAAGCTTCTCTGTTTTTATGGGCGTCCGCCGGACAAACACTTAATTGCTCGGCATTTTCTTAAACTTACTTGCCTTATATCCCGGTACAATAGAACTCCACTTCTTTGCACCAATCACGGACAGATATTTTTTGGTATAAGTTTCTGATTTTGGTGTATCCATATATTTGTATACATTATAAGCTTCTTTATATCCCCATGGGGAGGTTCTTATCAGTCCCATGGATAATCCTTGTCGTACTTCCACATCTACGTCATATTCGCTTCGAATAATGAATGCATCAATCATGGAATTAAATTCACATTTGTAATAGGCATATGCAATAGCAGCAGCTTGTGTACTGTCTCCGGCAGTGGATGAAAATCCCTGTTCAGAGAGAATAATTCTGGTTTTAGAACCATAATGTTTTTTTACATATTTTGTAAGCACTTCGATGTTTTGCGGTGTAATGCAAGGTGTATTTTCTGTATTGTTAATGCCTGTATTTCTCCAGAAAGCAGTAGCAGTCAATGGAGTAGGATATGCATGGTAGGCGATATTCCATTGTACCTTTGGACTTTCTTTTTTGATAGCAGAAGCAAAAGCAGTTAAGAAAGATTTTCCGCTAAAGCCATTGCTTCCTTTGGTCCACTCATTATCTAAAGAGATAAATACTCTGGAGTTTTTGAAGCCATGTTTTACACCGTAGTAAAGCATGCGGAAGGCCTGCGCATAGGATTTTGCATAATTGTTTAATGAGAGGTTTCCGGCATAATTCCATACAGCATGGGCATTTGCCTCATTTCCCAAAATCCAGTTAGAAACGTAACAGTCTTTTTGTCCAAAAGTTTCACCCAAATAAGAGAAGGCTGCTTCTAAAGTTTCCCTGGCTTTCTTTTCTTCTGTGTTTAAAGCATAGTAATTTTTGCCACGCACTCTTGCAGAAGGATGAATTAAGTATGTTAAGTTGTCATCCCAGCTTAAAAGCACTACCATAGAAACATTGATTCCTTTTGCATTGTATTGACGAACCAGCCCAACATAATAATCTGTAAAATAGTAAGTTTTTCCATTGTATACGTAAGGGGTTCCGGTTCCATTGGTAGAAATCAGGTATTTCAAATCCATATTTAGAAGGGTATTCTTGGTACCTAAATCATCAATCGTAGCCCCCTGAATTCCTTTTTTAGAAGAAGGTACTACATATTTCATAGTATTTGTAGCACTTGCTTCCGGATTTGTTATGTAGGTAGGGGTGCTGATTACCACATATTTTCCCCGTTGTTTTATGGCAATAGCATATTTGGTTGATAAGTTGCCTACGTTTTTTCCGTCAATTGGCAGGGTTACATCTAGATATTTTTCTTTTAAAAATTTCTTTACAGCTTTTTCTACTTTATTATTGGATGGATTTAGTTTTACCAGGTAATAATAGTCATCACTGCTTTTAATCCGTTTATTTACGGTTGCTTTTAGACGGATTTCCTCACTGGACAAAGCCTTGGCCGAGGTGAATTTTGCAGAAGAAGAAGTTGCTGTATATTCTTTTCCGGTTTTTGTTACTGTAATTTTAGCCGTTTTTCCATAGGCACCATAGATTTTGTTTCCATAAGAATCATAAGCATAAGCCCTTGCTTTTACATAATATGTTTTCTTGGCAGGATTCGTAAAACTGTAAGAAGTTTTTGTGCCAAGAGTATAGGTGGATACATTTTTCTTAAAATTCTTATTGGTTGCTACCTTGATTTCATATCCTTTTGCCTTTGCGGTTTTTCCTAATTTGATAGTCAGCTTGTTAGATGCGTTTTTTAGGGAAGTGACCGTAACAGGGGCAGGGGCTGCTTTTTCCCATTTTGCATATAAGGTTACATTGCCGTAACTTCCGGAAGAAATAGAAGTTATTTGTTTTCCGGTGAAATTGCTGGTGGTATACCAGCCTTTAAAAATGTATTTTTTCTTTGACGGTTCGGGCAGAAGAATCTGCGGGGAGGTTATGGTGTATGTATTAGTTGGCGAAACAGATACAAAGGAACCTCCATTTAAGGAATAATTAATGTTATAAGTGGTTAGTTTCCATTTAGCAAGGAGAGTGACATCTCTTTTTGCTCTTTTATTGTTTTGAATAGAAAATGTATTGTTAACATCATCTTGAGCATACCAGTAAACAAAGGTGTAGCCTGATTTTTCAGGTGCAGGAAGATTTCCCCAAGGTTGCCCGCTGACTTGCACAATAGGTGTTATATAAGTTTTTCCCTGATAAGTCCACTCATTGTTAGGATTGGAAAATTCTAATGTGTACATTATTTTGGGATTAGATGTAGGGGTAAGTGAAGCAGTTGGTTTCGGCATATCACTAGGTGTTTGAGTGATTTGGCTGGTTGGAACCGGTGTGACTTCATCGGATGGTTCCGTTGAAATTGTAGCAGTCTGTGTAGGCTCCGCAGCCATAATAGTTTGTGTGTTGCTGTTCCAGATAAAAAAAGAGCATACCAGAATACTAAAAAAGTAAAATAAACCAGTAGCCTTTTTGGATAAGTAATTCTTTCTCATTAACTCCCTCCATTCTTTTTTTCGATAGAATTTGTCAAAATTCTACATGAAATATAAAAAAATTACATACATCTACTATATTAAACAATAGGAAAGCCTTTTGCAAGAAAATATTATCTTGCTTTTGCAGTGCTTTTTTGCTAACATAAGAAATGGTCAAAAGTTGTTTTACAAGCATATGTTAAATATTACAGCAGAAAGTGATGGAAGTGTGAGAAAATGAAAAAATGGGAAGATAATGTACGAAAAGTTGTTCCATATATACCGGGAGAACAGCCAAAAGAAAAAGGAATTATCAAACTGAATACAAATGAAAATCCATATCCGCCATCAGAAAGGGTAAGAAAGGCATTAGAAGAAACTGATGTGGAAAAGTTCAGACTATATCCGGATCCGACCATAGACAGTCTGGTGTCTGCCATTGCGGGATATTATGGCGTAGAAAAAGAAAAGGTGTTTGTAGGTGTTGGATCAGATGATGTGATCGCAATGTCTTTTATGACATTTTTTAACAGTGATAAGCCGATTTTATTTCCGGATATTACCTATTCCTTTTATGACGTGTGGGCAGATATGTTGAAGATTCCATATGAAACACAGGCGCTGGATGATGAATTTCATATAGTAAAAGAGGACTATATGAAAGAAAATGGTGGAATTATTTTCCCAAACCCAAATGCACCTACGGGTGTTTTTGAAGATTTGTCTGTAGTAGAAGAAATCGTAGCAAAAAATCCGGACAGTGTGGTTATCGTAGATGAAGCTTATGTGGATTTTGGCGGCAAAAGTGCACTTTCTTTATTGGATAAATATGATAATCTGTTAGTGGTGCAGACATATTCAAAATCCCGTTCTATGGCAGGGATGAGAATAGGTTTTGCCATAGGAAATAAAGAACTGATTAAATATTTAAATGATGTGAAATATTCTTTTAATTCTTATACCATGAACGAAACAGCGATTCGTTTTGGGGTGGCGGCCATAGAGGATAAGGAATACTTTGAAGAAACAGTAAAGAAGATTATAGCCACTAGAGAATGGACCAAGAAAGAGCTTACAAGACTTGGATTTACATTTCCAGATTCAAAATCCAATTTTATTTTTGCATCTCACGAAGTGATTCCTGCAGAGGAACTGCAACGGGCACTGCGAAAAGAAAAAATTGTGGTGAGGTATTTTAAAAAGCCTAGAATTGATAATTATTTGAGAATTACGGTAGGAACCCAGAAAGAAATGGAAATTTTAATTCAAACCTTAGAAAAATACATAAAAAGCAGAAAAAATTAATTCAGGAGGATTGTATGTTAAAACAGATTTTAAGTGGTGTAGTTATTGGTGTTGCTAATATTATACCGGGAGTTAGTGGAGGAACCATGATGGTTGCCATGGGAATTTATGATAAATTAATTTCCGCCATCACAGGACTTTTTAAAAATTTTAAGAAAAGTTTTCGATTTTTACTTCCAATTGGAATTGGAATGGTATTGGGGATAGTGGTGTTATCCAAAGTAATTGCGGTTATGTTTGATGTAATACCATTTCAGACAAACTGCCTGTTTATCGGATTGATTATCGGCAGTTTCCCGTTTATTATAAAAAATGTAAAGGGACATTCCATTCGTATTTCCCATGTGATTGCATGTTTATTGTTTTTTGGATTAGTTCTCGGTTCGGCGTTGATGGGAGATGGCAGTGGCAGTGAAGCTGCACTGACAGGTGGGATGATTCCTATGGTAAAATTGTTTGCAGTGGGAATCATTGCATCAGCTACTATGATTATACCAGGAGTCAGTGGTTCTATGGTACTTATGATTTTAGGCTATTACGATGCGATTATTTCAAACATCAGTTTGTTTATAGAAAATCTGGTTACTTTGAATGTAGAGGGTATTATCGAAGGATTGTTGATTTTCGTTCCTTTTGGACTTGGGATTGTGGCAGGTGTATTCATTATTGCCAAGCTGGTAGAAATTATCTTCCAGAAGTTTCCATTAGTTGCTTATTGGGCGATTATAGGATTGATTGTGGCATCACCGTTTGCAATCTTTATTTCAGCAGGGGTTGAGGGTATTAATGTGATAAGCGTTGTTACCGGTATCGTTGCACTTGCAATTGGTGCATTCGCAGGAAATAAGCTTGGTGGAGATAACGTAGAAGACAAGGGAATGGAAGAAGAAGTTACTGCGTAATCGAGAAACTTTTATTAATAAGAGAATAAGAAGAACGGCACACTTTATCAAGTGTGCCGTTTTTGCGGACGCATGGTCAAATACTGTTTTGCCAGTGCTTTGTGTTCCTCAGAATACCCTACTAGAATATCGGGATTTTTTCCCGCCAGCAGAGCAATTAAAGCATTGGAATTCTTTTCCGGACAGCCCTTCAGCTGAACATGTCTTCCGGTGGTAAGAATGAAGTGTATGGTGTAGAGACTAGAGACCTCGGAAATTCCATGAGCAGGTTTTGGAACATGGTTGTAAATCCAGATAATATCTCTAACCGGGATAATACGTGTTTCATAGGTGGAAAAATAAAGTAAAAAAGAAGGAGTGATATAAAATTCTTTGGCTCCCCGGGAAGAAACACGGATATGGATGATTTCTTCCTTTTCTTTTTTGGTTTTGGCCATCATATGTTGGAATAATTTTTTCTTTGCAGAAAATCCGGTGCAGGGAAGCAGACCTTTCTGTAAAAAAGGGTATACAAGTACAGTGATATTTAACAAAAGTACAAGTACAGTATAGAGGCACATAACAGCCAAAAGCCCTGCAAAAAGGTAAGAGAATATAAGAATATCCCTATATTCTGAGGCAAGAAAAGTGGGAGAGACTTCTGATAAATGAGTTACACTCCAGTCGATGTCGGTACTCAGATTAGCTAAAAAGGAAGAAAAGTTTGCGTTTGTCTTTCCTAATTTTAAATTGAGCGAATCAAAATATACGGAATCGGGGGCATCAGCCACAGTCTGAGTTTCTAACAAAAAGAAGAAGCACTGGTTATTTTCAATGGCATAATAATAACGGCCTTTTAATTTATCCCTGACGATAGAATCATAACCGGAATAATATAAAGTAATGTTTGTGAGATTTACATAATCCTGTCTGGAAGTATACTCATTTTCTAAAGCGGATAAATGGTCAATATGTTTGGGAGAAAAAATATCTCCAAATGGATAGTTCCATGCTGTGAAGAGCAAAAAGCTTAGAAATATAACAGGAATGATACTGGCAAGAAGTGTCTGTTTTCTAATATTGCGGTTAATAAATTTCATATACAAGTTTCCCCTTATTAAAAAATTAATATAAGTATAACTTTCATAAGAAAAATAATCAAGCTTGCGTTTTCCTTAAAATATGTTACTATAACATAGGTATGCAATAAAAAGTGTATGCTTTTACTTTTTATTGCTGGAAATGAAGAAAGCACGAAAGGAAAGAAAATGGAAGCGTATACAGGATTTGCGGAAGTGTATGATACCTTTATGGATAATATAGATTATAAACAGTGGGCAGATTATGTAACTGACTTACTGAAAGAATATGATATCAGGGAAGGGCTTGTACTGGATTTAGGATGTGGTACGGGAAATGTGACAGAACAGCTTGCAAAAGCAGGATATGATATGATTGGCATTGATATGTCGGAAGATATGCTTAATATTGCCATGAAAAAAAGAGAAGAATCAGGGCATGATATTTTGTATCTGTGTCAGGAAATGCAGGAATTTGAATTGTATGGAACGGTAAGAGCAGTAGTCAGCATCTGTGACTGTATTAATTATGTAACAGAAAAGCAGGATATTGTAAAGACTTTTCGGTTGGTGAATAACTATTTAGATCCACGAGGGATTTTTATTTTTGATATGAATACTTCTTATAAGTATAGAGAGATTCTGGCGGATAATACATTTGCAGAAACGAGAGAAGACAGCAGTTTTATATGGGAAAATTATTATGATGAAGAGGAAAAAATCAATGAGTATGCACTGACTCTGTTTGTGGAAGAGAAAGAAACAGGTGTTTATGAAAGATTTGAAGAAGAACATTATCAGAGAGCATATGAAATTGAGGAAATGATTCAAATGATTCAGGAGGCTGGCTTGGAATTCATCACAGTATATGATGCATTTACAAAGGAAAAGCCAAAAGAAAATAGTGAACGCGTATATTTTATTGCAAGAGAAAAAGGAAAGGCGGTATAAAAATGAAAGATTATATAGTAAGAGCAACAGCAGCAAACAACCAAATCAGAGCATTTGCGGCAACCACAAGGGAAATGGTTGAATTTGCAAGAAGTGCCCATAATACCAGTCCGGTAGCAACGGCAGCATTAGGACGTTTGCTGACAGCGGGTGCAATGATGGGCTGGATGCAGAAGAATGAAAAAGATATTCTGACTTTAAAAGTGCGGGGGGGTGGCCCGTTAGGTGGAATTACCGTAACTGCTGATGCAAAGGCAAATGTGAAAGGGTATGTGGATCATCCGGACGTTATCCTGCCACCAAACAGCAAGGGAAAATTAGATGTGGCTTCTGCCGTAGGCGTGGGGATGCTTCAGGTTATAAAGGATATGGGCTTAAAAGAGCCATATGTGGGACAGACAATTTTAACTACCAGTGAGATTGCAGAGGACCTGACCTATTATTTTGCTACTTCAGAACAGGTACCGTCTTCTGTGGGACTTGGCGTTTTGATGGAGAAAAATAATACAGTTAAGCGTGCCGGTGGGTTTATTATTCAGCTTCTGCCATTTACAGAAGACAGTGTTATTGATAAATTAGAAGAAAATTTGAAAAATGTAACATCGGTTACAAATATGTTGGAAGCAGGTATGACACCGGAAAATATTTTGGAAACTATATTAGACGGGTTAGAACCAGTAATGGTAGATAGAACAGAAACAGCATTTCATTGTAACTGTACAGACGAAAAAATAGAAAAAATGTTAATCAGTCTTGGCAAAGGAGAGTTACAGTCTATGATTGATGATGGAGAAACCATAGAAGTGAACTGCCATTTCTGTAATAAAAAATATCATGTACCGGTGGAAAAATTACAGGACCTTTTAAAGTCGGCCCTGTAATCAAAATAATTATTTAATAGATAATTTCCGGAATTGTGCCTGAATCGGAGGAGGAATCTTCTGCTTCAGGTACTTTTGCTTTTTCCAGTGCCTGTTCTATTGTGTTAAGAAGCAGCATGGAAGTATAGCGGTTTTCTTCAGAATATGTAATGTCTTCTAAAGACTGCTTTTCGTAAATCTGCACTGCAAGGGTTTCTAAGGCAGGTTCCATCAATGGGTACATGGTGGCCACTGATTCTGATGTATGGTACATATTGATGGAATGGATCCGGTTATCATCTACTACAACTTCAATATCTACTGTATTTTCACCTAACTCCATGGGAGCGTGATATATGCCGGGAACATAAGCACTGTGTTCCGTTGCACCGGAATCCTTTGGTCGAAACATATAAATAAGAAGTATGATTAAGACGATTCCAAGAATCGCAAAAAGGGCAGTATAGATGATTTCTTTGGTATGAAGTACTACAATTTTTGTTTTTCCGCTCATAAGTTCCTCCAGAAGCTTTTTCTATATGTTATGAAAAAAAAGAAAAAAATATAACAAAAATGATTGACATCTATGAAAATATGTTATACTATTGTATTAAGCAAGTAAGACAATGATACAAGAAAGGAGAAGCAAAATGGCATGGACATTAGAAGCAGATAGACCGATTTATACTCAGTTGGTGGAAAAGATACAGCGGGATATCGTATCGGGAATCTATAAGGCGGGTGATAAAATACCGCCGGTGAGAGAATTGGCAACAGAAGCAGCAGTAAATCCTAATACAATGCAAAAGGCATTGGTGGAATTAGAAAGAATGGGACTCTTGTATACCCAGAGAACCAGTGGAAGATTCGTTACGGAGGATGAGGGAATGATTAATAAAGTAAAAGAAGAAATGGCATCCCAACAGATTAAGATATTTCTAGACAACATGAAGCAGCTGGGATATGATGTGGAAGAGACAATTCGTGTGATTGAAGAAATGAAAGGGGAAGAAAAGAAATGAGTTATTTGATAGAATCCAATCATCTTTGTAAAAAATTTGGAAATAAACAGGCATTGACGGATATCAACTTAAGAATTGAGAGGGGAAGAATCATTGGACTGTTAGGGCCAAACGGCAGCGGTAAAAGTACA
This sequence comes from Lachnospiraceae bacterium, assembly GCA_045126515.1. Lineage (GTDB taxonomy): Bacteria > Bacillota > Clostridia > Lachnospirales > Lachnospiraceae > RUG11237. The sequence continues at coordinate 56,389 of JBGVOM010000109.1, forward strand.
ATGATTAAAATTATTAATGGTTTGATGATGCCTACAGAAGGTGAAGTTTTTATTGATGGAAAGAAACCGGGTGTGGAAACAAAGAAAATTGTTTCTTATCTGCCGGAGCGTACTTACCTTAATGAATGGATGAAGGTGAGAGAATTATTGGATTATTTTGGTGATTTCTATGAAGATTTTCATAGGGACAGAGCAGAGGTTATGCTGAAAAATCTCAATATCAACATGGAAGATAAGTTAAAGACTATGTCTAAGGGTACAAAAGAAAAAGTACAGTTGATTCTTGTAATGAGCAGAGATGCAGAACTGTATATTTTGGATGAGCCAATTGGTGGTGTGGATCCGGCAGCAAGAGATTACATTTTACGCACCATAATAGGAAATTATAATGAGAATGCCACGGTACTGTTATCTACACATCTTATTTCTGATATCGAAAATATATTAGATGAAGTTATCTTTTTACAATATGGCCAGATTCGTTTTCATACTTCAGTGGATGAAATCAGAATGAAGGAAGGAAAGAGTGTAGACCAGTTATTCAGGGAGGTATATAAATGTTAGGAAAATTAATAAAACATGAATGGAAAGCGGTAGCGAAAGTTCTGGCAATTATGCATATTGCATTAGTTTTAATGGCAATTGTAGGAAAAATTATGTTAAGCATAGACGTATTAAAAGAGGCATGGCCGATGTGGTCAGCATTGCTGTGTTTATATGTGCTGTCAGTAATCGCAGTAGGTGTGGGAACCCATATTTATCTGGCAGTGAGATTTTATAAAAATATGTACACGGATGAAGGGTATTTATCATTCACACTTCCGGTAAAATCATGGGAACATATTTTTGCAAAAACTATGGTTTCTTCCATTTGGATTTTAATTGACGGAGTGGCAATTGCAGCATCTATTATTATTCTTGTGATGTATAAAGGCATGGGAACAGAGTTTTTGCAGATGTGGAATGAATTTATGGCAGAGATTAGTCCGGTAGGTGTATGGGGTGTGATACAGTTTGTGATTACGGCGGTAGTATCATGGATTTCCATACCGTTAACCTATTATTTCTCAATTTCTATCGGGCAGTTGTTTAACAGCCATAAGATGTTGGCATCGGTAGTAACCTATTTTATTACGATTAATGCCTTACAGGTGATTTCTACCATAATCAGTGCAATTTCTATGATGGGAAAAATGAGTGAAATGCTGGAAGAAGAAACAGTAAGTTTAAGTTTCTATAGCAATATATTAAGCATTGGAATGGTGGAACAGCTTGTTATTGCAGTAGCGTTCTGGATGGTTACTGACTTCATTATGAAGAGAAAGCTTAACTTGGAATAAATGAACGGTTGACAAATATTTAAGGCATTGATAAAATGAGAAAAGGACAGAGAGGTTCAAAAAAGGACGTTCTCTGTCCTTTTTTCGTGTAAGTCCAGAGCTTGTGTGAACAAGAATTGACAGAAACACCATGAATTGATATGATAAGTGGGGTGTTTTGGAACGATATTTGTGCCAAATTGCATATTTAGTAAAGACTAACTATTAAAAGTCAAGCCCTAAAATGATATTTTTTGAATAAAGTACAGAAATGTATTTTAGATATATTTTGAACTCAGTTGGAGTTCTTTGAACATTGAAAACTGCATGACAAAAAGAGCATCGTGATAG
>JBGVOM010000110.1:0-174388 GCA_045126515.1 Lachnospiraceae bacterium
AACCATTATTCCAGAAGATGTGTTAGATTCATCGGTAACTTATTCTTCCTCGAATCCTAAAGTTGCTCTTGTGACAGAAGATGGAATAATAACGGCAGTAAATTCTGGAACGGCTACAATCACATGTAAGGCAAATGATGGTGGCAATGCAACTGCAAAATGTATTGTAAAAGTTAATGCTCCTACAACCAAGAATATTAAAACAGGTAGTAAAGTTACCATAGGGGATATTGTATATAAAGTAACAGCAGGAAGTGATAAGTATGACACATGTGAGGTCAGCGTATTAAAAGTAAACACCAAGACAAAAAAGTCATACACTATCCCCAATACAGTCAAAATCAACGGCTATACTTGCAAAGTCACCAGCATTGCCTCGAATGCATTTTCAGGCTGTACGAAAGCTACCAAGATTACGGTGGGAAAGAATGTTCGGAAAATTGGAAGTAAATCATTTTATAATTGCAAAAACCTTAAAACGTTGACCATTAATTCCACCAAGATAAAAAGCGTAGGAAAAAATGCATTAAAGAATGTGTATTCGAAAGCAAAAATAAAAGTACCTTCTTCAAAGATAAAAAGTTATAAGAAGATGTTTGCAAAAAAGGGGCAAAAATCAACGGTAAAAATTACAAGTAAATAAAAATAAAATGGGGGATTTTACATGAACAAAAGAATGAGAATAGTGGTAATCCTTGGTTGTATTAGCTTTTTGACAGGATGCGGAAATATCAGTGAAAATGATACGAAGGAAATGAGTGAAACAGCCAAGGATGTAGTTCAAGAAGTTGCTGATCAAACGGCTAATATAGTTGATAGCGAGGATGAACATGTACTGATGGTAAAAAAAGGACATCCGGAAAGTTACCCAGACACTACATATCAACAGGCATTTGAAAGTTTCTTTTCTTATCCGACATGGAAGTATTTTACGGGTACAAGAAACAGTTCAGATGAAGATGGAGATGGCAAACCGGATTCGGTGGAAGAAGACGTAGATATTGTAGAATTTACCGGATATTGTATGTATCAAAATGTGGAAGTTAAAGCTTTGATTCAGTTTACATTAAATAAGGAAGCTGGAACGTTTACAGCAACCTATCTTTCCTTTAATGATGTTCCGCAAAATAATCTTACTTTGTGGGCAGTGGTGGAAGCGGCTTTTGAAGGTGATGATACAGAAACCACACAAGAAGAAGTAAAGACTGAATTGAAGGAAGTACAGCAGCAGGATACACAAGATATTACTGTAGATGAAGAACAACTGCAGGAGTTTATAGAACTTATCTGTTCCTATAGTGATCCACCATCGGAATGTAGCGAAGAAGAATTGCAAGAATATTTTAAAAAGGAATATATTGAATGGAAAAATGGAAAAGGGGATTCAAAGATTTATGTAGGTGAAGATGGTCATTTAAAAATGGAACCAAGTGCAGATATGCTACAAGGAACGTGGTGGGATACAACTAGCCAAAGATGTTATATGGATATTCAATATAAAGACGATAAATATTATATTGATATTAATTGGAGTAGTGGAGCAAGTGAAAACACTCATTGGTCATTTGTGGGAGAATATAGCTATGAATTTGATGCTATTTATTGCGAAGGAACTTGCATAGAAGAAACTTATACAGAAGATGGTGGATGTCAAGAAAATTATGTATATACGAATGGGACAAGTATTATATATCTTGACACAGAACATAAATTGTATTGGCATGATTATATGCAAAATCAAGGGGAAGGATGTGTCTTTGAAAAAGGGTAATCCTATGGCGCCTGGCACAGCCCATAAAAAATATAGAAGCTTCCTGAGCTGTTTAAATGCTGCTCAGGAAGCTTCTGTATTTTTTAGGGGCGTCCTATTATCATTTCTCAATATGAGTCTTTTCCAAAAACTCCTCAATACTTTCCACTTTAGCTGATGCCTTGTGCCATTCTCGTAATCGGGGGATAGAATGTTCCGTCATGATTTTCTGTTTCAGCCATTCCGGCACAGTACCATACTCCTGCAAAAGTTCCAAAATATCTGTAGCTTTTGTTCGTTGCTCTGCTTTCACAGCACGTTGTTCTGCTTTCTTTGTGTTTTCTTGCTCAAGTTTGCGTCCCTGATTAATCAACATTTCTTCTCGTTCAAATATTTTCATATATTCCAGTGACACCTCCTCGTCTTGTTTTACAATATCTACCATCTGCTGAATTTTCTTTAAATCTTCATTCGTTGCATAAGAGTCCTGTGTATGTTCCATATAATGTAGCAATTGTTGTAATTCCATGGAAGGATTCCCTTTTGTTCCCTTTGTATATAGAAATAAAGTTGTGGCTCCGTCGTCATAAGGCATATCAGGTTCTTCGATACAGCGGTTTTGAATGGTGTAAACCATCCGATCTAGTTGAAACGGATCATAGGGCATAATCATTATAATGATGACATTTTTCAACACACGATAGCTTTCGCCGGATTTCAAACTTCTGCCATCAATTTTAGCGTGATAAAATCTGACACGTCTTGGCAGAGCGAAGATACTTTCAGTATCGTCGTTTTGGTCAGGTTCGACATCGTATATGGTAGTTGTGGATAGATAAGGCAAGCCGGAAACATCTTCCTCTAAATATACATCCAGCCTTGTACCATGTTTATCCGTATCACTTCCATAATATACTTTCTGCGGAACTACAATCAATTTCCCGAAATCTTTTTGAAATATAATCCGTAACAGTTCCCTGCTGAATTCTTCCCCAATACCCGGATAAGTCACCATGGAGCCGAATAAAAAATCATCCAGCAAATTTAATTCTTTTAAAGTTCTTTTCTGCATACGCATCTCTCCTTTGCTTATCGGATGAGCTGTATATGCAGTTGGTTGTACCCATCCGACATATTTAGTTTTCATATGTGGATAGTCAACCGAACTGGCTGTGATTTGTAACAACAGAAAGTCTGAAAAAGATGTTTTCTGTTGCTCTTCCAGATATGTAATTTCATTGTAGCATATGGATAGGTTTTGTCAAGTTTTTAGAGCCTTGACATTCTTACTCTATGAGCCTTGACATTCTTGCTCATTTTTACATAATTAAATCAGAAGTAATTTACTTGAAAGTTAATTGGTAATGTCCATGGGAAGAATAACAATGTTTTTGGATGGATTTAGTGCATAAGGAAAAAGCCGCGATATTTGGGAAAAAACAGTTGACGGAAAGACCTAACTGTGCTATCATTGAAAGGCGACATGGAAGTTAGGTCTTTTTTTTATGCCTAAAAATAAGAAAAGACCGGAAGCAAAAAAACAAAAAATGAATTAAAGCGGAGGTGGAAGTTGTGCGCACAAAAATCACATTGGCATGTACGGAATGTAAACAACGTAATTACAACATGACTAAGGATAAGAAGACACATCCAGACAGAATGGAAACAAAGAAATATTGTAGATTCTGTAGAACACACACATTACACAAAGAAACAAAATAGTCGCTTAAAGGAGTGAAAAGATGGGAGAAACTAGTAACGAAAAGACTTCTAATAAGAAGAAAAGTAAGTTTACCGATCTGAAGGCTGAATTTAAGAAAATTATTTGGCCGGACAAGACATCACTGGCTAAGCAGACAACAGCTGTTGTAGCAATATCAGTTGTTTTGGGTGTAATAATCAGCGTTCTGGATATGGCTATCCAGTACGGCGTAGATTTCTTAGTAAAATAAGGACATAGGTGAATTGTAATGGCAGAAGCAAACTGGTATGTTGTTCATACTTATTCCGGATACGAGAATAAGGTAAAGGCCAACATTGAAAAAACAATTGAAAACAGACACCTTGAAGAACAGATATTGGAAGTAAGAGTTCCAATGCAGGACGTTGTTGAGGTTAAAAATGGTGCCAAGAAACAGGTTTCCAAGAAAATGTTTCCGGGATATGTTTTGATTAACATGATTATGAATGATGATACATGGTATGTTGTTCGTAATACCCGTGGAGTAACAGGATTCGTTGGCCCGGGTTCTAAGCCGGTACCGTTGACAGAAGCAGAAATGCGTCCGTTGGGAATTAAGGCAGAAGACGTAGTTGTAGATTTTGCAGAAGGCGATACAGTCGCTGTAATTGCTGGTGTGTGGAAGGATACTGTTGGAGTTATCCAGAGCATGAATTACGGTAAACAGATTGTCACAATTAACGTTGACTTATTTGGCCGTGAAACACCGGTTGAAATAAGTTTCACAGAAATCAAGAAGATGTAACGAAAAAGTATGTTATCTCATAAAAGAGATAGTATGCGTGGGAGGGAAAACCCCGCCAATACCACAGATTTAGGAGGTGCCGAAAAATGGCAAAAAAAGTAGAAGGTTATATTAAATTACAGATTCCTGCTGGAAAGGCAACACCAGCTCCACCAGTTGGTCCAGCACTTGGTCAGCACGGAGTTAATATCGTTCAGTTTACAAAAGAGTTTAACGCAAGAACAGCAGATAAGGGAGATTTAATCATCCCTGTAGTTATTACTGTTTACGCTGACAGAAGCTTCAGCTTCGTTACAAAAACTCCACCAGCTCCAGTATTAATTAAGAAAGCATGTAAAATTAAGTCAGGTTCCGGAGTTCCAAACAAGACTAAAGTTGCAACAATTACAAAAGCTCAGATTAAAGAAATTGCTGAAACAAAAATGCCAGACTTAAACGCAGCAAGCCTTGAAGCAGCTATGAGCATGATTGAAGGTACTTGCAAGAGTATGGGTGTTACAGTAGAAGACTAATCTACGGTTTGGAAATGAAACGGAATTTCGTGGGAGGGCAATCCCCGTTATTACCACTAGGAGGTTAATTAGAATGAAAAGAGGAAAAAAATACGTTGAGGCTGCAAAAAATGTAGACCGCACAGTACAGTATGAAGCAACAGATGCTATCAGTATCGTAAAGAAAAACGCTGTTGCAAAATTTGATGAAACAATCGAAGCTCATATCAGAACAGGTTGTGACGGACGTCACGCTGAACAGCAGATTCGTGGAGCTGTTGTATTACCACACGGTACAGGTAAGAAAGTTCGCGTATTAGTATTCGCTAAGGGTGCTAAGGCAGACGAAGCTACAGCAGCAGGTGCTGAATTTGTTGGTGGAGAAGAATTAATTCCAAAGATTCAGAACGAAGGATGGTTCGACTTTGATGTTGTAGTTGCTACACCGGATATGATGGGTGTTGTTGGTCGTTTAGGACGTGTACTTGGACCAAAAGGTTTAATGCCAAACCCAAAAGCAGGTACAGTAACTATGGACGTGACAAAAGCTGTTCAGGATATCAAAGCTGGTAAGATTGAATATCGTCTTGATAAGACAAATATTATCCATGTGCCAATTGGAAAAGCTTCTTTCACAGAAGAACAGTTAGCGGACAACTTCCAGACGCTGATGGATGCAATCAATAAGGCAAAACCAAGCTCATTAAAGGGACAGTACTTAAAGAGCATTACACTTGCTCCAACAATGGGACCAGGTGTAAAAGTTAGCACAGCTAAATTTGTGTAAATTAAAGATTGACATTCCAATTATAGAGTGATATAATATCACATGTTGTGAATACAACACTGCCGTAGACAGTAGGTGCCGTAAGGCATAAGATGAAAACGCCTACCGAGGATAAAATTTCTAACATTATTTGATAGAATCTTTATGCCTCCCGTTCGGCGGGAGGCATTTTTGGTAAGTGAGATATAGCACGGCAGAAAATAAATTAAGGAGGTGTACGATTCATGGCAAAAGTTGAAATGAAAAAACCTATCGTAGAAGAAATCGCAGAACACGTAAATGGTGCTCAGGGCGTTGTTTTAGTTGATTATCGCGGACTTACTGTGGAACAGGATACAGAACTTCGTAAGCAGTTAAGAGAAGCTGGTGTCACATACAAGGTTTACAAAAACACAATGATGAATTTTGCATTCAAGGGAACTGAATTTGAAGCATTAGCTCCATATTTAGAAGGACCAAACGCAATTGCAATTTCTAAAGAAGATGCAACTGCTCCAGCAAGAATTCTTAGCAACTTCGCTAAGACAGCTCCTGCTCTTGAATTAAAAGCAGGTGTTGTAGAAGGAAACTTATACGACACAGCAGGAATTCAGGCTCTTGCAAAAGTTCCGTCAAGAGAAGAATTACTTTCCAAATTGCTTGGAAGTATGCAGTCACCTATCAGCAATCTTGCTCGTGTGCTTAATCAGATCGCAGAATCTAAAGGTGCAGAAGCTTAAGTAGCGGATAGTATTAAAAAAGAAAATAACAATTACTAATTATTGGAGGTAAAATAAAATGGCAAAATTAACAACAGAAGAATTTATTGCAGCAATCAAAGAATTAACTGTATTAGAATTAAACGATTTAGTAAAAGCTTGTGAAGAAGAATTTGGTGTATCCGCAGCAGCAGGTGTTGTTGTAGCAGCAGCTGGTGGAGACGGAGCAGGTGCAGGCGAAGAAAAGACAGACTTCAACGTAGAATTAACAGATGTTGGTCCTAACAAAGTTAAGGTTATCAAAGTAGTTCGTGAAGTTACTGGATTAGGCTTAAAAGAAGCTAAAGAAGTAGTTGACGGAGCTCCTAAGATGCTTAAAGAAGGTGCTGAAAAGGCAGAAGCTGAAGACATCAAAGCTAAATTAGAAGCTGAAGGCGCTAAGGTTACATTAAAATAATTAAGATTTTAATAATCTTGCTTATAAGAAAAGGAAGTCCCCTAGTGATAGGTGTGACTTCCTTTTTGTCAAGAATATTGAAAAAGGAGAGACAATATCAGTGGAAATAGAAATATTACTACCTATTTTAAATGTTATCTTTTATATTATTTTAATCGGCTTTTACGTCATGCTATTATATCTTACCAACAAAAAGGCAAAAAAAATCGAAAAAAGGCAATATCATTACATATTCAACTTAATCTCATTAGTAATCCTAATCATAACCCTACTAACTCCACTAAACCAATTAGTAGGTTACTTGTTAGCATGTGCCATCCTCCTCAGCGAGCTTATATTAGCACAACACCTGCTAAAGTCCTCAAAGTAACTTTTGATAATTTCGAACATTTTAACTTATCGTTTCCAAAGAACAGCTTGTAGGCGGGGCAACTTTTTCCTTGGAGGGCAATGAAAGAGGCGTTCTTAGCGAATGCGAAATCCACTGTTTAGGGCGGCTTAGGCGAGACAGCCTTCTGGAGCGTCTTAGCCGCCCTTAACAGTTAGTTTGCATTCGCGTTGCCTCTGCCCTTCGAGGAAGAAGTTGCCCCGCCTACAAGCGTCCTTTCAACCAATAAGTCAAAAGTTCTGTGAAAATGCAAAAAAAATCACTTGACACGATACTTGCTTTGTGCTACCATATAACGTGCACTATTGTGGTGCGTTTATGCCTACCAAAAGTATAGTTATAGAAATCGGGTAAATGGTTTCCATAACTATGCTTTTGGTATACAAAAAGTTATTATTATAGAACAGGGGTGAAACGTCAATGGAGAAAAACAGAATACGTCCGGTAAAAGCTGATAAAAGCATGCGTATGAGCTACTCAAGACAGAAAGAGGTACTTGAGATGCCGAACCTGATTGAGGTTCAGAAAGATTCCTATAAGTGGTTTCTGGATGAAGGCTTGAAAGAAGTTTTTGCGGATATATCTCCAATCGCAGATTATAGTGGGCACTTGAGCCTGGATTTTGTTGATTTTGTACTTTGTGAAGATGATGTGAAATACTCAATCGAGGAGTGTAAGGAAAGAGATGCTACTTACGCTGCTCCTTTAAAAGTACGTGTAAGACTTCACAACAAAGAAACAGACGAAATCAATGAGCATGAGATTTTCATGGGAGATTTACCTCTTATGACTGAAACCGGAACCTTCGTAATCAACGGTGCGGAACGTGTTATTGTAAGCCAGTTGGTTCGTTCTCCGGGTATTTACTATGCAATCGGCCACGATAAGATTGGTAAGACATTATATTCTTCCACTGTAATTCCAAACCGTGGTGCATGGTTAGAGTATGAAACCGACTCCAATGACGTTTTCTATGTTCGTGTAGATAGAACGAGAAAGGTTCCGATTACTGTTCTTATCAGAGCCCTTGGAATCGGAACAAACGCTGAAATTGTTGAGTTATTTGGCGAAGAACCTAAAATTTTAGCAAGTTTAACAAAAGACACTTCTACAAATTATCAGGAGGGTCTGTTAGAGTTATACAAAAAAATACGTCCGGGTGAACCACTTTCCGTAGAAAGTGCAGAAAGCTTAATTACAAGTATGTTCTTCGATGCCAGACGTTATGACCTTGCCAAGGTAGGTAGATACAAATTTAATAAGAAATTAGCTTTGAAAAACCGTATCCGTCACCAGATTTTGGCAGAAGATGTTATTAATACATCCACTGGTGAAATTATTGCTGAGGCAGGTACTAAAGTAACGCCGGAACTGGCAGATGAAATCCAGAACGCAGCAGTTCCATACGTAATGATTCAGGTGGAAGAAAGAAACGTAAAAGTATTATCCAATATGATGGTTGATATTACAAAATACGTGGATGTAGATGCAAAAGAGCTGGGCATTACAGAATTAGTATACTACCCTGTATTGAAAAAAATACTGGAAGAAAATGAAAGTTTAGAAGATATTAAGGAAGCAATCAAAGCTGAAATCGCAGAATTGATTCCGAAGCATATTACAAAAGAAGATATTTTGGCTTCTATTAACTATAATATGCATTTAGAGTATGGTCTTGGTAATGATGATGATATTGACCACTTAGGAAACAGAAGAATCCGTGCAGTAGGTGAGTTGTTACAGAATCAGTACAGAATCGGTCTTTCCCGTTTGGAAAGAGTTGTTCGTGAAAGAATGACCACACAGGATTTGGAAGGAATTTCACCACAGTCCTTAATTAATATTAAGCCTGTAACAGCAGCAGTGAAAGAATTCTTTGGTTCTTCCCAGTTGTCACAGTTCATGGATCAGAACAACCCATTGGGTGAGTTGACACATAAAAGACGTTTATCAGCCCTTGGTCCTGGTGGTTTGTCCAGAGATAGAGCCGGATTCGAGGTTCGAGATGTTCACTATTCTCACTACGGTAGAATGTGTCCTATTGAAACACCGGAAGGTCCTAACATCGGTTTGATTAACTCATTAGCTACTTATGCAAGAATTAACGAATATGGTTTTATTGAAGCACCATATCGTAAAATTGATAAAACAGATCCAAAGAATCCTCGTGTTACAGACGAAGTTGTATACATGACAGCAGATGAAGAAGATAATTACCATGTAGCACAGGCGAACGAGCCTTTGGATGAAAACGGATACTTCAAACGTAATACAGTATCTGGTCGTTACAGAGAAGAAACCCAGGAATACGAAAAGAGCATGTTTGATTACATGGACGTATCTCCTAAGATGGTGTTCTCCGTAGCTACCGCATTGATTCCTTTCCTGGAAAACGATGATGCGAACCGTGCGTTGATGGGATCTAACATGCAGCGTCAGGCGGTACCGTTGTTAACAACAGAAGCACCGGTTGTAGGTACAGGTATGGAAACAAAGACTGCTGTAGACTCAGGTGTCTGTGTGGTTGCAAAGAAGGCAGGAACTATTGAACGTTCCGAATCTAACCAGATTACAATGAAGAATGATGATGGTACCAGAGATGTATATCATCTGACAAAATTCTCCAGAAGTAACCAGAGTAACTGTTACAATCAGCGTCCAATCGTATTTAAGGGAGAACATGTAGAAGCAGGTCAGGTAATCGCAGACGGTCCATCTACTTCCATGGGTGAAATCGCTCTTGGTAAAAACCCTCTGATTGGTTTCATGACTTGGGAAGGTTATAACTACGAAGATGCTGTATTGTTAAGTGAAAGATTAGTACAGGAAGATGTTTATACATCTGTTCATATTGAAGAATATGAAGCAGAAGCAAGAGATACCAAATTAGGACCGGAAGAAATCACAAGAGATGTTCCGGGTGTTGGTGATGATGCTTTGAAGGATTTGGATGAAAGAGGTATTATCCGTATCGGTGCAGAAGTGCGTGCCGGAGATATCCTTGTTGGTAAGGTTACACCAAAGGGTGAAACAGAATTGACTGCGGAAGAAAGACTTCTTCGTGCAATCTTTGGTGAAAAAGCAAGAGAAGTTCGTGATACTTCCTTAAAAGTACCACATGGTGAATATGGTATTGTAGTAGATGCAAAAGTATTTACAAGAGAAAATGGCGATGAATTATCTCCAGGTGTAAACCAGGCAGTTCGTATCTATATTGCTCAGAAACGTAAGATTTCTGTTGGTGACAAGATGGCTGGTCGTCACGGTAACAAGGGTGTTGTTTCTAGAGTATTGCCAGTAGAAGATATGCCATTCCTTCCAAACGGACGTCCTCTGGATATCGTATTGAACCCATTGGGTGTGCCTTCTCGTATGAATATCGGACAGGTGCTTGAAATCCACTTGAGTCTTGCAGCAAAAGCATTAGGATTTAACGTGGCAACACCGGTATTCGATGGTGCACGAGAAAATGACATCATGGATACACTGGATTTAGCAAATGATTACGTTAATTTAGAATGGGAAGAATTCAAGGAAAAGCATGGCGAAGAATTACTTCCGGAAGTTTTAGATTATTTATATGAAAATAGAGAACACAGAAAGCTTTGGAAGGGTGTTCCGATTTCCAGAGATGGTAAGGTAAGACTTCGTGACGGACGTACTGGAGAATACTTCGATAGCCCGGTAACTATCGGTCACATGCACTACCTGAAACTCCACCACTTAGTAGACGATAAGATCCATGCACGTTCAACCGGTCCTTACTCACTGGTTACACAGCAGCCACTTGGTGGTAAAGCGCAGTTCGGTGGACAGCGTTTCGGAGAAATGGAAGTTTGGGCACTGGAAGCATACGGTGCATCTTACACATTGCAGGAAATTTTAACTGTAAAATCTGATGATGTTATCGGACGTGTTAAGACTTACGAAGCTATTATTAAGGGAGACAATATCCCAGAACCAGGTATTCCGGAATCATTTAAGGTATTGTTGAAAGAATTACAGTCCTTAGGACTCGACGTTCGAGTATTAAGAGAAGACAATACAGAAGTAGAAATCATGGAAACTATTGACTATGGCGAAACAGATTTACATTCCATAATTGAAGGAGATAAAGATTTCAATTATGAAGAAAATGAATCTTTGGGTGCAATGGGCTTTAGTAAACAGGAATTTAATGAAAATGAAGAACTGGTGGATGTAGAAGAAGATGTGGACGATACCATGGACGACGACATTTTCGGAGATTTAGAAACAGTTCTTGAGGACGAATAAGAAGGGAGTGCCAAGCATGCCAGAAGCAACTAAAAATGAAGGATATCAGCCAATGACATTTGATGCCATTAAAATTGGGTTAGCTTCCCCTGAGAAAATCAGAGAGTGGTCCAGAGGCGAAGTAAAAAAGCCGGAAACAATTAACTACAGAACTTTAAAACCGGAAAAAGATGGTTTGTTCTGTGAAAGAATTTTTGGACCGAGCAAAGACTGGGAATGTCATTGTGGTAAATATAAGAAAATTAGATATAAAGGTGTTGTCTGCGACCGTTGTGGTGTTGAAGTTACAAAGTCTAATGTGCGTAGAGAACGTATGGGACACATTGAGCTTGCAGCTCCGGTATCTCATATCTGGTATTTCAAGGGAATCCCAAGCCGTATGGGATTAATCCTTGATTTATCACCTCGTATTTTAGAAAAAGTATTATACTTTGCTTCTTATATCGTATTAGATAAAGGAGAAAGTGATTTACAGTATAAGCAGGTACTTTCTGAGCGTGAATATCAGGAAGCAAGAGAAAAATTCGGCAGCAATTTCCGTGTTGGAATGGGTGCCGAAGCAATTAAAGAATTATTAGAGGCAATTGACTTAGAAGGCGAATCCAAGGAATTAAAGAGCGGTTTGAAGGATGCCACAGGTCAGAAACGTGCAAGAATCATCAAACGTTTAGAAGTAGTAGAAGCTTTCAGAACTTCAGGAAACAAACCGGAATGGATGATTATGGATGTAGTTCCTGTTATTCCACCGGATTTAAGACCTATGGTGCAGTTAGACGGTGGACGTTTCGCAACCTCTGACTTAAATGATTTATACAGAAGAATTATTAACAGAAATAACCGTTTACAGCGTCTTCTTGAGTTAGGAGCTCCGGACATTATTGTTCGTAACGAAAAACGTATGCTTCAGGAAGCAGTAGATGCTTTGATTGATAACGGAAGACGTGGACGTCCTGTAACAGGACCTGGTAACAGAGCGTTGAAATCCTTATCTGATATGTTAAAAGGTAAATCTGGACGTTTCCGTCAGAACTTACTTGGTAAGCGTGTTGACTACTCCGGACGTTCCGTTATCGTTGTTGGACCGGAACTTAAGATTTATCAGTGTGGTCTTCCGAAAGAAATGGCAATTGAATTATTTAAACCTTTCGTTATGAAAGAACTGGTTGCTAACGGAACTTCACACAATATTAAAAATGCAAAGAAAATGGTAGAACGTCTTCAGCCGGAAGTTTGGGATGTGTTAGAAGATGTAATTAAAGAACATCCGGTTATGTTGAACCGTGCTCCTACACTTCACAGACTTGGTATTCAGGCGTTTGAGCCAATCCTTGTAGAAGGTAAGGCAATTAAGCTTCATCCATTGGTTTGTACAGCCTTCAATGCTGACTTCGATGGTGACCAGATGGCGGTACATTTACCATTGTCTGTAGAAGCACAGGCAGAATGTCGTTTCTTGTTGCTTTCACCAAACAACCTGTTGAAACCGTCTGATGGTGGTCCGGTAGCTGTTCCTTCACAGGATATGGTACTTGGTATCTACTATCTGACTATGGATAAATTAAGAGATTATACAGGAAATGAAGAAGCAGTACCGGTATCTGAAACAGTATATGGTCAGACAGCAGGAGAAAACTACCAGTATGAGGATATAAAAGAAGACCTTTCAGCCGGAAAAATCGAGATGGATGATTATATTCATTTCGTGGATGTAAAGGATAACAACCGTAATATTATCTCTACACCAAGAGATTTGCTTGGACGTTACTTTACAGAAATGAATCAGGCATTACTTGCATATGAAAACGGACAGATTTCACTTCATCAGAGCATTTTTGTTCATAGAAGACGTACCTTGGAAGATGGAACTGTAGCGGAAGGCAATGTAAAGACCACACTGGGAAGATTGATTTTCAATGAAATCGTGCCTCAGGACTTAGGTTTTGTTGATAGAAGCATTCCTGAGAATGTGTTAAAATATGAAATTAATTTCCATGTAGGAAAAAAAGGCTTAAAGCAGATTTTGGAAAAAGTTATTAATACACACGGTGCAACAAAGACAGCAGAAGTGTTGGATGATATCAAAGCTATGGGTTATAAGTACTCAACCAGAGCTGCCATGACCGTATCCATTTCTGATATGACTGTACCACCGCAGAAACCACAGATGATTCAGGATGCACAGGATACAGTAGACCATATTACAAGAAACTATAAGCGTGGTCTTATCACTGAAGAAGAAAGATACAAAGAAGTAGTAGAAACATGGAAAAATACGGATGATCAGTTGACACATGCACTGCTTTCCGGTCTTGATAAATATAACAACATCTTTATGATGGCTGACTCCGGAGCCCGTGGTTCTGATAAGCAGATTAAGCAGCTTGCAGGTATGCGTGGTTTGATGGCAGATACAACTGGTCGTACCATTGAGTTGCCTATTAAGTCAAATTTCCGTGAAGGACTTGACGTATTGGAATACTTCATGTCTGCCCATGGTGCACGTAAAGGTCTGTCTGATACAGCCCTTCGTACAGCCGATTCCGGTTACTTGACCAGACGTCTTGTAGATGTTTCACAGGAATTGATTATTCGTGAAACAGACTGCTGCGAAGGTGAAGAAATTCCGGGAATGTATGTAAAAGCATTTACAGATGGAAAAGAAGTTATTGAAAGTCTGGAAGAAAGAATTACAGGAAGATATTCCTGTGAAACAATTAAAGATAAAAATGGTGAAGTTCTTGTAAAAGCGAACCATATGATTACACCGAAGCGTGCTGCTGCTATTATGAGCCGTGGCGTAGATGAAAATGGTGAACCATTTGAAAAGATTAAGATTCGTACCATTCTTACTTGCCGTTCTCACAATGGTGTCTGTGCAAAATGTTATGGTGCAAACATGGCTACCGGTGAGGCGGTACAGGTTGGTGAATCTGTAGGTATTATTGCAGCACAGTCCATTGGTGAACCAGGTACACAGCTTACAATGCGTACTTTCCATACCGGTGGTGTTGCCGGCGACGATATCACACAGGGTCTTCCTCGTGTCGAAGAACTTTTTGAAGCAAGAAAGCCAAAGGGTCTTGCAATCATTGCAGAGTTTGGCGGTGTCGCTACGGTTAAGGATACAAAGAAAAAGCGTGAAGTTATCGTTACAAATCCGGAAACAGGAGAGTCAAAGGCTTATCTGATTCCATATGGTTCACGTATTAAAGTATTAGACGGTGCAGTGTTAGAAGCCGGAGATGAACTGACAGAAGGTAGTGTAAACCCACATGACATTCTTAAGATTAAAGGTGTTCGTGCGGTTCAGGATTACATGTTACAGGAAGTTCAGCGAGTATACCGTTTACAGGGTGTAGAAATTAACGACAAGCATATTGAAGTGATTGTTCGTCAGATGCTTAAGAAGATTAGAATCGAAAACAATGGTGATTCTGAATTCTTACCGGGAACACTTGTTGATGTTCTGGATTATGAAGATATGAACAAAAAGCTGGAAGAAGAAGGATTAGAACCGGCAGAAGGAAAGCAGGTACTTCTTGGTATTACAAAGGCATCTCTTGCTACGAATTCCTTCCTGTCAGCAGCTTCTTTCCAGGAAACAACAAAAGTTCTTACAGAAGCAGCTATCAAGGGTAAAGTAGATCCGTTGATTGGTCTGAAAGAGAATGTATTAATTGGTAAGCTGATTCCGGCAGGTACAGGTATGAAACGTTACAGAAATGTAAAATTAAATACCGATTATAAGCCACAGGAAGAAATCAGCCTTTCAGAAGAATTTGATGAAGAATTAACTTTTGCAGAAGATGTAGAAGATATAGAAATTACAGAAGCAGAGATTACAGAAGAAGTTAATGTAAATGAAGAAATAGTTCTTGATGAAGAATAAATATTTCGTAAGAATGCCTGGAGGGAAACCTTTGGGCATTCTTTGCATAAAAAATAATATTTCCCTACTATTCAAAATGTTTAAAAGGGACTATAATGAGAAAAGGACAAAAAGCCAGAGGAAGGAGAGGAAAGGTGTCATGGGCTTAGAACAGTTGTTAGAAGGCTTTCGCGAACAGGCAGTTGTGGACAGACCTGTTATGTGTGGAAAATGCAATATGGAGTACAAATATTTGGGGCTTGGTCATTATAAGTGTGAAAATTGTGGTGATACTGTCACGGATGATTATGGAAAAGTACGTGATTATGTGGAACAGTCTACGGAGGATGTGGGTGTGGAAAAGGCATCTGCTGATACAGGTGTGGCTGTAGAGCGTATCCGCGAACTGATTGAAATGGGGAAGATTAGTTTGACAGCTGGGAAAAGAAGATAAATTACAGACGAAAAAAATAAAATCCGGTATTGACATTGCGTAATTCGGGAGGTATACTAAACTAGTGTGCGTGAAAACACACTAGTTTTTTCGTACACGGAAAAGAGTAAATGTATACGCATTACAGACAATATCTACAGGAGGTGAAAAAGAATGCCGACATTTAATCAGTTAGTGAGAAAAGGAAGACAGACAACAGTAAAGAAGTCTACTGCACCAGCTTTACAGAAGGGTTACAACTCTTTAAGAAAGAAAACAACAGATCTTTCCGCACCACAGAAAAGAGGTGTGTGTACAGCAGTTAAGACAGCTACACCTAAGAAGCCTAACTCAGCTCTTAGAAAAATTGCCAGAGTTCGTCTTTCTAACGGAATCGAAGTAACAAGTTATATCCCAGGTGAAGGACACAACCTTCAGGAACATAGCGTTGTTCTTATCAGAGGTGGTAGAGTAAAAGACTTACCAGGTACAAGATACCATATCATCCGTGGTACATTGGATACAGCTGGTGTTGCTAAGAGAAGACAGGCTCGTTCTAAGTACGGTGCTAAGAGACCGAAGGACGCAAAATAAAATAAGTATCACAAACAGAGTTTGAATGAGTGCCGGAACTTGTAGATATTGACTCGCATAGATTACGAAAGTAAGATACGGGATTGAATAATTCAATCTGTAGATGCGAAAAATAGATAGAACGACCGAGCGCGAACACATTCTTTAAGTGTAAATTACACATGTGAGTACCGATGAATTAACAAGTGAATACTTACTGGAAATCAGTAAGCGCACGTATTAAGGAGGGAAGAACCGTGCCACGTAAAGGACATATTCAGAAAAGAGATGTATTAGCAGATCCATTATACAACAACAAAGTCGTTACAAAGCTTATCAACAACATTATGTTAGACGGTAAGAAAGGTGTAGCGCAGAAAATTGTTTACAAGGCTTTCGACAGAGTTGCAGAAAAAACTGGTAAACCAGCTTTAGAAGTATTTGAAGAAGCTATGAACAATATTATGCCAGTTCTTGAAGTAAAGGCTAGACGTATCGGTGGTGCCACATATCAGGTACCTATCGAAGTTAGACCTGACAGAAGACAGGCATTAGCACTTCGTTGGCTTACAACTTTTTCTCGTGCAAGAGGAGAAAAGACAATGGAAGAAAGACTTGCTAATGAAATCATTGATGCAGCTGGAAATACAGGTGCAGCTGTAAAAAGAAAAGAAGATATGCACAAAATGGCAGAAGCAAACAAAGCATTTGCTCACTACCGTTTCTAATTATCTTTTGAAAATAATAGTAAAAGGAGGAAAAACCTTTGGCTGGAAGAGAATACCCATTGGAGAGAACCAGAAATATTGGTATTATGGCTCATATTGATGCTGGTAAGACAACAACAACAGAGCGTATTCTTTATTATACTGGTGTTAACTATAAAATTGGTGATACTCACGAAGGTACTGCTACCATGGACTGGATGGAACAGGAGCAGGAAAGAGGTATCACAATTACTTCAGCGGCTACCACATGTCACTGGACATTACAGGAAAACGCTAAAGTAAAACCGGGTGCATTAGAACATCGTATTAACATCATTGATACACCAGGGCACGTAGACTTCACAGTAGAAGTAGAACGTTCCTTACGTGTACTTGATGGTGCGGTAGGTGTATTCTGTGCTAAGGGTGGTGTTGAACCACAGTCAGAAAACGTATGGCGTCAGGCTGACACATATAATGTACCAAGAATGGCATTCATCAATAAGATGGATATCTTAGGTGCTGACTTCTACAATGCTGTAGATCAGATTAAAACAAGACTTGGTAAAAACGCAATTTGTCTTCAGTTACCAATCGGTAAGGAAGATGAATTTAAAGGAATCATTGACTTAATGGAAATGCAGGCTTACATCTACAACGATGATAAGGGTGATGATATTACAGTTGGTGAAATTCCGGAAGATATGAAAGATGAAGCAGAGCTTTATCACTCTGAATTAATTGAAAAAATCGCTGAATTAGATGACGATTTGATGATGAAATATTTAGAAGGTGAAGAACTCACTGTTGAAGAATTAAAGGCTGCTTTGAGAAAAGGAACTTGTGAATGTACTGCTGTTCCTGTATGCTGTGGTTCTGCATATAGAAACAAAGGTGTACAGAAGTTACTGGATGCAATTCTTGAATATATGCCAGCTCCAACAGACATCCCTGCTATCAAGGGTGTTGATATGGATGGTAATGAAATTGAAAAGCATTCATCTGATGATGAACCATTTGCTGCATTGGCATTCAAGATTATGGCTGACCCATTCGTTGGTAAGCTTGCATTCTTCAGAGTTTATTCTGGAACATTAAATTCAGGTTCTTATGTATTTAACTCTACAAAGGGTAAAAAAGAACGTGTTGGACGTATCTTACAGATGCATGCAAATAAGAGAGAAGAACTTGACAAAGTTTATTCTGGTGATATTGCAGCAGCAGTTGGATTTAAGTTAACAACTACAGGTGATACAATCTGTGATGAACAGCACCCTGTTATCTTAGAGTCCATGGAATTCCCTGAACCGGTTATCGAGCTTGCTATCGAGCCTAAGACAAAGAACGATCAGGGTAAAATGGGTGAAGCTTTGGCAAAACTCGCTGAAGAAGATCCTACATTTAGAGCTCATACAGATCAGGAAACTGGTCAGACAATCATTGCAGGTATGGGTGAATTACATCTTGAAATCATCGTAGACAGACTTCTTCGTGAATTCAAGGTAGAAGCAAACGTAGGTGCTCCACAGGTTGCTTACAAGGAAACCTTTACAAAGCCGGTTGAAGTTGATAGCAAATATGCTAAGCAGTCCGGTGGTCGTGGACAGTACGGACATTGTAAAGTTAAATTTGAGCCAATGGATCCAAATGCAGAAGAAACATTCAAGTTTGAATCTACTGTAGTTGGTGGTGCTATTCCTAAGGAATACATCCCAGCAGTTGGCGAAGGTATTGAAGAAGCTACTAAGGCTGGTATCTTAGGTGGATTCCCGGTACTTGGTGTATACGCAAACGTATACGATGGTTCTTACCATGAAGTCGATTCTTCTGAAATGGCATTCCACATTGCCGGTTCTATGGCATTCAAGGAAGCTATGCAGAAAGGTGCACCTGTATTGTTAGAGCCAATCATGAAGGTTGAAGTAACAATGCCGGAAGAATACATGGGAGATATCATTGGTGATATCAATGCACGTCGTGGACGTATTGAAGGTATGGATGATCTTGGCGGTGGTAAAATCGTTAGAGGTTATGTTCCGTTAGCAGAAATGTTCGGATACTCTACAGACCTTCGTTCCAGAACACAGGGACGTGGTAACTACTCCATGTTCTTTGAAAAGTATGAACCGGTACCTAAGTCAGTTCAGGAAAAGGTTCTTGCTGCAAAAAGCAAATAATTAAATAAAAAGTGAATTAGGCTTGCAAAAGTTTCCAATATGAAATATAATCATTGTAGCCAAAAAAATGAAAACAATATGTAAATTTTAAGGAGGACGTTTAAAAATGGCTAAGGCTAAATTTGAAAGAACTAAACCACATTGTAACATCGGAACAATTGGTCACGTTGACCATGGTAAAACAACTTTAACAGCTGCTATCACAAAGACTCTTGCAGCTAGAGTATCAGGTAATGAAGCAGTAGATTTCGAAAATATCGATAAAGCTCCAGAAGAAAGAGAAAGAGGTATTACAATTTCTACAGCTCACGTTGAATACGAAACAGAAAACAGACATTACGCACATGTTGACTGTCCAGGACATGCCGATTACGTTAAGAACATGATCACTGGTGCAGCTCAGATGGATGGTGCTATCCTTGTTGTTGCTGCTACAGACGGTGTTATGGCTCAGACAAAAGAACACATCTTACTTTCTCGTCAGGTAGGTGTTCCTTACATCGTTGTATTCATGAACAAATGTGATATGGTAGACGACGAAGAATTACTTGAATTAGTAGAAATGGAAATCACAGAACAGCTTGAAGAATATGACTTCACAGACTGCCCAATCATCAAAGGATCTGCTTTAAAAGCACTTGAAGATCCAAACAGCGAATGGGGCGACAAGATCATGGAATTAATGGCAGCAGTTGACGAACACATTCCAGATCCACAGAGAGCAACAGATCAGCCATTCCTTATGCCAGTAGAAGATGTATTCACAATCACAGGTCGTGGTACAGTTGCTACAGGTAGAGTAGAACGTGGTGTTCTTCATGTAAACGAAGAAGTTGAAATCGTTGGTATCAAAGAAGAAGTTCAGAAGACTACTGTAACAGGTATCGAAATGTTCCGTAAACTTCTTGACGAAGCTCAGGCTGGTGATAACATCGGTGCATTACTTCGTGGTATCAAGAGAGAAGATATCGAAAGAGGACAGGTATTATGTAAACCAGGCAGTGTAACATGCCACAAGAAATTTACAGCTCAGGTATACGTATTAACAAAAGACGAAGGTGGACGTCATACTCCATTCTTCAACAACTACAGACCACAGTTCTACTTCAGAACAACTGACGTAACTGGTGTTTGTAACTTACCAGATGGTACAGAAATGTGTATGCCAGGTGATAACGTAGAAATGACTATCGAACTTATCCATCCAGTAGCTATGGAACAGGGTCTTACATTCGCTATCCGTGAAGGTGGACGTACTGTAGGTTCAGGTCGTGTTGCTACAATCATTGAATAATTGATAGAAATACAGTAAATTTAAGGCTTCCGAGGATTTCCTCGGGAGCCTTTTTACGTGCAGAGATGATAAAATCGAGTGTGAGCGGTGCCAAAACAGTGCGAAAAGAAAAACTCCAACGAATATCCGAATCAACAAAGAAATCAGACTTCTCATGGATGGGAAATTAAATGAGCACCTGCATGAGGTTGATGAGGATTGCCATGAGAGAATGGAGCTTATTGTGGAGCAGATGAAAGCTGGTGCTGGGATTACGGAAGAACTTAAAGCATATGATCAGATAAGGTGGGGAGGATTTATGAATAATGTGAAAAGTACTGCGGAGGAGATTGTATTAAAAGAGTTGATATTTGTGTGATGATGTGCGGAGTGGTATGATTCGCATTTTTAGAGATAGTGGATGAATTAAGTTAGCTGGTATGGTATAATATTTTGAAAGGTAAAAACTCGAATATGTGGAGAAATTATGAAAAAGAGGAAATATAGAATTGCTCGTGTTACAATTATTGGGATTATATGTATATGCTTTATTAGTTGTTTAGTTATTCATTATGATGGAAATGTGTATACAATTGAGAGTGCAGAGGATTATGTTAAAAAAGTATGCGAAATTGGCAATGTGCCTGGAATGTCGGTAGTTGTACTAGATAGTGGGCAAGAATATTATATTAATATTGGCTATGCAGATAAAGATGAAAAGATAGGTATGACAAGTGAAGTTAGATGTGAATTGGGGTCAACCACAAAAGCGTTTACGGCACTTGCAGTTCTGCTTTTAGAACAGGATGGCAAGCTAGATAGAGGGGATTCTGTTAAAGATTACTTAGCATGGTTTCAGCCAACATATAAAGGAAAATATGTAGATATTAGAATAGAGCAGTTGTTGTGTCATACGAGTGGTATTCCGACATGGACGATTGCAAATTTGCCAAAAGGAACAGTAAATGATGTGGAATTATTAGAAAATACAGTTAAAGGGATTCAAACTGTGGAATTGGATAATGAACCGGGAACAGTACATAATTATGCTACTATCAACTATGATGTTTTAGCGCTAATTATTGAGGAAATATCAGGGATGGCCTATGAGGAATATGTAAAGAAAAATGTGTTAGAACCATTGGGAATGACAAATAGCTATTTCAGAACTGACGATACTAAATTAGAACAATTAGCACAGGGGCATAGATATGCATTTATGGGAGTGAGAAAGTATGATGCTCCTACTTTTTATAGCAATACTGCGGCAGGATATTTAGTTTCTAATACAGCGGATTTGTCACTTTGGATGAAAGCCCAGATGGGAATATTGGAGATGGAGTCAGCAGAAAGAACAGATAAATTAGAAAGAGCTATTACAGATTCACATTCATATCCTATAGAACAGGAACAACACTATTTTGCAGGTTGGAATCTATATGATGATTATTTTTGCCATAGCGGAAACAATCCTAATTATTCATCGCAAGCTTATATTGGAAGGGCAAATGGAAAAGCTGTTTTTGTATTATCCAATATTTGCGGTTCAGCGTCTACAAAAGCAGCCGATGGTATATATCGTATGATGCAAGGAGAAAGTATTAAACTTGGTTTTTGGATGGAAGGTAATTCTCTTGTAGATTTGTTATGTGTTATTAGTTGTCTTGTTGAACTTTATGTAATGATTTTGTTATTTGAGCACAGAGAAAGAAGAAGGTATACAAGAATGAAAGTGTTTATTGCCGCAATAATAGCTATTATAATGGCATTAGTTCCATATATTTTGCATTACAACTATTTGACATTGATGGTTTGGTTTTCACCTTGTTTGTTAATTGCTATAGTTGGAGTCGAGATATGTTTTGCAGAATATATACTATTAAGTATAAGTCATATTCGGTGCCAAAACGGTGCCAAGAAATCATGCAAATAAAAACACACCATATAAAATCAACGAAAATATGCGGATTTCAGCCATAAAAAACATAGAAAATACATCAAAAAATGCTATTCAGATAACGTGAAGGTGGACGTACTGTAGGTTCAGGGCGTGTTGCTACAATCATTGAATTAAGCCTATGAAAAATATATTGGCATAAACACTTTGTTTGGGTATAATGTATTTGATAATTATTATGAGTAAGATTTAAATTATGTAACTCTAATTAAAGAAAAAAATTTTTCTATGGAAAAAGTGATATTAGATATTGAATAATATGTTATGATAAGGAACAGCGTTATGAAACAGAAAGCGAGATGATGAAATTGGAAAATACTTTTGACCTTTCACAATTTGATGAATACAGAGAAGACAACAGAAGAGAAGTGAAAAAAGCAAATGGTGGTTTGCCAATTTCTTTGTGGGACACTTATTCTGCTTTTGCAAACTGCTATGGTGGTGTCATTATCCTTGGCGTCAAAGAAGAAAAAGATGGTAGTTGGAAAACGACTGGTCTTCAGAATGCACCCAAGTTGCGTAAGGATTTCTGGGATACTATCAATAATTCCAAGAAAGTAAATATCAATCTGTTATCGGAAGATGATGTGCAGACTTATGAAGTTGGTAACAATAAGGATGTCATCATGGTTATTTATGTGCCTATGGCAAAGAGGGAACAGAAGCCGGTGTACATCAACAATGATATTTTCAATGGCACATTCCGTAGAAATTACGAAGGTGATTATCATTGTACTAGATTACAGGTAAAGACTATGCTTCGTGACCAGACCGAGCGAACCATGGATATGGAAGTGTTGGATAAAGTTCCTATGGAAGATTTGAATTATGATACTATTCATGGATATCGTAACAGTCACCGTTCTTTAAAAGAGGGACATCCCTTTGAACGTTTGAATGACTATGAGTATTTGAGAAGCATTGGTGCAGCTGCAATTTCCGATGAAGATGGACAGTTGCATCCTACGGCAGCAGGTATGCTGATGTTTGGGGATGAGTATAACATTGTGAGACACTTTCCTGAGTATTTCTTGGATTACAGAGAAGAATTAGACCCTACAATACGTTGGAGTGACAGACTGCAGTCCAGTTCCGGCGAATGGTCCGGAAATGTGTGCGACTTTTATTTTAGGGTTTATAACAAGATTATTAAGGATGTTAAAGTGCCATTTAAAATGTCCGGTGGTGAACGTGTTGATGATACTCCGGTACACAAGGCACTCCGTGAGGCATTGGCAAACTGCTTAATTAATGCAGATTATCATGGCTTGCGTGGTGTCGTGATCAGAAAAGAGCCGGACAAGCTGGTTTTGGCAAATCCTGGTTATGTCAGAACAGGTAAAAAGCAGATGCGTCTTGGCGGAGAATCCGACCCGCGAAACAAGGCGCTTATGAAAATGTTTAATCTTATCAATATTGGTGAACGTGCCGGAAGTGGTGTGCCGAATATTTTTAATGTTTGGGCAGATGAAGGCTGGGAAGAACCGGTCATTGAAGAAAGATTTGACCCGGATAGAACGGTGCTGTCGCTTTCGTTTGTGAAAAAACAAGCGAAGAAAACAAGCGATAAAAAACAAGCGAAGAAAACGATGGAAAACATTGAAAAAATCAGGTTTTATCTTAAGCAAAATGGAGAATCAAAAACAAGGGATATAGCAGAATATATTGGTTTAAGTCCTGCAAGAACAAGGGCATTGTTGAGCGAAATGAAAGATATTGAATCAATTGGAGGAAATAGTAATAGAACATATAAGCTTATGTAAGTTGTTTGCCTATCACATTTGCAAGTGGTTAGACGAAGATGAGTAGTCGGTAACTAGCCTCAGTTTAGTCAGCTGTGAATGACAAGAAACCCCAGAGAGTTGTAACTCTCTGGGCATTTTTTATAAATATATCGAACCAAAAGTCAAGTTATTACAATGTATAGATGTAAGGGAAGATGGAATTCGCGATACCAGATTCCCTCTGCCATGGCAATTAGGAAAGGAAACGATAGAAACATGACGATGAAAGAACTGGAAAGCTGTATTGAGGCTTACGGAAAAGATATTTATACTTTCTGCCTGCATTTAGCAGGAAGACAAGAGCTTGCAGAGGATTTATACCAAGATACATTTCTTACAGCGGTAGAGGTAATAGAACGCATAGATAAAGAAGCAAATATGAAAAGTTATTTGTTGTCTATAAGCATTCGAATCTGGAAAAACACAAAAAGAAAATGGGCATGGAGAAACAGAATTGCGCCTACGTTAGATTTAGTAGAGAATTTTAGTACTGATATAGCCTATGAGGAAAGAGATAGTGTTTTGGAGGATGAGAAATCAGCAGTTCTAAAATCAGCAATAGAAAAATTGCCGGAGAAGTATAAAATAATAATCCTTCTATACTATATGGAAGAGGTACCACAAGAAAAAATTGCAAAAATACTGCATCTTCCAATCGGTACCATAAAAAGTAGATTATATGCAGCTAGAAAGATTTTAAAATCAGAACTGGAGGAATATTTTCATGAGTGATAATTTTGATGCTTTAATAAAAGATGTATTATCTAATAGAAAAGCTCCAAGCCCAGAGTTGAATCGTCAGATTATAGTGAAGGCAAAGGAGAATAATCGTATGAAAAGTAATAACAGAATAAGAAAATCAGCTATTGTAGCAGCAAGTGTTTGCATGATTGTGGCAGGTAGTGTTACGGCGTATGCGGCATACCGATATTTAAGTCCCGCTCAGGTGGCAGAGGTTGTTTCAAATAATGGAGCGTTGATGAAAGCATTTAAAAGTGATGAAGCGGTTTTGATAAATGAAACCCAAAGCAGTAATGGCTATGATATTACATTGCTGGGGCTTGTATCAGGGAAAAATTTAGAGTTATATGTACCAGAAGATACGGCATCGGAATTGAATGAAACTCATACCTATGCAGCAGTAGCAGTCGCAAAAAGTGATGGAACAGAGATGGAATATAGAAACTTCTGCGTTTCTCCATTGATTAATGGAGTAGATTTTTCTGTGGCAAATAATGGGACAATGAATGTATTTCTTACGTGGTTTCAGCAGGATGGTGTGATTTATGAATTGATAGAATGTGATAATCTGGAAATGTTTGCGGAGCGTGGTGTGCAGATTGGAGTTGTAGATAGTTTCGGGAATGAAAACAGTGCGTTTCAAATGGACGCTCAAAGTGGCGCTTATAGTAAGAATCCAACTTATGAAGGAACAAATGCACTATTTAATTTGCCATTAGATACTCAAAAAGCAGATCCGGAAGCTGCAGAAGCCTATATCAAAACATTGGAGTCAGATGTAGAAAAGACAGCATCGGCATCAGATGGGGAAACAACGACATCAGATGTAGATTGGGATAAAATTCAGAAATTTACCGATGATATTACAAAGGATAATGTTGATAAATATTTTATTCTTGATAAAGAGACGGTACTCACTGCCACTCCGGATGAAAATGGATGGATTGATTTTGGAAGTTGTTATATCAAAGAAGAGGGGTATGTGATGAATGGAGGAACAGGATATATAAAAGATATGATAGAAGATGAGAAGGATTTTAAAGTTAGTAGTTGGGCAACATCCGTGACTGACGAAGTTACTGGAAAAGCTGATTTATCGGATCTTGAGATTGATGTAATTGAGCGAAATAATGATGGAAGTTTTACAACAGCAAAATACAGGGCAAAAGATGATTTGTCATATATTTTAGAGTGATTAAGTGTGGAGCAAAACAGAGTAAAAAACATCATAAACCCTTGAAAAAAGGCTTTGATACGATACGTGTCAGAGCTTTTTTTCAGTGTGACGATAAGTTTCTTGGCATTTGTTAAAGAAATACAGATAATAAAGCTGCGGTTCAAACAAAAAACAAAAACGCAGAAAGGAATAAGGATTATGGAATACGCAATTGAAACAATAAACCTTACCAAACAGTATGGAACAGTGAATGTTGTTAATAACATCAATCTTCATGTACCAAAAGGTAAAATTTATGGTTTGCTTGGCAGAAACGGAGCCGGGAAAACTACAGCAATGAAAATGATGTTGCAACTGGTTCACCCCTCAAGAGGGACAATCTGTCTGTTTGGCACAAACTATAAAGAGCAGCCACATACAATTTATAGAAAAATCGGTTCTATAATTGAAACACCGGGTTTCTATCATAATCTGACAGGATATGAAAATCTGCAGATCCTTGCCAGACTGCATGGGGGGATGGATGGAAAAAAGCTACAGGAGGCACTACAGGTTGTAGGATTAGATAAGGAAACACGAAAAGTGTTTGCTGACTATTCTTTGGGAATGAAGCAGCGTCTTGGCATTGCGGCGGCAATTATGCATGAGCCAGAATTACTGATACTTGATGAACCTATAAACGGACTGGATCCTATTGGAATTTCAGAAATTCGGTCATTTTTGTATGAATTAAGCCATAACAAAGGCATTACTATTTTTATCTCCAGTCATGTTTTAAGTGAGATTGAACAGATTGCGGATATTATTGGTGTGATGCATCAGGGGAGTCTGCTTGAGGAAGTTAACATGGCAGAACTTCATAAGCGCAATCGCAGATATATTGAATTTGAATTATCTGACGGAAAAACAGCGGCAAAAATATTAGAAAACCAGCACCGGATTACAGATTATACAATAAAAGGAAATACAATAAAAGTTTATGACTTAACTTGTAATCCGGGGGAAATCAATAAAACTTTTGTAGAAAACGGGTTGTTGGTAGCAAAGATAAATACAGATGAAGAAAATTTAGAGGATTATTTTTCAGGATTGATTGGAGGTGGTAGCATTGCTTAATCTTATTTACTGTGAATTATTAAAGTTAAAACATTCAAAAATGGTGCTTATCAGTGTTTTAGGTGTTATGTCTACGCCATTTATGATGCTTATAGAAGCTTTACAAATCCATTTTGAATATCCGGAACGTGTTTTCACATTAGATGATATTTACGATAGTAGTTTATTGTATATGATGTTGTTAACCAATATGATAATATATGTGGTAATTGCCGCATACTTATTCAGTCGCGAGTATACAGAAAGTACATTAAAAACCATTTTGCCTATACCTGTTTCAAGAATAAAATTATTACTTAGCAAATTTTGTGCCCTGTTTCTCTGGACTACTATGCTCACTTTTATAACATGGGTGGGAATATTCATTCTTTTGGGAGGATATCATCTTGTTTTTGGTTTGGAGGGATATCATTTGATGGTTGCAGGCAGATGGCTGTTAAAATTTTTGCTTAGCAGTATGCTTATGTTTGTAATGGCTTCCCCGTTTGCTTATGTTGCACAGAAAACAAAAGGTTTTGTGGCACCTGTGATTGCCTCAGCAGTTATTGCTATGGGAAGTGCAGCCATTTGTAATCAGGACTTTGGGGCTCTCTATCCCTGGACGGCAGCTTATTTTCTGATAAAGGGGAAAATGCAAAGTACAGGTTATCCGGTTTCTTTGGGAATAGGTATCATTGTATTCGTGTCTGCCATGGGATTTTGGATGACATTGAAACAATTCAGAGAGGAAGATTTGAAATAATGAGAATAATTTTCCATGTTCTAAAAAGCAATAACACAAACCTGTGGTAGTAAAATATTGTAAAAGAAAGCAAAGCAAGGTATAATAAATTTAGTGGACTGGTTTTGGGGAGACAAAGACTATATAAGGGGGAATATTATGGAAAAAGAAAAGAGCTTTTTTTCGGAATATTTCGATGCATTGATTCAGAATGAAAGTTTTAAACAATTGTTTTTAATGAAACACAATCATACATTAAATATTAGTCGGGATGATATTGAGCAATTGCATCTGGGGGGGTATGAATTTCTTGTGTATTATCACAAATATTCTGCAAAGCAGATGCGTAGACCATATGAACCTTTTTTGGATATTATAAAAAGCTGTTGGGAAAAATATGGGAAAAGCGATGAAAACCTGGATATTCTGTTTGAGGTTGCAAATGTATATCCTATACACCGGGAAATGTTGAAGAATTATTTACATACCGGTAAGGCTGTGCGTCCGGAACCACAATTGCTTGGAGAGATAGAATACGAGACAAAGATGTTTCGGGAATCTTTGGTTCGTATTATTGAAAAGATTGCTGAGAGAACGCCATTCGTAATGATTTTAGATGAGATTAATCAGGCGGGCTCCTCTGCTTTGTGGGTAATCAAAGAATTATATTTGAATTCGAATAGTAATGTAAAGATTTTTGCTATCATGGACACAATGGGAGAAACTCTTCCTTTTGCTACAGATTGTGTAAATGATTTTGAACGTATGTGTACAGAGAAAGAAATCGTTGGACACAGTTCATTTATAGAAAAAAATGATGTGATATTTGAAGAAAACGACAAATTTCAGATAGATTTTGAGCGTGATTTGCAAATATTGGATGATATGCTGCAGTTTTTTGAGTTTGAACAGGCAAGGTACTATTTGAAATCAATTACGGAGCATGGGGAAATAGCCAATGAGGAGATACCAAGAGAAGTATATTGGAAAAGCCTTCGGACCTATTGCTGGCTCAGTTTATGTACGGAAGACTATTCCTACGCCCTTGTATTGGCTGAAATGTTAGAAAAGCTGCTTCCAAAAGATGATGAAAAAGAATATATGCGTCTGCTGGGTGAATGTTTGCATGTTAAGATTATGGCACATATGTGTAGTGGAAACCTGGAACAGATGCAGGAATATTTGAAACAGGCAAAAGAAATAGCGAATAGATCTGAAAATGTAAATTTGGTCAGACGTTGTGAACTGTTGGATAATATGTCTCGGTATTCAGGATGGAAGAATCTATGGATATCCGATAAGGATACAGATGTTCCGGAAGAATTGATTGCATGGTGTGAGGAACGGGGATTTTGGAATCACTTGGCACATATTTATGTTTATAGTTATGACAGCGATTACCATATTTTTGAGAAAATTGAGGGAATTGAGGAACGCATAAAGCATGTTAATAAAGGAATTGAAATTGGAAAGAAACTCAAAAATTACAAATTTTTGAATGATGCCTATTGTAAAAATATTATGCTGGCATCGATTCATAGTTATTTTGATGTATGTCTGCATTTTTATGAGAAATCTCTTAAACTCGCAAAATCGCAGAATGATAGAATCATGGAAGCTGAAATATACAACGGTATGGGATACAGCAACTGTGGATTGGAACGATGCGTGGAGGCACAGGAGTATTACAATCGGGCATTGATTTTGTTTACACAGTACGGGAATAGTGATGATGTAATTGAAACTTTATATAACATGGGTATTAATTGTATTATTGCGGAAGACTATGAGAATGCCAATGCATATCTGATGACGGCTTCCAGTATTCTTCGTATCCTGCACCAAAGTACCATACGTGCCTGTAATATGTCTAAATTACTAGGATTGATTGCATTGGTTTGCTTTAGAAGAGGAATTATGGCACAGACTTATTTGTATTTTAATCGTGCCAAGCAATATCTGGGACATATTCTGGGAAAAGAAGGCGAGGAAGAACAAAGATATAGTGATGACAGTATGTTTTTGCTTTATTTACTGGAAGG
Organism: Lachnospiraceae bacterium; assembly: GCA_045126515.1. GTDB lineage: Bacteria > Bacillota > Clostridia > Lachnospirales > Lachnospiraceae > RUG11237. The sequence goes on from JBGVOM010000110.1 coordinate 29,902, forward strand.
GATGTTGGCAAAGCGTAATAACGAATATGAAAAGGCGGAACAGTTCTTTGCAAAGGCATATTTTTATATGAATCGCTCTACGGGCTCTAAATTTTTGAATTATCCCGAGTATGCCATGGAAGTGGCAGATTTGTATCGAAAAATAGGAGATGAAGATACTGCAAAAACTATTTTAGGGGATTTTCTCCGGTTTTGTCAGAAACATAACTTTGCAGCAAAGGAGCAGCGTGCATTAGTTGCGTTGGGAGAGATGGTTGACGAAGATCGTATGCGCTTTCCTAAAATGGAACTGCATGAAATTACATTGCAGGAGGTATTAGAGAAAATTCGCGTAGATGGAGAAAAAGATCATATGAAGAGTATGATTCGTACGGTACGTTTTTTCAATGTTTTGCAAAAGATGACAAATACAATGGGGAGTGGGATAAAGGAGAGTGTAGATAAACTCATACCAATCTTTGAGAGCAATTATTCTGTGGACCGGGTGTGTGCCATTCGGTGCAAGCCTGATAGAAATGAAATCCTCTACTCCGATTTGGAGTATGAGGTTACGGATGCAGAGTTGCAGCAGATAGTACAGTATTTCAAAAAACATCCTTATGGATTTGTGATTTCCAAAGATGGGACCAGACATGACGAGTACTCAAAGATTTTATCTATTTTTGAAAAAGGAAGAGTATTTTCCTTTATTGCAATTCCAATCTTTGAGAAAGAGAAGCTTGTAAGTATCTTTATTTGCTACATTATGATGCGGGACAGCTGGATAATGCCTGCAGAAAGAACGGTTTTGGATTCGGAAGATTTAGAGGTATTTACCTATGTATTTAGTCAGATAAGCAATGCAGTTACTCGTACAGAGATGCAAATTGAATTGGTGGAGGCTACCAATGTATTGCATGAGCAGATGCTAGAGCAGATAAAACTAAAAGAAAAAGCAGAAGCCGCGGACAAGGCGAAGTCTACGTTTCTTGCCAATATGAGTCATGAAATACGTACTCCGATGAATGCAATTATTGGCATTACAGAAATCGTATTGAGAGATCAGCTTACAGAGGAGCAGAGAAATTATCTCAAACAGATGCATTATGCAGAAAAGAACTTGCTGGCAATTATCAATGATATTCTTGACTTTTCAAAAATTGAATCAGGAAAGATGGAAATCCATGAAGCAGCATATGATCTGGATGCGTTGTTGGTAGATGCAGAGAATATACTGGTTACCAGAATTGAAGATAAGAAACTGGAATTGCGATTTATGGTGAATCACAGAATACCAAAGTATTTGCATGGAGATGATGTGAAAATTCGACAGATGATTATTAATCTTGCCAATAATGCCATTAAATTTACCAATGAGGGTTCTGTTGGAATATGGGTGGATTATGAGAAACGCAGTGAAGATCAGATTATCTTAAAAGTGAGTGTTCGAGATACAGGAATCGGTATCAAAGAGGAAGATTTGAAACGATTGTTCCAGTCCTTTCAACAGGTGGATAGTGAACGAAATCGTAGAATTGAAGGTACCGGTCTTGGGTTGGCGATAACGAAAGCTTTGGTTGAGTTGATGAATGGTGATTTGCGTGTGGAAAGTGAATATGGAAAGGGTAGTGTATTTATCTTTGAGATACCACAGACCGTTATTTCACAAAATGTACCTAAATTGCAGGAAGTGGAAAACAAAGAAGAAGTCTTTACAGCAACGGATGCGAAGATTTTGATTGTGGATGATAATGCAATGAACAGACAAGTTGCAATTGGTTTGTTGCAACCGTTGCAGATGCAGATTGATACAGCAAGTAGCGGACCAGATGCTATACAAATGGTAAAGCAAAAGGAATATGATATGATATTTATGGATCATATGATGCCGGGCATGGATGGAATTGAAGCAACAAAGCTTATACGTGCTTTACCGGGCGAGCGTTTTGGAAAAGTGCCAATTGTTGCATTGACGGCAAATGCGGTTAGTGGAGTGAGAGAAATTTTTTTGAAGGAGGGCATGGATGATTTTATTGCAAAGCCAATCGAGATGAGTGAAATGATTCGAATTCTTAAGAAGTGGCTGTATATAAATGACGCGCAGAATGTGACAGAGACGGTTTCGGAGCCGGAAAGTAGTGACATTGAAGAAATTAAGCAGATAAGTATGAAAGATATCAAAATTCTTGATACAGAAACTGCATTGCAGTATTGTGGTTCAGAAGAGATGTTCTGGCAATTGGTTGAAACGTTCTGTCGAACCGCAGAGAATAAGGCGGATGTAATTGCATCCTATGCACGACATGGAGATGTGAAAAATTATATGATTGAATTACATGCTTTGAAAAGTGTGTCAAAATTGATTGGTGCAAATGCGCTTTCTGATATGGCAGGTTCGCTTGAAAAAGCAGGTAAAGATAAGAATTTATCAGCAATTGTATCAGGAACGTCCGGATTGTTGCAAATGTATCGTGATATAAAAATTCAGTTGTATCCATATTTGAAGCAGAAGAATGAACTTGTGAAGAAGTATCTGGAGAGAGATACTTTGAAGGAAAAATTAACAGAGTTATTGTATTCCTTGGAGGAATTTGATTTGGATCGAGTGGACAGTCTGGTGGAGGATTTGTCTGGATACAGTTACAATGATGAGTTCGAGCGGATGTTTGGAAATGTCAGAATTGCAGTTGAAAATGTTTGTTATGATCAAGGAATTGATGAAATCAAGGAGTTTTTGCAAAGATTGTAGAGGGATAAAAAAGACCACAGTATTGATTTAATATCAGTAATGTGGTCTTTTGGTACGGTGGTAAAAGAATGTATGTTGTGATATAATACTGTTCGGGTAACTTCAGGGTTCTGAACAGTTACGAGTAAGTTTAATAGGAGGATATAAATATGGCACGTAAATGCAGTGTGGAACGGGCACAAAGTCAGGCGGGAGGTTTTGCAACAGCAAAGAAACGAATTGTGATTCAGCATCAGGGAAAAGAGCGTTCAGACGATGAACTGCTAAATCTGATTAAGAAAGCAGTTCTTGAGCAAGGAATAAAAGATGAGGATATTATGGAAGTAGATGTTTATGTGAAGCCGGAAGAACAGACCGTGTTTTACGTGGTGAATAAAGAGATAAATGGACAGATTGGTTTTTAATTAAGTACTTATTGTGTGCGAAAGAGAAGGAGAGAAGAAACATGGCAATAACATTTGTTGTAGCAAATCAAAAAGGCGGTATTGGCAAGACAACAACAGCGACAACGTTAGCAGGAATATTAAGTAAGAAAAAGAAGACTTTGCTGATTGATGCAGATCCCCAGGGAAATAGTACAAGTACATATGAAGCACTTATTGAGGACCAGGCAACTTTGTATGATGTAATGGTGGATTCGGATAAGTTACCGTTAAAGGAGGCTATTCAGCATATGCCTAATGGAGATATTGTGGCATCAGACCCATTACTCAGTAAAGCAGAGAAAATGCTGGATGGCGATGTGGAAGGTCTATATCGATTGAAGGATGCGGTGGATGAACTGGAGGGATATGATTATATTGTAATTGATACGGCTCCGTCTTTGAATGTTATTTTATATAATTGTCTGATTGCTGCAGACCAGGTTGTAATTCCGGTCACAGCGGATGCGTATGCAATGCAGGGATTGCAACAGCTAAGTGATACGATACGTGCTGTACAGAGAAGACAGAACCCGGGATTATCAATTGCAGGTTTGTTGTTGGTGAAGTTTGCAGGCAGATCCAATCTTGAAAAGACGGTGCAGAATGATTTACAACAATTAGCAGATTCTATGGGGACAAAGCTATTTCAGACCGCAATCCGTGAATGTGTGAAGACGAAGGAAGCACAAACGAACAAACAGCTATTGATTGATTATGCGCCAAAATGTACGACGATGCAAGATTATCAGGCTTTTGTAAAGGAACTGCTAAAAGAAGTAAAAGAATGAATTCTGAATATCGAAGAGAATGGAGCGGAAAGAAGTAAGTTAAAGATAAAAGGGTTAAATTGTTACGAAACTTTATATTATATGTTACAAAACACTTGACCAAAATTATCCAAATATGGTATATTAAAGACATTAAAAAAGATGGGTAATTGCACTAAGATTATCAGCGTTAAGGTATATAGCTTTAACAATAGTGTGAGTTTTATATTAAGAAAATTTCATCAGGATGGTTGGCTGTAAAAGCCTATTATCATAGTATCCATCAAGGTAAGCTTGATGGATATTTTGATATTCAAAAGTAATATTTATAAAAATGGGGTTACCTGATAAGGAGAGGAATCAATGGAAAAAAATCAGAAAAACAAAGTCATTGTGGTACGTGTGGCGGAGATTGTCCGCTTGTTAATCAAGAAGTTGTGGATAATGGTCCTTGCGGGGGCAATTTTTGCGGCAGCAGGGTATGGTTATGGTGTGGTGACAACACCTACACCTATGTATTCGGCAACAACTAAGCTGTATGTTACAGGTGTGGAGGTTTCCGTTCCGTCTTCAGCGGGTATAGGTCTGGGACAGCAAGTGATTAATAATTATATTGAGATTTTGGAGAGCAAACCTGTGTTGGAACAGGTTATTGAAAACTTGAATCTAAATATGTCTTACGTAGAACTGAGAAATTGTATCTCGGAAACAGTACCTACAGAAACTTGTATGCTTGCGATAAGTGTGACATTCCCAGATCCGGAATGGGCAAAAAAGGTGTCTGATGAATTGGTAACAGTTTCAGCGGCACGTGCATTGGAAATTATGGGTTGCACAGCACCTACGGTATATGAAGAAGCGTATATCCCGACAGAACCTTCTAATGCAGGAAGTTCTTCCAGTTTGAAATTTATGCTACTGGGAGGTTTTGCAGGTGTGGCTTTAGCCGGCTTCGCTGTTTTGGTAAGTTATTTTGCGAATACGAAGTTTAACAATCCAAATAAGGTAACGGATAAATTGTGCCTTAAAAATTTGGGCGTGCTTCCTGATTCTAAGGCCAAGAATGCAGCTTTTGAGGAAGCAGCATATCAGAATTTTGGTTCCCGACTGTTTTTTGAAAAACCAGATGCTCAGATAATTGATTTTGTTAGTGCTACAGAAAAGGAAAACAAATATACATTTATACAAAAGGCTGCAGACAGTTTACAGAAAGCGGGCAAGAAAGTTATTGTATTGGATACAAATTTGAGTAACCCTAAATGGAGGGCAGCGGATAGCGCTGACGCCAATCAAAAGGGATTGGAGTCTTACCTGACCGGAAAGGCTCAGTTAGAAGATATTATAGTAGAGAAAGAAGGTACCGCCGGAATTTACTGTATAGAAACAGCTATGAATGCACCGGAACTGCTTAGTGGTGAGGTATTTTCGAAACTTTTGGAACAGCTAAAACTGGATTATGATTATATTCTGGTGGATACCGCACCTATGATTTATGTGCCTGATGCTTTGTGTGTAGCTGAAAAGGCTGATGCAGTTGTATTGGTACTTTCTGCAAAAACCAGCAGAACCTGTCAGGCAAAGCAGGTTATGACGCTATTACAGGAAAAAGAAATTCCAATTACCGGAGCAGTAATCAAGGATATGGATATTCAGAAAGGCGGTCGCTATTTCCGTAAGGAATTTGGCATGTACTTCGGAGTATATGAAAAATAGTTTTAGAAAAAAGAATTGAGAGGAACAAGACAGTGCAGAATGTATTTATCATAGGTTCAAAGGGAATTCCGGCAGCTTACGGCGGCTTCGAATCATTTGTTGACAGACTTACTTTTTTTCAAAAATCAGATGATATTAAGTACCATGTATCATGTGCAGTAGAACCGGAGGACTGGACGGAGCAGACCGAAAAGGAGTTTACCTACAATGGTGCCAGATGTTTTCGTATTAAGTGGAAGAATCTGGGTCCTGCCAGAGCAATATTTTATGATTTAGATGCTTTTAAGGAATGTATTGATTATATAAAGGCAAATAAAATTGAACAGCCGATTGTATACGTTCTTGCTTGCAGGATTGGACCGTTTTTCAATCATTATGTAAAACAGGTACATAAACTTGGCGGGAAGGTGTATGTAAATCCGGACGGACATGAGTGGAAACGTGCTAAATGGAGTGCACCGGTAAGAAAATATTGGAAAATATCTGAACGTTTAATGGTAAAACATGCCGATTTACTGATTTGTGACAGTAAGGCAATTGAAAAATATATTCACGAAGATTATGAAAAATACCAGCCTAAAACCACATTTATAGCTTATGGTTCGGATACAGTGAAATCACAGCTTTCAGATGATGCGAAGGTTTTGAATGACTGGTATCAGGAAAAAGGTGTCAAAGCCCGTGAATATTATTTGGTAGTAGGCAGATTTGTGCCGGAAAATAACTTTGAAACAATGGTAAAAGAGTTCATCAAGTCTGATACGAAGAAAGATTTTGTACTAATTACAAATGTAGAAAATAACAGCTTTTATGATTCTCTGCTGAGTACCACACATTTTAATCAGGATAAGCGAATTAAGTTTGTGGGTACCGTGTATGATAAAGAACTGTTGAAAAAGCTTCGAGAAAATGCATATGCATATTTTCACGGCCACGAAGTCGGAGGTACAAATCCAAGTCTTTTGGAATCTTTAGGAAGTACAGATTTGAATCTGCTGCTTGATGTGGGATTTAACCGTGAAGTAGGTGAGGATGGGGCTCTTTACTGGAGTAAAGAAGAAGGAGCACTTGCAGCTCTCATTCATAAAGCGGATGCTATGACTGCTCAGGAAATATCTGAAATGGGTGTTAAAGCAAAAGAGCGTATTAAAAATGATTACAGCTGGAGTTATATTGTGGACCGGTATGAGGACGTGTTTTTGAACCGTTAATAGGAATATAGATTTTGCAAGGCAGGGAGAATAAAGTATGAAGATATTGATGGTGAATAAATTCTTTTACATAAAAGGCGGCAGTGAAACCTACTACTTTGCGCTTAAGCGGCTGCTGGAGGCGAAAGGGCACACTGTAATTGACTTTTCCATGAAGGATGAGAAGAATTTTGATTCTCCCTATGCAGAGTATTTTGTGGAAGCTGTAGATTATAATGGTGGAATGAGTAAGAAGCAGCAGCTTAGGGCAGCAAGGAATATCATTTATTCCAAGGAGGCGAAACGTAAGCTGGAAAAGCTGATACAGGATACAAAGCCTGATATTGCACATCTTCATATTTTCCAGCACCAGTTATCACCATCTATTCTTGATGTGTTGAAAAAATATGATATACCTACTGTTTACACAGCCCATGATTTGAAAATGCTCTGTCTTAATTATGTGATGATGACCCATGGACAGTTGTGCGAAAAGTGTAAAGGTGGTCACTATTTCAATTGTCTGAAGCAGAAATGCGTGAAGAATTCTGCACTGAAAAGTAGTATTAATGTGGTAGAAGGCTATCTGCACAAATGGAGAAAAAGTTACGATGCGATAGATGTGATATTGACACCAAGTCTGTTCTATCGGAATAAATTTTGGGATTTTGGAATAGACAAAGAAAGAGTTTATCATCTTCCTAATTTTCTGGACAGAGAGTGTCCGGAAGTGGAAGAAGCGGAGGATAAAGAACAGTACTTTTTATATTTTGGAAGATTGTCTGCGGAAAAGGGAGTGCTTACTCTAATTAAAGCTGTGGAAAACACAAAAAATCTTCTTTATGTTGTAGGAACAGGTCCCTGTCTTGAAGAAATAGAACAATATCTGAAAGAACATAACATGACCAATGTGAAACTGCTTGGATTTAAGAGTGGTAAAGAATTAACTGATATTGTAGGGAATGCCAGAGCGGTAATCCTGCCTTCGGAGTGGTATGAGAACGGACCATATTCTGCCATTGAGTCATTACAGCTGGGGCGTCCGGTGATTGGTTCAGAACTAGGTGGTATTCCGGAACTGATTGATGGTAACGGTAAGGTTTTCCATCATGGAAACGTGGAAGAATTACGCCAGGTGTTAGAGCAGTTTCCAAGTCCGGGGACAAAGGATTACGAGCAGTATTGTAAGCGTTCCAAAGAGATTTTTGAGGAACATTATATGGCAGAGGGTCATTATGAAAAGTTGCTTCCAATGTATGAAAAGGCGATGCAGAAGCATGGGAATGAGAGGTCATTATGAGAAAAATCCCCAAAATAGTTCATTATTGCTGGTTTGGCAACGGCGAAAAGCCGGATAACATTAAGGATTACATAGAAACATGGAAAGAAAAGATGCCTGACTATACTTTTATGGAGTGGAATGAGAAGAACTTTGATATCACAAAGTCAGTTCCTTATGTGCGTCAGGCTTATGAAGCAAAAAAATATGCATTTGTCAGTGATTATGCCAGAATACAAGCGTTGTATCAGTTGGGTGGAATTTATCTTGACACGGATGTGGAGGTAAAAAAGTCTTTTGAGGAATTTTTGGAAGATAAATCCATGGTACTGGGGTTTGAGAGTGATAGAAGCCTTCTGACTGCTTTTATTGCGGTGGAAAAGGAACATCCATATATAGGTGAGTTCTTAGAGTCTTATTCTGAACGCGATTTCCTGAAAGAGGATGGTTCTTATGATATGACTGTGATTAACGATGGCTTTTCCGAACTTATGGAAAGGAAGGGTGTTGATTTAAATAGAAATGAATATCAGGAACTGTCAGGAGATATTGCTGTTTATCCGATAGAATATTTCTGTGGCTTTGATGTGAATAATTGGCATGAAGATATTACGGATAAAACATGTACTGTCCATTATATGAACAGCAGCTGGGTATCCGGGAGTCAGGGAATGAAGCGCAAAATTATTCAGACCCTTCAGAAGCTTCTGGGATATGGAACGTATGATAAATTGAAAAAAATGCTAAAAGGAAAATAAAATCAGCAGGGAATGATGGAGGTTATAAAATGGTACTGACAGGCGGACAGGTAAGGATGGCGGCAATAAAGATGTTTCTTTATTCCCGTGGAAATGCATATAAAAACGCGGAATATATAAAGAAGAATAATATATTTTACCATATGGGTGATGGCTGTTACTACCATCCGCGAAAACTTCCGACGGAGCCAATACTGGTTTCTATGGGAGATAATGTATGGGTGTCGGCAAATGTCCGCTTCATTACTCATGATATGACGGGAGATATGCTAAAAAATCATCCGAAATACGGGGCAGAATTTTCAAAGATGTATAGTCCTTATTATATGGGGAAGATTCAGATTGGGAATAATGTGATGATTGGAGCTGATGCCACCATCATGTATGATGTAAAGGTGGGAGATGATTGTATCATAGCTGCAGGAAGTATTGTGACAAAAGATGTACCTGCAGGAAGTGTTGTGGCAGGAGTACCCGCGAGAGTGATTGGCACATTAGAGGAATTTGTGGAGAAGCGAAGACCGGTACTGGAGAAAATGATTAAGAAGGAAGACGGGATTGAGGGAATGATTCAGTTTTTCTGGGAGCAGGATAAGTAATAGGAGAGTTTGGACGTGAAGATAGCGATAGAAGAAAAAAAGCTGGTTATGGGATTGTATTGTGTAACAATGCTGTTGTCTATGTTGGCCATTGTGGACAATACACCTCTTAAGGGAGTTTTGTATAATGTGAAGTATCTCTATATTATAGCAATCATTTTCTTTTGTTTTTACGATGGAATAATAATCTGGAACAAGAGAATTGCAGTGGGGATGGGGCTACTGGTGCTTCATACGATACTTTATGGAGTGGTATTTATCAATCCCTATGTCAAAAGTTACACAGATACCCATTTTGAACAATTGATGGCAATTTACGCATTCACTTTTTTTACTTGTATATATGTGTATAAAAAAGCATGTTATCTTCTTTTTCTGGAGATGAGTTATCTGGCCATGGCAGTGTTTGTTTTTTGGTGCGCATTGACACACACGGGTGATTTTGTGAATCCCATTTATTTTGTAAATATTTTTTCAAGGTCAGAGAGATTTCGTGCTCCGTTTGGTATGGGAGATGTGAATTATTGTGGAAATTATTGTATCTATCTGCTATTGCTTTCTTTTTTCTTGTGGTGTGAGTGGCGAAAGCAGGGAAAAATGCCAAAACGGTCGTTAGTGGCAGCAGTTTTAGGAATTGATTGTATTACTTTGTATATGCTTTTATCAACAGCATCTAGATCGGCAATCCTCAGTCTTATATTGTTTTTTTTGTGTTACGGACTCTTGAAGAAAAGATACGATATAGCCAGAAACTGGAAGCTTGTTCTTTCGGTTGGTGGAGGAGTTGCATTGTGTGTAGTCGTTTTGTTAATATCCACTGGAGTTATGTCTGATATTTGGCTTGAGTCAAACAGAGAAGGGAATTTTAGTATTAATTATCCTATTTTTTTAGAATATGGAAATTATCTTAATGGAATGGGGTATATGGATAATTCTGGTTTTTTAAGTATGGTATATGGGTATGAAACAACAGCAATGGATGTCTATTTTTTATATATTCCTTTCTCGACAGGGATTTTGGGAGGGGTAATTATACTGGCACAAATGTTGTACCTTTTGTATCAGATGTTGAAAAATGGCAGTACGGAAGGGCGTGATCAGGCTCTGAGCCTGTTCATTATGATGCTGTATTATGCTATATGGCAAGTGAATTATATGAATTACAGATATTATACAGGAGTCTTTCATATGGTGATTCTGTTCATTTTCCTAATGAGAATCAACGAGGAAAATGATGTTTATATTTTTAAGGTTCAGAGGAGGTAGCTATGGCTAAAAAGCAACGAAATCATTATTTGAATTTTTGGAAAGGAATCGCTTGTTTTGGAGTGGTCTTTGCTCATACACGTTTTCCGTTATATATACTGGATGGAGTCCTGCAGACCATGATTCGCTTTGCGGTACCACTGTTTTTTATGGTTTCAGGCTATTTTTGCTATGGAGAAGACAGGAAAGTGGTAGAGAAAAAACTGCCTGCAAAGATTAAGAGGATATTCTGGATTAATCTTGGGGGCTGTTTTTATTATTTTTTGATGCAAGTAGCTATTGCAGTCTTTGGAGATTCTCATGGAAGTACTGCGGACGTGGCAAATAGATTTCATATGATGTTTAATGGAAAAGCAATGGTGGATTGGCTGGTGTTCAATCAGGATCCTTTTGTGAATATCATGTGGTTTACTTCGGCACTGCTATATTGTTACCTTTTGTTTTGGGTAATCAATCATTTTGATTTTTATGGTCTGTTTTATAAGTTAATTCCAGTGTTGCTTGCAGTTCATTTGGTGCTTGGAAATCTGTTTGTGTTGTTTGGTGTGGAAATCGATAAACTTTATTATCGTAATTTTTTGTTATTTGGTATTCCTTTTTTTATGCTGGGAAATTGGATGCATAAGAATCAGGAACATATTTTGGAAAAACTTACTGCGAAGAAGTGTCAGCTGGTTATTTTACTTGGCTTGATTCTGGGGTGTGTGGAGTGGTTTTTCGTAGCGAGAAGGGAAATGTATCTTGGTTCTATGATGGTTGTAACAAGTATTTTCCTATTAACGTTATGTCAGCCGGAGAAAAAGGAGAATTCTTTTCTTACAAAAATCGGTGCAGATTACTCGTTGTTTATTTATATAGTGCATTATAGTCTTATTGTAATAATGGAGAGAATTTCCGACAAAATAATTGTACCTGACAGTGTTGCTTACTATGCATATGGTTTTGCCAGACCGTTTTTGATTTTTGGAATATCGCTGGTGGCAGCCTGGGTATTTTACAAATTGTTGGATGTGCTGAAGAATCGGAGGAATAAATAAAGTGAGTGAAAGAGAAGATGTATTAGTCAGTGTTGTAATCCCTACCTATTCCAGAAACAATGCGTTGGAAAGGGCAATTAATTGTATTCTCAAACAGACATACCAAAATCTGGATATTATTGTAGTAGATGATAACCCTCCTGAGTCGGAATATCGTTTGTCTACCAGAAAGATTATGAAAAAATATGCATCGGATCAGCGTATTCGTTATATACAGAATCCGCAGAATCTGGGAGGCGCTGGTGCAAGAAATGTAGGTGTTGAAGCTGCAAAAGGTGAATACATCGCATTTTTGGATGATGATGACGAATATTATCCTGAAAAAATTGAAAAGCAATTGAATGTGTTTCTGAAAAGCAGTTCAGATAAACTTGCATTGGTGTATTGTGATGTAGAGCATATAGGAAAAAATAATCATGTGGATTGTGTTATCAGAAAACGTCATAGAGGAAACTGCTTGTATGAGGCGATTGAAGATGACTGTATAGCATCCACTTCTATGTGGCTTGCGAAAAAGTCCTTATTGGAATCAGTGGGGAATTTCTCTCTTGTTCCATGTAAGCAGGATTCTACAGTTATACTGAAACTGCTTGAAAGAGGTTATGAGGTGGATTTTGTACCGGAGGTACTCTGTATCTATCATAATACTAACGATGGTGTCCGTATCAGTTTTGGTCCCCAAAAAGTAGAGGGTGAATTGATGTTCTACGATGCCTGTTGTAAAGTGTATGATAAACTGACATCAAAGCAGATTAAAAATATAGAGTATTCTTTTGCTAAAAGGCTGTATATTCTTTATGGATATCGCAGGCAGGCTGGCAGAGAAAATCAGATTGCGGAAAGAAATAAAATGTGGAAGCTTCGTCCTGTAGCAGCCACTGCATTTCTTGTGCGAAGAAAACTTCATGAATGGAAGCATAAAAAGAAAAAATAGGAAGGATGACTGGAAGTGGCACGAACAAAAAACAGTATTAAAAATATTATATTTGCATTATGTCTGCAGGGTGTTACAGTGTTGTCGAATTTTGTTATCCGTACCATCATGGTGCGTCGTCTTGGAATGCAGGCAGTCAGTCTAAATGGTCTTTTCACAGAGGTACTTGCAGCTTTATCCATGGCAGAACTTGGTGTTGGCACGGCAATAGTATATAATCTTTATAAACCGCTGGCAGAAAATGACCATAAAAAGGTACGTCAGCTGATGGGGTTGTTTAAAAGTGCATATAGAATTATAGCAACAGCAACTTTTGTGATTGGTGCGGTATTATGTCCATGGATTCCTTATTTAGTGAAGTCTATAGATTATTCTCAGGCTTATATTCGACTGGTATATATGTTATTTGTGGCGGACTTATCTATGTCCTATCTGTTTTCTTATAAAGTTTCCTTGATGAATGCTGATCAGAAAAGTTATGTTCAGTCTAAGATTAGTATGGCAATTAAGCCAGTTGAGGTAATTATAAAAATTGTTGTGCTGCTTGCTACAAACAATTTTGTGGCTTACCTTGCTTTTTCCATATTTATAACATTTCTGGGAAATTTAGTGCGTTCATATGTGGTAGACAGATATTATCCATGGCTTAAAAAGAATGAGGATATGCTTCCTAAGGATGAGAGAAAAGAGATTTTTGCTAATATTAGAAATCTGTTTATTAAGGCGCTTTCGGGTAAAATCACAAGTTCTACAGATAATATGCTTATTTCAGCTCTGGTGAATACTCTTCAGGTAGGGTACTATTCAAATTATTCCCTGCCAATTGGAGTATTTCGACAACTGGCAAACCAGATTGCATACGGTGGTGTCAGTGCAAGTTTGGGAAATCTTTTGGTTACAGAGAGCGAGGAAAAGTGTACTAAGGTCTTTTACCGTTTAGAATATTTGTTTTTTGTAGTTGGAGCATTGTCTTCCGTCTGCGTATATTGCTGTATTGATTCATTTATATTGCTGTGGTTGGGCTCTGAGGAATTCCTGCTTGCTAAAAGCATTATTTTTATCTGTTGTTTGAATCTTTTTATTGAAGTGATAAACAGACCTCTCTGGTCCATCATGGAGGTTTCCGGTCTTTTTAAATATGATAAATATGTTTCAATCACAGGTTCTGTAGTAAATCTGGTGGTATCTATAGTTCTTGGTATGAAGATTGGTATGCTTGGTATTTTTATAGGTACTTTTATGACATATCTGGTGCAGTCCCTGTTGAAGACTATTTTGTTGTTCCGTATGCGTCTGAACACAAGTCCATTAAAGCAGTATATATTGCTGACACTAATGTGCGGTGGAATGTTGATTCAGATGTATTTGGCAGATGCATTGTGTAGCAGACTGGTATTCCAGAATCAGGCTGTGGCATTTGTGGTGTATGGTCTGATTTCAGTAGGTGTTGTAGGAGTCAGTACAGTAATGTGTACCTTTTTCACAGATGCCTTCAAATATTATCTGGAAATGGTGACAGGTACAATTAAGCGTATTTTAAAAAGATAAATGATTGAAGTGATTGGGAAAGGATGAGCAATATGCCAGGAACTATTTTACATATTATGAACTATGCAGCGTCTTATCGTGGGAATTTTATGGATTCTCTCGCAAGTCTTGACAGAAAGATCAAAGAGGAGGAATTAAAGAATATCTATTTGTTTACAGCAGACGCCCAAAACGAGGGGCCTATGAGTTGGATTGGAGAGATGCAGCGTCAGGGGGAAGAAATATATTTTCTTGCTGAGAATAGAAAACAGGATGCTGCACTGATACGTAGGTTGATAAGGGAAAAAGATGTAAAGATTGTCCATACTCACTTTATTACCATGCAACAGTATCTGGCTGTTTATCAGGCAACTTTTGGAAGCAGTATTCCGGTGCTGATGCATATGCACAACCACTCCCAAAAAGCGGGAAATCCGTGTAAAAACATTCTTCGGCGCATGTTGTATGGCAAATGCATTATGGTAGCCTGCAGTGAATCAGTTTATCATAGCTTAGAGAGAGATTATCCTAAGAATAAAAAATATTCCATTGATAATGGTGTGAATTTTTCACGTCTGGATGCTTACGAAACATTGCCGGAAAATTCTTTCGGTTTGGAGAAGAATGAGGGCGTTTTCCTGATTTTTGGCTTTGATTTCTATAGAAAAGGAGTAGACTTGGCTGTGAAAGCTTTGAAGCGGCTACGGGAGCAGGGTCATTGTTACTCACTTCTTGTATCGTTGTCCACCAACTTCGAGCAGGTGGAGAAAAATATTGTGGATATTTTGGGAGAAATGCCTTCTTGGATTAAAGTGATTCCTGCCAGAAATGATGTAGCTACGCTGTATAATTTTGTTGATGTATTTCTATCTCCGTCCAGAGAGGAAGGATTACCATATTCTGTGGTGGAGGCAGGATATTCCGGCTGTAGCGTGGTCATGAGCGATATTTCTGCGCAGATACATTTAAAGATTCCGTATGGGTATTGGTTTCAGAATGAGAATGTAGAAGATTTTGCTGATAAAATATTAAAGGCAAAGGCAGAGCATAATGAAAAGTTGGCAAACTGGGATAAGGTGAAACAATCCATGAGGGAAAATTATGCATTAGATACATGGAGCGAACAGGTGAAAAAGCTTTATAAGAAAATTTTGCAGTAGGAGGTTGGATAAAATGTTTGATGTGATTATGAGCCTTGGTTATAATTGTGAGATTTCTTTTCGACTGGAAAATTATTTTGGAAGCATTAATGCAATGCCTTTTTCCTGGTCTTTTGTATTAGAGAGAGAAAAATTTCCTCAGACGCTAGAGGATATTGATAAGCTTTTTGCAGGAGAGGTAGAGCTTTTAGAGGATAATATGATTTTGTGCAAAAATTACAATATTAAGTTCCATCCACGTTATGATGTACTTTTGCGGGAGGGCTCTCCTACAGAGGAGTCCACCAGAGAAGCGGTGGCAGAACTGAAGCAGCGTGTTTCACATTTGAAGGACAAATGGAAAAAGCTGATTAGCAGTGATAAAGAAAGTGTTTTCTTAATGAAGGTAGAGAATAAGGGAGAAGACGCAGACTTAAAGTATATCCAGGAAGTATATCAGGTATTGCGGAAAAAATATCTTTCAGGAAAATTTACACTGGTGGTGTTAGTTGAGAAGAAGGGAGCAACAGAGAAAATTAGAGCGCTGGAGTCAGAAAAGCTGAAGGTGCGAACCTTAAAGCGTTTTGCACCTAAAAAGCATACGGATACAATGGGGGATGTCTGGGGCTGGTGGCGTATTTTGAATGAACTTACGGGTGAAAAACACTGGATATATTTTTTGCGTCTGTGGAAAAAACGTGTAACCTGGTTTGTAGCAGTGGTAAAAAAACATCTTGGAATAGGAAAAAAGGGAGGACACTGATATGAAAAAAGTATGCCTTTTGACAGTCTGGATGGGAAAGCTTCCAGAATCCTTTTGGCTGTGGATGACTACCGCTAGAAACAATCCCACTGTGGATTTCTACTTAATCACCGATAATACAGGGATGGTTGATGAGGACAATGTACATTTTGTTCACATGACAATGGAAAGTGTGAGAGAACGTTTTGAAAATATTGTTGGTTTCCCAATAAAATTAAAGGTTCCTTATAAACTTTGTGACTTTAAGCCATTATTTGCGCAAGCTTTTGCAGATATTGTTGCACCTTATGAGTTTTGGGGTCATTGTGACATTGATCTTCTGTTTGGCGATATCAGAAAGTTTATTACAGATGAGCTTCTAGAACAGTATGATAAAGTCATGGATGCAGGATTTTTCATATTGTATCGTAATTGTGAAGATATGAACAATTTATACAAAAAAAGTATGGATAAGGATAATATGGCTTATCCCTATAAAAAAGCTTTTCGCAATCAGTTTGCATGCTACTTTGATGAATATATGGGCATGAGTATCCTCAGCTGGAAATATTGTAAGGTGTTTAGAGATCAGTTAGATGAAAAAGTGGTACAGGATTTTAGCTGGCAGCGGTTAAATTTCCAGTCTTATATTTCTGGTGAAAGCTTTGTGTTCCATTGGAAAGATGGAAGGTTATACCGTCATCTATGTGACGACAGTGGAAATCTGCTTTCGGACAGCAAGCCTGCGGAATATATGTTGGTGCATATACAAAAGAGAAAGATGGAGATTACTTTTTCAAAGGAAGAGCTTTCAAAGAATAATGAGTTTTGGATTGTACCGAATCGGTATCAGTTAGAAAAGCCGGAAGGCGAGCTGTATACTATTGCACAGCAGAAAGAGTATGCAGCATTGATTCGTGAACAAGACAAGCAAAGAAGCATCAAAAACCTGAAGTCCTACGGACTGATTGATTATATTCCTCATTTCATACGAAGCAGAAGGATTAGAAAATGGATTATAAACGAAAAGAAGTTTTTCTAAGAATTAAAAAAAGTATGATAGCTTTTCTCGTGCTGTTAAGTTGTATGCTTTGTGGGTGCAATGAGGGGCAGACTTCAGAGCCAAGAGCGTGGATACCGACTTCTGATACTGGAATTGAAAAGCAGGTTCCTTCTAAAGAAACAGAGTCCAATAGTGCACAAGTGGAATCTGTACATTCTACAAAAGAGCTGACAACTGCACTGTTGCGAGATTCAGGCAGAAGAGTAGCGGATATGCTTTGGGAAAATCAGAAAGCTAGCGGAGTTTACAGATATGACACTGAACAGTTGGAAAAAGGAAAGTTGCTTGTTTACTATATATCTTCCAGTGAAGGGGATGATACCAACAGTGGTTTAAGTCCGGAAACACCCAAAAAAAGTCTTGCGGCGTTTTCAGAAATCTCTAACGTGAACATTCTGCTTAAGTGTGGAGATATTTTTGATATGTCAGAAAGTTTTATTGTAGGAAATAATGTGACAGTGGCAACATACGGAGAAGGAAGGAGACCTGTACTGAACTTCTATCAGCCCCTTAAGGTACAGTGGAAGCAATCTGCTTCTTATGAAAATGTGTGGTATACGGATTTAACGGGGAATTCTGTTTTGTATGATGGTACAAAGGAAAAGAGTAATTGCAATATTGGGCAGCTTATGATTGATGGAGAATGCAATTGGAAAAGAAAGATAAAGGATGACGGAGAAGACTTTAACTATGCGGAATACCTTATTAACGCAGCGGATGGAAGTTGGGCAGTAGATTGGGAAAACTCTGTGTTGTATCTATATTCAGATTCTGACCCGTCTAAGAAGGAAATATCCTATGCACTTCCTGCCCATGGATTACAGATGAATAATATTCAGGACAGTCAGGTGCTGGGGCTGGAAATAACAGGCGTTGGATTTCATGGGGTCAGTCTTACAGATGTCAATAATGTAAAGATACAAAGCTGTTATATACATCACATTGGTGGAGCACTTTTGAAAAATACTGGTCCCAGATATGGTAATGCTGTGGAACTTTGGGAAAACGGTCAGGAGGTCATGATAAGCCATAATATGGCAGACTGGATATTTGATGCTTGTTATACGAATCAAGGAAGCAGTGCCAGTGAGGTTGAGAAGAATATATTGTTTTATAATAATATAGGTCGCTATTGTTTCTGGGGAATCGAAACATGGGGGGACGGTTTTGCGGAGCAGGAGTTTGAAAATATTGAATACAAGGATAATATCCTAATGAATGCATGTGATGTGACGGCTCCAAAGTCAGTGGTGTATTGTAATGAAAAGGAACAACTGATTGATGGTACCGGAAATCTTATAGAGGCACAAGTGCCCTATGTATCCTATCGTGGAGGAATTTATACTTATCATCAGATGTCATTGCTGAATGTAGCAGATAACCGCAAGGCAGGTGAAGTGGAGATAAAAAATAATGTATTTTGGGCAACAAATCGTTTCTTATGTATGTTTGGCAAACACGACGAGGGAAGGAAATTTCCTCTGCCAGAGGGCAATTTGTTTTATGCAGAGATTCCTACTGAAGGGATATGTCTGTTCAGATATTCGGATTCTGATGGAACTAAGCATTATTTGCAGCAGTTACCTCTGGGAGAGGAAAGAAATACACTAATTGTAGGTGTAGGATTAGAGAAGGAAAACGCAGAAACGGTGTTACAAGAGACGTTAGAAACAATTGCCAACGGCATTGGACAGGAATAGATTGGAGGGAAAATATGAGATTTATTAAAGTGTTTTGTCTATTATTGTGCGTGTTATTGTTGACGGCCTGTACAGGAGAAGACTCTGAAAAAACAGGAAAAAAGGAATGGATTCCGGAGGAGAATCAGCTACCTTCTCCAAGTGGTGTAGATGATGAAAATACAAAGAAAGCAAGTGCAACAGAACCCAATGAAACGGAGGATGCTGCAAGCTATATTTTGAAAAATAATATTGCAGAGGCAGATGTTTCTTTCTGTTCCTTAAGCGAGTTAAAACAGGTAATCGGCGATGGAGCGGATGCTGATTCGGGGGGGTCAAGTCTGCACATGAATACTTTTTATATAGATAGCAATGGTCTATTGTGTATCGGTATGGATACTACGTTTGATTTTTTACAGAATCAGTGTACAGTTCAAAAACAGTATTATCTCACGGATAAAAGCGTTTTTACCGAGGATGAGTCCTTTTCTATGGAAGGGAAATGGAAGAAAGAAAACAATGCTTTTTATCTTGATATTACCTTTCTCGCTGAATTATTTTCGTGGGATTATAAAATGGATGATAATAATGAGGCAGTCATTCGTGACAAAAATATTACTTTTGAGGAATACAGTTCTGAGGTGTATGAGCCTTTAGCGCTAGATGTGGTAGCAGGACATTGTTGGTCTATCTCAGGGAAGATGATGGAAGCCGTTTTTGGCGGAGAAGATTATAGTATTCATTTCAGTTGTACAAGACCGGAATCCTATGTGCATGTGAAAGAAGGCGAGAAGCTGCGTTTCAATTTTTATTGCTCATGGATACCGGATATTGCCTCCATCCTTTTTTTAGATGATGATGATAAAGTGATACAGGTTTATGCCTATACAACTTCGAACATCTTTACAGATTACATCATGACGGTACCTACAGGTGCTACGAAAATGCATCTTTCTTTTTTTAAGAATCAGGAATATCGGATAGAGCGAGTTCGTTATGTGAAAGGGGCTGATTTAGCACAGGTGGATCCCGAATGGTATGAGGAGCAATGTGAGGTAAAGCTGAAAGAAAATCAGAAGCTATCTTGGCAGAATACATCTAACCAGCCTTTAGATAAGGCGTATATCACCTTTGTTTTGGACGATTGCAGACCAGATATGGATTTGGTAGCAGATCTTTTTGAAGAATATGATACTCCTTTGTGTATAGCTGCTGTTTCAGAACTCCTTTACTATCCGGCTTCGAAAGGAGAAGAAAGCCGTAAACAGGTGTGTCAGCGGGTTGTGGAAAATGGAGGAGAAGTTTTAGCTCATGACGGAGTCGCTCTGACAGAGCAGTTATTAGAGGATTTTCCAACAAAATATAAACATTTTTATAAAGATAAAAAGTATCTGGAGGCTAATGGCTTTGATGTTCAGGGAATCATTTTGGCAGGGGGAGAAGGTCAGGTGGTTGGAAGTATGGAGTCAGATGCATGGATACGGACATTCTTTAATTACAGTGATTTATATGGAATGGAGGAAAAAGGGGAACCTTATTATCACAAACGTATTTGGTTGATTAATTGCAAGGGTGATTATCAGGAAATTATTCAGGAAGCAGTTAAAAATAAGCAATGGGTTTCTTTCTTCTTTCACGAGTTTTCGGAGGTAGATGAGGAAAAAATGAGGGAAATTCTGCAATATGTATCGAACATATCACAGGAGGAGCTTGAAGTAACCAATTACAAAACTATTTACGAGAAGTTTTATCAGTAGAGGAAGAAAAGAAGAAATACTTGAAAGTATGTAGGTTATTGAAAGGCAGGGAATTTGTAAAATGGAAACAAGAACAAAGCAGGGGCATTATGGTACAATTGATGGATTGAGAGCATTTTCTGCAATCGGCATTGCAATGATGCATATTTTGGCAAACGGAGGGTATGAGCTTCAGGGTGTTGTGTTTAGAAAGCTGATTCCATCCTTTACGGAGTTGGTGTATCTGTTTATGATTATCAGTGCTTTTGGCATGTGCTGTGGTTACTATAACAAGATATGTTCCAACCAAATTTCGGTGGGAGAGTTTTACAGTAAGCGTTTTGCTAAAATATGGCCTTTTTTTGCATTTCTTAGCGTGGTGGATGTAGTGATTTCTCCGAGTAGGGAAGCTTTCTATGAACTATTCGCAAATCTAACTCTTTGCTTTGGCTTGTTGCCGAATGCCAATATAACGGTAATAGGAGTGGGATGGTTTATAGGTGTAGCATTTGTGTTTTACTTTTTATTCCCGTATTTTTGTTATTTATTGTCGGATAAGCGTAGAGCATGGTTTGCTTTTGGAGTAGCATTTGTATATAATGTTTTGTGCCGTATCTATTTCTTTGATGAGAACCATGTGGCAGGAAGCTTTACACCTAGGACCAGCTTTTTGTACTGTGCTGTGTTTTTCTTGGCGGGAGGTTTGATTTACCTCTACAAAGACCAGATTATCCGATTTGCTGAGAAATGGCAGTGGTTTTTTTGGCTTCTGTGTGCTATTTCTATCATGGGATACTATATAATTGGTAATAATGTTGCAGTGATGTTAGTAATGTTTTCTGTGGTGCTTATATGTGCGTTGGGAACGAAGCATAAGAAAATATTAGAGAATCCTGTGGCACATTTTCTTAGTGGTATTAGTATGGAAATCTATTTGTGTCATATGGTGATGTTCAGAATTGTAGAAAAACTTCACCTGACTCATTTGTTTACATCTGAATTGCTGTCATATGTATTTGCCTTCTCAACAACCATTGTTGGTGCAATTTGTTTTTCAGTGGTGTTTAGTGTTGTTATGAAAAAAATTGTGACAGTGGTTAAGCGGATTAGTGCAGCACATGTAGATTAGTGGAGGATAAGATGAAGTAGGTATACTATCGGCAGGAGAAATAGGCAGATTTAGAGGAGGCATGCATGTGAAGAAAAAATTCTTATGGCAGATAACCCAGTGGATATGTGCGTTATTATTGAGTATGGTAATCGTTTCTATGCTTGTATTTTTTTACTATAGACCAGTGGGATGGTTAGAGCGCGATAAGAACGCAACTTCTGCTGTATGGGAACCCAACACGGTTCTGATTAATTTCATGGAGGGTGGCGGCATTACAAGAATTGACAACCGTGGTTATACCAATCCATGGAATAGGGAGTTGGATGATGAACTGATACTTTGTATAGGAGCTTCTTATGTACAGAGTAAGGAAGTGATGGAGTCAGAAAAATATACGTTTCTATTAAACGAAATGCTGGCTTTGGATGATAAACTTAAGGTTTATAATTTATCTCGTGATGCGTATATGTATCCTGAAATTGTGGCAGGATTTTCAGCAGCAATACAGGAGTTTCCGCAGACGACAGTGGCTGTTATTGATATCTCTAATACAGATTATTCGCTGGAAGCACTTGAGGATGCATTGAATCAGAGAGAATATTCAGAGGAGCAGACTGGTGATAAACTTTATACACAATTGTCAATGAAAGAAAAAATGAAAATCAAAATGAAGGATTATTTTCCCATTATGAGTGTCTTGAAATATCAGATTTCCCAGAGGAAGGGGAGGAGTGTGGTGAAAGCTGAATCCATGGGAGAAACTGAGAAAGTATCGGAGGCACAGTATAAAGAGGCGTTAGATGCTACTATGAAGCAGATGAGGGAAGCTTTTTCAGGGAAAATTATTATTTTATATCACCCGTCTATCTCTTTGAACAAGGATGGTAGTATGAGCTTGAATGATATGGACTATTACTCTGTTTTTGCAGAGGTATGTCAGCAGAATGGAATTGTATTCGAGGATGTAGGACAAGCATTTTTACAGGCTTATGTAGAACGACAAGAAGTCCCGTATGGTTTTAATAATACCACAATGGGTGAGGGACACTTGAATCAGAATGGGCATAAGATTATTGCACAACAGCTTTATAGCTTGTTAACAAAGGAGTAATGGCATGGTTTTTCTATCAATAGAATTTTTCGCTTTTATGGTGTTCTTACTTTGTGCCATGTACTTCATAAGAGAACGAAAAAAGCAGCAGATATTGTTGTTAGTGGCGAGTTATTTTTTTTACTTTTGGAATGATTGGCGTTTGTTAGTTTTGATGTTTGCGGAAACTGTAGCAGTATATTTTGTAGAATGTGGAATGGCAAGGGAGCAGGATAAAGGAAAGAAAAAAATTCTATTGACAGTGGGTGTGGTCTTTTTGCTACTTATACTGGGATTCTTTAAGTATTTTAATTTTTTTGTGGATTCTATTTGTACAGTTTTTCAAATACAAAATTCGTTTAATTTGAATATAATCCTTCCTTTGGGGATATCCTTTTATACGTTTCAAGGGTTAAGCCTTTTGTTTGATGTGTATTATGGAAAAATAGAGGCGGAAAAAGATTTTGTAAAAGTGGGATTGTGTATAGGATTTTTTCCGCAAATTACTTCTGGACCTATTGTAAAAGCGCGGGACATGTTGGTTCAGTTGCAGGAAGCAAGAGAAATCAATTGGGATAATATTGCCCAAGGGATGCAGATTCTTTTGATGGGGATTTTCAAAAAGAAGGTAATCGCAGATCGTATAGCAGTGCAGGTGGATGCAGTGTATAGTATGCCTCGGATATACAGCGCAGGTTCTTTGGCACTGGCGGCAGTGGCTTATTCCATTCAATTATACTGTGATTTTTCAGGCTATTCTGATATGGCCATTGGTATAGGTAGAATGATAGGATTTGATTTGGGCAGGAATTTTAATTTACCTTATTTTGCAAAGAATACTCCTGAATTTTGGAGACGTTGGCATATTAGTCTTTCTACTTGGTTTCGTGATTATGTTTATATTCCGTTGGGAGGTAGTAAAAAAGGAAAGGTTCGAACCTATTTGAATTTGCTTATTACTATGATATTAAGCGGTCTGTGGCATGGTGCCAGCTGGTGTTATGTACTTTGGGGAGCTTTGTATGGAGTGACAAACTCATTGTACAAAGCATATGATAATTGGAGTAAGCCGTACCGTGAAAAATGGGAAAAATTGCCGGGAAAGGCGGCCAGAGCAGTGTTTGCAACAGTTTTAAACTTTATTCTTGTGACAATTATTCAGATTATTTTTCGAGCGGAAAGTTTCACACAGGTAGGGATTATTTTAAAACGTATCTTTACAGGGGCAGCTGGAGTGGAGTATTATTATGTATATACTATTTTTTATGGTGTCTTATTAGCAGTGATAGAAACATGGAAATACTTGAAAAATGACGGAAACGATTTTTATCCCAACGTAAATTTGAAAAAGTTTCGTGGTAAATTGGTGTTTTGCATTATGATTTGGGTAATTCTCTGCTTTTCTTATGTGGGAAGCAATGATTTTATCTATGCACAGTTTTAAAATTCTATTTTGAAATTTATTAAATGAAAAAATATATGATATGAGGTGGTTGATATGATAAAAAGGGTATTATCATTTGTATTAATAGTAGCATTGACATTTTCTAATATTGGGAACATGGAGGTATGTGCAAAAGATGAATTTACTTCCTTAAATCCGGTAATAGATGTGGGCGAAAAAATATATGTTCAGCATGATGAAAATAACAATAGTGTATATGATTTACAAAAATCAGGAACAGGAGTTACAACGGTCTATGAAACAATTTTACCAGAATTTACAGCAGGTAAAGCATGGACTACCAGCGGAGAGTTTATTGATAATATTACAACAACACCACATGGAGCTACGTCGCCTGAAAATTATGTACCTGTTACGGCAGGCGAAGAATATTTTATAAAAACATATGGAGTTGGATATACAGATGGAACTTGGTATGCACCTGTATTGTTCTTAGATGACAATGACACAGTGATATCAGATGCACTAACAAATACACTTAGTCAAAGTAAGTCAGGGGTAATTATAAAAGTGCCGGAAAAAGTAACAAAGATGCATTTGACTATGTATAACAATCAAAGTTTTACTTTACAAAAAGTGTTGAATTTAACGGATGAGGAATTTGATGCCCTTCCAATTAACAAAGTACAACTTGAAAATGAAATCAATCAGAAATATGAAGAATACCAGAAAGACAAAACGCTATATAAGAAACTTGACAAGGCGTATATAACATTTGTGAATGATGATACGAGGGCATCAATTTGCGAGTATGCAGATTTGTTTATATCTAAAGACGTGCCATTAGTACTTGCTACAGTTCCGGAGTTACTAATTGAAAATGCATATAATCAAGAGGAAACAAGATTAGAAGTTGCAAGAAGGGTGGAGACAGCAGGAGGAGAGATTATAGCTCATAATGGTGGTGTTTTGACACAGGAAGGTTTTTCAGATTATAACACTATGTATTCCTTTTTTGTCAGAACAAAACAGTTATTTAACTATTATGATTTTGATGTAAATGGGATTATTCTGGCTGGTGGGCTTGGTCAGGTGACTGGTGCACAAGAATCTGAAAGATGGGCAAGTTCAATATACAGTTATTCTGATTTATATGGTGTAGAATATGATAAAAAAGAAATAGCTTTAGATTCTGCCTATTATCATAGAAGATGGGGGTTGGGAAATTATGAAAGTGATTTATATAAGATAAAGCAGGAAATTGATAATGCAATTATTAATAAATCATGGCTGGTATTTTATTTTCATGATTCAAGTGAAATAGACACAAAGATACTTGGGAAAGTTCTTGACTATGTAAATTCCAAGAGTGGAAAAGATTTGGAAACTGTTACTTATAAAGAAATGTATCAGAAAAATGCAGCCAAAGAATCAGAGATTGTAAATACGAAACATACATATTATGTTTCAAGTACGGGAACATCTGATGTTGGAACGGATGAGAATGCTCCTATGTCTTATGAAACGGCGAAAAATAAAGCATATATAAGCGGAGATACCATTCTTTTCAAAAGAGGAGACACCTTTTATGGAACATTTGAGCCAACCATTGTCAATGTTGATGACAAAATAACAACAATTTCTTCTTATGGAGAAGGAGAAATGCCCAATATAGTTGGTTATAAAATTGTAAATTCAGAGGATGCATGGCAATTAGACACAGAGGGAATTTATAAAATTGATTTAACAGATACAGAATGTTTTTCCGGGCTTATGACAACTAGTGGTAACAGTACCAATATTGGATTTTTAGAAGATACAAATGGTGTAAAATACGCAAATAAAAAAAGTGCTTTAAGTGAACTGGAAAATGAATATGATTTTTATTGCGAAAGAGATTATTTGTACATAAAGTCCAATGAAAATCCTTATAATAAACTGGGAGAACTAAAGTTAGCAACAAAAACGAATTTATTTATCGTGCAGTCTAATTTAAAAGTAGAAAATATAAAGTTTTCTGGTACAGGAGCTCACGGATTAGTAAATACAGATGAAACTATTGAGAATGTGGAAATTTCAAATAATATTATTGAAGATATTGGAGGAAGTTATCTGAATGGAACAACAAGATATGGTAATGGAATCGAGTTGTATGGTGCAGATGCCTGCAATGTTTTGGTGAAAGATAATATTATAAGAAATGTGTATGATGTTGGCTTTACTATGCAAGGAACTCGAGGTTCCGGAAAAAATGTTGTAGTAAAAGATAATATTTTTGTAAGTAATACGCAAGATTCAGAAATATGGGAAAATGGTTCAGCTACGGGAATAGAGAGTTATGAGTTTTTGAATAATATTTCAATTAATGCAGGACGAGGCTGGGGATATGATGCACGTCCGGATAAATATAATGCGGCACATATATTGTTTTGGGGATATTTGTTAGAAAATACAGATATATATTTCCATGATAATACAGTTTATAATCCGCGCAGACTATATTTTATAGAACAGACCTATGGTACAAATGTATTTTTCAAAGAAAAAGATTATATAAGGTCTGATTACAATACATATTTGATGACGGAAAATGCAACTATTTTCAGAGAATCTTATAGGATATCAGAAAAAGACCAATTTATATCGGAATATAAAAAAGATGCTAATTCTACTTTTTCATTATTAATAGAGGTAGATGACAATATTATAAAAGTATCCGGAAATTCTGATGAAATAAATGTAATAAGAAAATTGTTTGGAACTGGAGGGGAAGAAAAACCGTCAGTACAACCGACGGAGCAGCCAACAGCTACGCCGAATCCGACAGCTACAGCGCAGCCAACAGCTGCACTGAGTCCGACAGTTATGGAGCAGCCAACAGCTGTACCGAGCCTGACAGTTACAGCACAGCCAACAGCTGCGCCAAGTCCGACAGTTACAGCGCAGCCAACAGCTGTACTGAGTCCAACAGCCACAGTGCAGCCAACAGCCGTACTGAGTCCAACAATTATAGTGCAGCCAACAGATGTGCCGAGAACGACAGTTACAGCACAGCCGACAGCTACGCCAAGTCCGACAGTTACATTACAACCGACAACTGCGCCAAGTCCGACAGATAAGATTCACGCAAAGGGTGAAGAACTTACAGATACTAAAACAAAAGCTGTTTATACGGTTACAAAAGCCGGGAAGACGAAAGGAACTGTTGCTTATACAAAACCAACAGATAGTAATGTGACATCAGTGTCTATTAAGAAAACAGTTACTATCGATGGAATTACCTACAAAATAACTGCAATCGCACCAAATGCCTTTAAAAACTGTAAAAAATTGGAAAAGGTTACTATTGGGACAAATGTGACAACCATTGGTGCCAAGGCATTTTACAAGTGCACTGCACTTACAAAGATAACAATTCCATCTAAGGTGAGTGTGATTGGAAAACAGGCATTTTATAACTGTAAGAGCTTAAGAAGCATAACCATCAAGACAACAAAACTTACCAGTAAAAATGTAGGCAGTAAGGCATTTAAGGGAATTTATTCCAAAGCAACTATTGAGGTGCCGAAGAGTAAGCTGAAATCATACAAAAAGCTGCTGAAGGAAAAAGGGATTGGCGTAAAAGTAAAAGTCAAAAAATAATATAAGGTACCAGATAAATGTAACATTTGCATATGGGTATAATAAAAAACCACCAGTTGGGTTAATTGGTGGTTTTTTGTATATTAATTTTTGAAATCTACCATTTTTAGGTCTTTCATCAGCTTGAGGCGATGGTCAATTTTGTTGTAGGTATCATTGGAGGAAGTTCCTCTTCTCTTGCAGTATCTAGAATAGCAGGCGGCGCTAATGAAGCGGTGTATCCAGGCAATAGGAAGAAGAATCTTGTATTTTTTTGCATAAGAAAATTTATCTTTCAACTCAGAAGGATCTGGGAAAAACATATGCATTTTCTGCGAAAAATGTGTTGGGGCAGCCTGAGTGTTGCGCATAAGATAAAGAGCCAGAGTATCTGTGCTTGCCCATGCTTCGGCAGCAGTACCTTCTTCTTGACCCGCAGTAAGAATGTCTGTCAGTAAAGCTTCGTTTAAATTATGTTTATTATATTCTGGTGAGAGCAGGGAAGAACTCATGCCCAGATAATATACGCAAATCTTAAATATAGCATCACAAAAAACATCGTATTTCAGTTTTTTCATAACGTTCCAAAAATGTGAAGAATCAATTTCATTGTGATAAGCGTTGACGTACAGTGTGAGGTCGGTTAGGTATCGCAATGGGAGTCCTTCAAAAGCAAAATGTTTAGCAATATGGAACATTTGATAGATTAAATGTTGTTCATATCCTAATGTGGTGATAGGAACCTTGCAGGCAGTTATGTGCAACAGAGTTTCAGGTGCAGACAGCTGAAGCTGTTCCAAAAGATCTGCCTGTAAGCCGGTATAATCTTCCCATAAACAATCGTGAAGTTCTATTTTAAGGTAGCGGTTCGCCTGCTCGATTTTGTACACAGGCACATGCTGTTTGGATGCACACTCTACAAAAGAATATCCAAGTTCCAAAAGTAACGTTTCCATAGCGGGACGTTCTGCGGGTGATATTAGGATATCTGAATCAGAGGAAAAACGCATATTAGGTTCAGGATATAAAGCTGCTAGAGAGATTCCTTTGAAAATCACAGGATGTAGCCCTTTTTTGTCTGCTTCCTGCAACACATGGTTTAATTCCTGAAAAGAAAGCAACTGTCGGAAGCCTCTTTGAAAAGCAAAATCCTTCCATACATTCAGAACATCAGTGTCAGGACAATATGGGGCGGGAAGCCGGCATATGTTTTGATAAACTACACCCGTAAGTTTTCCAGTGGAAAGAATGTGATAGGCATCCTTCCATGGGATATCTATATCTGGAGTATAATCTTCGCAGTGAATGGATGACTTCACCAATGCTAAAATTTGTTTATGTAGATGTTTCATGAGTTCACCTCTTTAATAAGCATTTTTAAAAAGTAGATTCCTGATTTTCTGATATAGATTCAGATTCAGGCGAAATAAAAACAATTGAAGACGACTTTTCAGCCCAATGGTAGGAGTGTTCCGACAAATTTTTTTCGATAAACCTTTGTATGTATCATAAAGCTTTTTAATAGTATTTTTCGTTTGAGTATCGGATAAATCCAGTTCGTCTCGTGCCTGCAGAATCAGGCGGCTTCCCACTCCAAAATAGTATAGTGCAAGGTCAGTATAGCCTTTCTTGCAAAGATAGAGAATCTGTCCGTTCAGTACCTCTGCTTTATCTAGATTAGAAAGGCGGAAAGGTTGATTCATGATACTGTCAGGGGTAGAACGGTAGTTGAGAATGATTTGGTTTAGACACACTATTTTCTCACATTGCTCGATAATCTGATGTAAAACAGCATTATCCTCGTGTATTTTTCCTACGGGAAATCGTAACTTATCCCAGAGCCGTCTGGGATACAGTTTGGACCATGCGACAATGGCAACAGCTTTGCGAGTAGAAAGTTGCCAGAAATCTTCTTCTGAAATAGTAGTGATATTTGAGGAGTAGGGAAAACCTTCTATTTCCAATGATTCACCTGTTGCATTGACTTTTCGGTAAGCGCCGATGATTAAGTCAGCATCATTGTCAGTCAATGTAAGGTACATAGTTTCAAGAGCGTCCGGTTCCAAAAAATCATCACTGTCCAGAAAAAAAATATAGCTACCAGAAGCCATATCAAGTCCGGTATTGCGGGCAGCGGATAAGCCTTGATTAGATTGATGGCAGATTTTAATCTGTGGGTAGATTTGAGCGTAAGAATCACATAATGCAGGGCTGGAATCAGTGGAACCATCATCTATCAGAAGAATTTCCAAATTGCAGTAGGTCTGGGATAAAATACTATCCACACACTCCTGAAGCCAGTTTTCCGTGTTATAAACAGGAACGATAACGGAAATTCGTTCGGATGCATTATTCTTGCACATATATATCCTCCTTTGTATTTAAATCAAATATAAATTTATTATATGTGTTATAGAATATTTAATCAAGTTTTTCATGGATTTAGGGCGCCTTTATTTGCAAACGAAAATTTTACAACATAATTTCATTATAATCAGATTTATTAATATCTCTTATTTTTCTGGCAGGATTACCGACAACTACCGAATTACTCGGAATATCCTTGGTAACAACAGAGCCTGCACCAATAATTACATTATCGCCAATCACAATATCACCTATTACTGTTGAATTTGCTGCGATATATACATTATCTCCAATAGTTGGAAATCCTTTGGCGTTTCTGCCAACAACCACACCGGGACCTATTCTTAAATTTTTTCCGGCTTTTTTTACATAAACAATAGAAAACAAATGTGATATTAGCAATCCACTTTGTATTTCACCGCCGATTTCTATTGTTTTGTTGATGGGACATAATTTGGTACCTATAGTGGTCAAAAAACTGGCTATTTTGTTACTACTTTTTAATCTAAATACAAGAACATTCCTATAATCTAATTTACAAAAGCATTTTTCCAATCGTTTCAATGGAGAAGAACATACAAAATTATCCCATTTAAGGTTTCTCTCTACATCACCATCAATCAACGTTTTTGTATCTTTATCCGAAATAATATAAGCAATTTTATAAAATATATTCATAAAATATCACCTCAACTTAAAAATTTCTCAATTAATAATATCATGATACATACCACATGTATACATTTATTTTTATTCTTCTTTATAGAAAAAACTGTTTGTCCACTAATTTGAAATTCATTTTCATATTGACTTTCCATCAAAAACTGGTAAAATTGAAAATAGTTTTCAAATTGAGAGGGTAATATGGAAAAAGGAAGATATAAAACAAGGCAAAGAGAAGATTTATTGGAGTATTTGCAGACGGTTCCGGGCGAGCATGTTACGGTTAGTGATATCTGCAGGTATTTTAGTGCTAGTGGAAAATCTATAGGAACAACCACTGTATACCGTCAGCTGGAAAAGATGGTGGATGAGGGATTGATAAAGAAATATGTTCTTGATGCCAATTCACCGGCATGTTTTGAATATATTGACCCGAAAGCAAATTGTCATGAGAGCTCTTGCTTTCATCTTAAATGCACCAAATGCGGGAAACTTTTTCACCTTCATTGTACTGAATTAATCAGTACAGAACAGCATATGTTAGAAAATCATAGATTTTTACTGGATACCAAACGGACCGTTTTTTATGGACTGTGTGAGGAGTGCCAGAAATAATAAAGAGAGGAGCATTTATATGATGCAGAATAATCATTTAAGGAAAATAACTGCATGGGTAGCTGCGGTAGCTACTGTTTTTGTTATGCTCTTTTCTAGTCTTTATATTGTAGAACATTCGGATCATGAATGCGGAGGGGCAGATTGCCCGATATGTGCAGTTATGGCTCAGTGTTCAAATAATCTAAAAACTATCGGTTTGGCAGTTGTAGTAGTTGCTGCTATGTGTGGTCTGATTGATGATACAAAGGGAGCAGTAACTATCGGTGCCGATAATTTATCTGTTACTTCTTTAATTTCCCAAAAGGTAAGAATGAATAATTGAAGCCTCTAAATTGAATAAGGAAATTTTATGCTATTTTTAGAAAAAATATTTGGAGGATTCATTTATGGCAAACAGTACAAGAGTTAAAGTCACTCTGGCTTGCACAGAGTGCGGAGATAGAAATTATACAACAACAAAAAACAAAAAGCTTCATCCTGAAAGGATGGAAGTGATGAAATATTGTCCGCGACTTAGAAAGCGTACTCTTCATAAAGAAACAAAGTAGAGGAGGCGCGAAATGTTTAGAAACAAAAGAAAACCAGTGACAATCATAACAGGTTATCTTGGTTCCGGGAAAACTACATTATTAAATGAATTATTAAAGAGTACAGGTTCAGAAGGACTGGCTTTGATTGTAAATGATATGGGGAGCATCAATTTAGATGCTTCCCTGATAAAAAATAATGTAGTTGAAGCGGATTCTAAGATGATAGAGCTTTCTAATGGATGCATATGCTGCACTCTGCAGGAGGCATTTATGGAGCAGATTGAGATTCTCTCAAAGGACAAAAATGTAAGCAGGATTTTGGTAGAAGCTTCTGGAATCAGTAATCCGGCTTCGATTGCAGAAGGCTTTTTAACATATCAGGATATTAAAAAAGTTTCAAATGTATATTTGGATTCCATTGTAACGGTGGTAGATGCGGAGCGGATTTACACAGAATTCTTTGCTGATATGAAAACTAAGATGGAAAGTGATGATGAAAACGATGATGATCCGGATATTATTAATCTTGTGATGGATCAAATTGAGTTTTGTAATGTTGTTTTAATAAATAAGTGTGATCTTCTTTCGGCGGAAAAAGTAAAAGAAGTGAAGAAGCTTATCAGGAGTTTTCAAAAGGAAGCTGAAATGTATGAGTGTACTTATGGAAAGGTGGATGCGGAGCGAATTTTTTGTGGAAAAAAGTTTGATTTTGATAAGGTAATGAATTCATCTGAAATGCAAAGAGCACTTGCCAGAGAACACAAAGCAGAAGAAGGATGCACGGATGAGTATGGACTTTCCTCTTTTGTTTATGAAGAGGTTAGACCATTTGACTACGACAAATTTATGAGTTTTTTAAATGATGATTATCCGGAAGAAATTGTTCGTGCAAAAGGCTATATATGGTTTGCAGATGATGATATGCATGTGCAGTTATTTGAACAGGCAGGAAGGAATGCATCGGTTTCTGAAACCTCCAATTGGGTAGCTTCATTTGAGGATGCAGATAAAGAGGAAGTATTCAAGAATTATCCAGAGGTATTAGAAGACTGGCATCCTCTGTATGGGGATCGAATGAACCAGATTGTCTTTATTGGAAAGAATTACAACAAAGAAAAGATTTTGGCATCTTTGAGAAAGTGTATTGCGGAAAGGTAGAGGAAGATTGATAAAAGTATATTTTGTAAATGGATTTTTGGATGCAGGAAAAACCTCATTTATCAAAGAATTGCTAAAACAGAACTCCTTTCAGATTCCTGGAAAGACAATGCTTCTTCTGTGTGAGGAAGGTGAAGAGGAATACGATGAAGAGATTTTGGTATCTAATAATGTGACAGTTGTTAATATTGAGAATGAGGAAGATTTTAATCCAGAACACATTATGAGTATAGAAAAAGAAATAAGACCGAAAAGAGTAATTGTAGAGTTCAATGGAATGTGGAATCGTAAAAATATCGAATTTCCCTGGTATTGGGATGATATAGTAGAAGTAGTTCTTATCGATGGGAGAACCTTTGAGGTATATTCAAAAAATATGAAGTCCATTGTTTCTGAGCAAGTAAGAAATGCAGCAATGGCTATTTTTAACAGATGCGATAATGTTGGCACAAAGCTTGCCGGATTTAGAAGAAGTGTGAAGGCGGTTAATTCATATATTAATATCGTGTTTAAGGATAAAGACGGAGAGATGAATCCGAGATTTGATGAGGATTTACCTTATGATATTCATGGGGACAAAATTGAACTGACAGATGATACATTTGGTATTTTTTATCTTGATGCCATGGAGGATGTGGAGCGGTATCTTGGAAAAGAGGTAAGCCTGGTCGGTATGGTGATGAAAAAATCAAAAGAACAGTTAAACACGTGCATTATTGGCAGATTTGCTATGACATGTTGTGCAGAAGATTTGTCCTTATTTGGATTTATTTGTGATTATGAAAGCGGCCAACAAGTGGAGTTGGATGAGTGGGTAAACATAACTGCCATAGTTGATAAGGACTATGCAGAAAAGTTTGATATTTGGTATCCGGTTCTGAATGTAGTTTCATTAAAACGGTGCGATAAGCCTAAAAAAGAGGTAATAGAAATTTTGTGACAGACAAGTATCGCCCTAAGCAACAAAATTTCTCAAAATATCGTAACACTCCCTTGAGTATAACTGAAAAACAAAGTAAACTGGAAGTAACAAGGAGGGAGAAAACGTATGATGAAGCTCACATTTTCAGAGAATTTAGTAAAAATGCGTCACGAAAAGAAAATTACCCAGGAACAGCTGGCAGATTTTCTGGGAGTTACGAAAGCATCTGTATCTAAATGGGAAACCGGAAATACCTTGCCGGATATACAGATATTGCCTCTGTTAGCATCTTATTTTGATTTGACCTTGGACGAATTGCTGGGATATGAACGAAATCTTAGTAAAGAGCAGATAAAATTCTTATACCACAGGCTTGCGGATGATTTTGCAGAAAAACCCTTTGAAGAAGTGATGGAAGAAACCCAGGAGTTGGTAAAGAAATATTACTCCTGCTATCCTTTTTTGCAGCAGATTTGTGTTTTGTGGCTGAATCACGCACCTTTGGCGGAGGACGATGCAAGAAAGTGGCAGATACGGGACAATATAGTTGCTTTATGTGACCGCATTATAGAAAACTGTCGTGATATTGGTATTTGTAACAATGCGGTTGCCATTAAATCATTAATGGATTTGCAATGCGGAAATGCAGTGAAAGTTATTGAAGCAATGGAAGATGTTCTGGATGTGAATCGCATCGAGGACAAAGGAACACTTCTCACCATGGCTTATATGATTGTTGGCGATGTGGAAAATGCGGAAAAAACAGCACAGATTTGTATGTACCGGAATTTATCAGAATTGCTGGACTATGGACTTCATTTAATGAAGTTACACAAAAAGGACTGGGAGTACAGCAGGGAAATTGGAAAACGTCTGGACAATATCATGGAAAGTTTTCAGATAGACAAGTTAAATCCTAATATGGCAGCATCCTACCATTATCAGAGAGCGGTCTGTTTATGTGAATTTTTAGAGGACGAAACAAAACAGGCAGAGGAGATGATTTTAAGCCATTTAGAGCAGTATACACTTGATGCTCAAAGGCTGTTTCAGGAAGGGATTATCTTACACGGAGATGATTTTTTCACAAAATTAGATGAATGGTTTGAAGAACTGGATTTAGGAATCAAGGGAGTACGAAGTGAAAAGCTGGTAAGAGAAAGTGCGCTGCAGGGCTTGGATTATCCGGAATTTCAGAAACTTTCCAATCAAAAGCAACTTGAAAAATTTCGCAAAATGATACTTACCTAAGAAGGGGGAAAAGAAAAATGTCTGAAATACTTAAAATTAAAAACCTTACAAAAACATATGCAGGTGGAAAGACTGCTGTTTCTGATTTATCCTTAACCGTAGAGTCAGGAGATATTTACGGATTTATCGGTCACAATGGTGCCGGGAAAACTACCACGATTAAAAGCATTGTGGGAATTCACCAATTTGACCAAGGAGAGATTTTAGTAGATGGAATTTCTATCGGAGAAAATCCCATTGCCTACAAGCAGATTATGGCATATATTCCGGATAATCCGGATTTGTATGATTATCTTACGGGAATCCAGTATTTGAATTTTATTGCAGATATATATCAGATATCTCAGAAGGACAGAGAAGAAAGAATCCAAAAGGAAGCAGATGATTTTGAGATTACCCAGGCACTGGGAGATTTGATTTCCTCTTATTCCCATGGCATGAAACAGAAGCTGGCATTGATTGGGGCATTGATACACAAGCCAAAACTATTAATATTGGATGAGCCTTTTGTAGGTCTGGATCCAAAGGCCTCCGTTTTGTTAAAAGAGAAAATGAAGGAATTGTGCAAAGAGGGAAGTGCTATCTTTTTCTCCACCCATGTGCTGGAGGTGGCAGAAAAGCTTTGTAATAAAATAGCCATCATTTCCCAGGGTACATTGCAGTTGTCCGGGGAAACCTCTCTTCTTACAAAAGAAAAGTCTTTGGAGCAGTTATTTATGGAGGTGGCTGTGCATGATACGACAGATTAAATTATTGACAAAACTTCAGATATGTAATTCTTTTGGTATAAATGAAGTACGTTTTACCAAAGAAAAAAAGAAGAAAGTCCGCTTTTACGGACTGGCAGCAGTGTGGGTGGTATTAATTGCCTGCTTCTTAAGTTATGTGGCGGGAATGGCAGTTATGTTGGCAAAACTTAATATGGCACAGTTTATTCCATCCGCATTATTTGCGATTACCAGTGTGATGGTGTTTATTGTTACTTTTTTTAAAACGGGAAATACCATTTTTCAGCAAAAAGCTTTTGAACAGCAGATTGCGCTGCCCGTGTCTAAGACGGCAATTATTGTCAGCAGATTTTTGTCCATGTATGTGACAAATCTGGTGCTTACCTCTATGGTAATGATAGCAGGAAGTGTGGTATATGGTGTTCTGATACATCCGGCAGTTTCTTTTTATGTTTATGGAGTGTTTTCCATAGTATTGCTTCCGTTGCTTCCGATTACACTTGCAACAATAATAGGAGCAGTAATTACTGCTATCAGTGCAAGAATGAAGCATAAAAGCCTGGTAGAAACCATTCTTACGCTGGCTTTGGCAATTCTGATTATTGGCGGAAGTATGGTGTTTTCCGGTTCTGGGCAGACAGAAATAGAAGGAATGATACAGAATCTGGCAGAAACTATGGAACAGCAGATAGGAAATATGTACCCACCGGCACTGTGGGTGGGAAATGCCATGGTTTCAGGAAATTTTGGGGATTTCATATTATTTGTTCTGGTGTCTTTGGGAACCTTTGGAGTATTTCTTGTAGTGTTACAAAAGTATTTTCTTGGTATTTGCACGGCATTAGTTACAAGTAGTGGAAAGAAATCTTACCATCTGACAGAATTAAGTACCAGCTCTATTAGAAAAGCTCTTTGGAAAAAGGAACTGAAACGGTATTTTGCATCGACAGTTTATGTGACCAATACCATGATAGGTTATGCCATGATGGTACTGCTTTCTGCAGTTATTCTTGTGGCAGGAATAGAGAATATCAATATTATAGCGGGAGCAGAGAGTATGGGACAGGCACTGGACCTGGAAGGGATGATAAGAAAGCTTTTTCCTTTTGTCTTATCATTTATGCCTGCCATGATGCCGATGACAGCCGCTTCCATTTCTATGGAGGGAAAGCAGTGGTGGATTATGCAGTCTCTGCCGGTGCGTAAGAAAGATATTATATTAGGAAAAGTTCTGGCAAATATAACAGTGGTGGCACCTTTCTATCTGGTAGCTGAGGTGCTGGCGTTTCTGGCATTTCGCCCGGATTTACAGGAAGGCATCTGGTTAGTGCTGATTCCGGCAGTTTATATTTTATTTAGTGTGGTGGCAGGAATTGTGATTAATCTTCATTTTCCTGTGTTTGACTGGGAGAATGAAACAAGAGTAGTAAAGCAGAGTACAGCTACATTTTTTTCCATGCTTACGGCAGCCGTTACCGGTATGATTCCGGCGGGAATATTATTGGCGGTGCCGGATGGATTTGTTTCGGTGTATATGGCAGCGGTGGTTTTTATCGTGTTGGTGGCAACGGTGGTGCTTTGGAGAAAACAATGCGTGAAAGAAAAAGTATTACAATAATGTACAAATATATTTGAAATGACATATCTTGCAAATGGAAGTGTATTGGGGTAGAATAAAGTGTAATACAAAATATACACTAGACTAACAGGAGGAAAATATGCTGAAAATCGCAGTGTGTGATGATGAAGGGCAATTCAGAAAAAGAGTTGAAGAATATGTCGGAGATTACTTACAGAAGCAGGATATTTCATTTCAAATAGATGAATTTGTATCAGGAGCAGAATTTTTGGAATTGGCGGAGCAAATGTGTGAATATCAGGTTGTTTTTCTGGATATCAGTATGGGAGAAACAGATGGTATTACCACAGCAGAGAAACTTAGAGAATACAGCGATAAAGTAATTATTGTGTTTGTAACAGCATATATTGATTATTCTCTGGCAGGATATAAAGTAAATGCAATACGTTATCTGCTGAAAAACAGTCAGAATCTGGAAGCTGATTTTGAAGAATGTATGGATGCAGTTTTAGAAAAAGTAAATTATAAGGAACCTTTCAAAAGATTTCAGTTCAGAGAGGGCGAAAAAGAAATTAATTTAGATAGTGTCATATATATTGAAAGCAGACTGCATCTGTTAGAATTTCACATGGCAGACAGCGAGAGGAAAGTGTGGACTATGTATGGAATTTTAAATACATGGGAAGAAGAACTAAAGCCCTACCGTTTTTTGAGAATTCATCAAAGTTATCTTGTAAACTTAAGATATGTAAAAAGAATAGAAAAAGGATATGTGGCATTGAAAAATGGAACTACTTTACCGGTTCCAAGAGCACGTCAGAAGGAAGTGGAAAAGGAAGTTGCTGCATATAAGGGAGAGGCATAAATGTTTGAATATATTAGTAGTTTAGCACTGATTAGCTTAGAGGTTATTTGTTGTAAACTTTTTTTTGAAACCTTTTTTGAAGCGGAGCGAGAAAGAAAGAAATACGGTTATCTTTGTCTGTTGTTTTTATTTATTTGCCTATGTGCATTTTCTAATTACCTAGCTACGCATATGATACAAAAACAGGCATTTATGTTACTAAGCATAATAATTTGTATGTATTTGTATTTTAGGGCTGATATCAAAAAAATACTGATGTTTTCTGTATTATGCCAGAGTCTTTTACTGGCATGGGATTATATTATATTTGTTATATATATGGTATTATTTCCAAATAATACATTATCAGAAAAATATGAACTGGAAGTCGTTTTGCTCAGTTTATTTGGGAAAGTAATATGTTTACTAGCTGTTTTGTTTATAAGAAAAAAAATATGGGAAGGCAGGGAAGAAGCAATACCGGAAACGGGGTGGAGCCGTTTTTTATTTTTTCCTGTATTCACCATTATTGCCAATATAGCTATGTTTTCAACTTTCCGAACAATAGAAGACAGAAAACAGATGATTACACTGTTTATTGTAGCTTTTGGCATGGCAGTAATGAATATTGTTGTGTGTTATATGCTTGATGATATCGCAAGGAAAGAAGCAATACTTCGCAAAAAAAATGCATTTGAGATTCAAGGAAAAAGTCAGTGGGAAATGTATCAGTCACTTTCGGAGAATTATAAAAAGCAGCGGGAAAAATCCCACGAATATTTAAACCAGATGACCTGTATCAGACACTTATTAAAAAATGAAGACTACAAAGAACTAGAACAGTATGTGGAAGAAATCAGTGGAAAGCTGGATGAAGGACATAATCTGATTAATACCAATCATAAAATTATCAATGCGGTGATTAACAATAAGTATCAGGAAGCAGTGAAGAAAAAGATTGTGTTTGTTTTTAAGATAAATGACTTATCGAATTTGGGAATTGCAGATGATGATATCGTAATCATCTTATCCAATCTGTTAAACAATGCCATAGAGGCATGCGAGAAATGTGAAGGGAAAAGAGTAATTAAACTGAAGGTAGTAAGGGAAGAAAATGAATTAGTAATATCTGTTCGAAATACATATCAACAGCCGGTGATTTTTCGGAAGGATGAATTTATTACCACAAAGAAAATCAATTCCATGGAGCATGGAATTGGAATCCGCAATGTGATTCATGCGGTTGAAAAAAATAATGGTTTTTATAACATTGATTATAAAAATGATGAATTCTACTTTTCGATTGTAATACCAGAAAGGTATTAGGGATATCCAATAGGATAGAGTGATAAATTTTAGTGTCATTTTCTGCAAAAATCTGTCACTTTCTGCAAAAACTATTGAACAAAAAATAATTTTTGTTATAGTGTTGGCAGGAGGAAGAACAATGATAGAAAATATTGCAACAAGAGTGGTAAGAAAAATGCAGAAGGAAAAACTTTTAGATTCTCAGATGGAGGAACATAATGTATATGCATTGATTACATTAACAGAAAAGTGGCTGACTATTATAACAATTATGATTATTGCATTATTTTTGGAAACGATAGTTCCTACCGTATTTTTTCTGCTTTTTTTCTTCTCATTGCGAAAGAGAACGGGGGGATATCATGCTCCGAAATTCTGGATATGCTATATTGAAAGTAATATATCATATTTGAGTATAACGTTTATTTGTAAAAATTTGGCAGAAAATGAAAAAATTATGTATGGTCTGCTTGCACTGGCAGTCGGCATTATAGGTTATATTGGAACGGTAAATCATCCTAATATGGATATGAATGAGAAAGAAGTGCAGGAATCGAAATTTATGGCAAGATGCATACTGTTGATAGAACTTATGCTTATTCTGGCTTTGACATATTTCAAGGCAGATAAAACAGTATTGAGTTTTATGTCCGCTGCAATTATTTTGTGTGCAGTATTGTTGTGTCTTGCAAAAGCAATACACCAGGAAATATAAGGAATATTATGTTAACAACCGCAGAAAGAGCTAAAACTTTAGCTTTTTCTGTGGTTTTCTTTTGGTGCCAAAGAAAAACATAGAATAAAAAATATAGAGCAATTTTATAAATAGTGATGAATTCCTAACAGTGTCATTTTCTGCAAAAAAATGTCATTTTCTGCAAAAACTATTGAAGAAAACATACTTTTTGTTATAGTTGTGGCAAGGAGGTGAGAGAATGAGAAAAGAAGAATTTACAAAAAGTGCATTAAAGATTCTGGCAGGTGTCACGGCGAGAGAAGCGAAAAAAATGCAAGTGCGTGTTTAACGGGATGTGTGGGCATTTTTCATCAGCCGAAAAGACCTGTGCAGAAGGAGAAACTGTAAATTAGGAGAAAACTATAACAAGAAAGGAAAAAAGGAATGAAGAAAAATGTTAAAATAATATGTACTCTAGTATTATTAATGATGCTTGTGATTACAAGTTCTAATGTAACATTTGCACAGGAAAGCAATGAGCCGCAAGCAGTAAATGTAAATGATGTTGTTATAGGAAACACTGGAAAAAAAGAAACAGTAATTGCAGTTTTCCCAAATGGCTCCTATGTGACCAGTACAGCGAACAATAACATAAAAGTAAAAGGAAATTCAAGTTGTAGTCATCCAGGTTATGTACCTTATGGGAGTATATATAAGCAAAAACAAAGTTACAACAAAACAAATGCTACATACTGCTATAAAGTAAGAAACGTTCAAAAGGCAAAATGTATAAGGTGCGGGAAAACGGCAGATTTTAAATTCTATGGACAATGGGAAAAAGTGAAACATAGTTATCCATTTTTAAAGAAAACCTGCAAAGTGTGTGGATATAAAAAGTAAAATATATATTTTTGTGTTTTGGAAAGAAAGGGATAAAAATGAGAAAAAAAATTGTAAAAGCTGTGTCAGCAGTTATGGTATTAATAGCGGCAGTAGGAATTACCGTATATGCTAAAGAAGCAAAGGTATTTTATGGTGAAGACGGGAAAATCATTCAGGTGTGGCAATCGGAGGATGCATCATCAGAGAAAGTAGTAGAGATGGAAAATGATATTATAGGTGAAGAACCAGAAGTGCATGAAGTAGGAGATATGCTGTATCATAAAGATGGAAGTGTAGAGAAAGTAATTGCTGTAAGTGAGGATGGAGAATTTATAACAGAACAATTACAGTAGCGAAGAAGAAAAATAGCGGGCGTAAGACTCATTATGTTCAGGGATAAGAGGTTTCTTATCCCTTTCAGTACTAGGAGGTATGTAACATGAAAAATTTAAAAAGAATTATTTGTTTAATGGCAGCTGTCTGCTTATTGGTGGTGATTCCAGCCATGGAAACAGAAGCTGCAACCACTTATACATATCAAGGATGGTCAAGTAGAGGAAAGCAGTATATTGCGTATACGAAGAACACTGTAAACTGGAATGTGAAAAAAGGCAAAAATGTGTCATGGGATGGATACCAAAGTAAGAGCGGAGTTTGTGTACGGACATATGGCTTGTCAAAAATGAGAACATCAACTGGTAGTTTGTACAGAATAGTATGTAAAGTCGGTTTTTTGGTGGGAGCTGAATATAATGGACATAAGCTTGGGTATAGCATTAGATTTAATGATGTTATGAACCTGAAACCTAATGGAAGTTACACAATTTCATGGGATAACTAGTCGGGGTAAAAGTATGATTAAGCTTATAAATTTTGGAAAATATTACAACAACCAGGTTATCTTAAAAGATGTAAATCTTGAAATACCTGATAATAAGATAACTTTTATCATGGGAAAGAACGGTGCAGGTAAGACTACGCTTGTGAAATGTCTGCTTGGACTTGAGGAATATGTAGGACAAATACAATACAATTCAGGGATTCCCCAGGAAGAGTCCACAAGGAGAATGCTGGCAATTTGGGATGAATTTCCTTTTTATGATGGCATGACGGGAATAAATAATTTGTATGTATTTTCGGAAGGTTTGAAATCGCAAAAGGAGATTTTTAAAATTGCCCAAAAATATTTAGGTAAGGAGATTTTAAAAAGAAAAGTAAAGAATTATTCTTACGGACAAAGAAAAAAACTTTCGTTAATATTGATAGAAATATTGGAACCAAAGATTGTTATTATGGATGAGGTGTCGAATGGATTAGATTATGAAACAATGGTATATCTGAAAAAATATATTCGTGAATTAGCGAAAAGTGCAACGGTAGTTTTGATGGGACATCAGTTTGAATTTTATAATGATCTGATTGAAGAAATGATAATAATAAAAAATGGTTCGGTAAAGATATTGGAAAAGGATTTTCAGAATTCCGGGTACCAGTTGGAGGAAATGTATGAAGAAGAAT
Organism: Lachnospiraceae bacterium; assembly: GCA_045126515.1. Classification (GTDB taxonomy): domain Bacteria; phylum Bacillota; class Clostridia; order Lachnospirales; family Lachnospiraceae; genus RUG11237. The sequence continues at coordinate 72,755 of JBGVOM010000110.1, forward strand.
TGTATTGTGAATGAATTGAAATTGGCTTGGTATAGTAAAATTGTGCTCGGTTTTGTTCTGGCGGTTTTGGGAAGCATATCTTTGATTTTTTATATGCAATATTCTTTTTTTAATGATGCATATGGTACATATCTTAATACGGTAAAATTTTATCAGGAATCTGACTTGGATGCGAAACCGGATATGAAATGCGAAATTGTGCTTCAAAAAAATTTAAATTCAGCAACATCGGGTATGACAGACGATGCCATAAATTATGATTATGCAATTTTACAACAAGCTTTGTTTTCCTCAAATTCCCAATATTCTTTAGAATTGGCTTGTGAAGGAGCAGGCTTGTTTTTCAGTGTAATATTTGGCGTGTTTGGCATCTTATTCACAACCATAGATTATAAAAGTAAATCTATAAAGCATAAAGTTGGCAGAGGTGGAAAAGATGACTATATTTTTGGAAAATTAGTAGCCATTGTCATTTTGGATATCTTTGCTATTGGCATCTACTTTTTATCTGCAAGAGTTATGGGAAATATTCTATGGAGCAAAGTATCTGACAAATGTGAAATCGCGTATGCATCCAATTATATCGTATATGAGAAGAATGCATTAGTTATTATGCTTATGGAAACTTTTACGCTTGCGGTTGTGTATTCTTTGGTTGGGGCGTTACTTGGAACATTGTTTAAGAACGCATTTGCAGGAACAATCATTATGTTTGTGCTTCCGATGCTTCCTGATTTTTTAGGAAAACTTGACTTGGGAAACGCATTCTTATTCATAGAAAAGAGAATATACAATTTTTATGGAGCTGTTTCTTGTGGTGAAAGCAGCTTCCACAGCTTGGGAAATGCCATATTAGTTGTAGTGTTTTATGGAAGTTTGGCAGCTATATTAAATTGGATACTTGTTAAAAGAAGAAGTAGCTATAATTAGTTTTCCTGTCAGTATGGAAAACAATGGTATATAAATAGAGCAGCTACAATTTCAGGGTGATTTTCCCCCAATTTTGTGTTACCTTATAATTAGATTTTAAAATCAATTTATAAGGAGGGACCCAAAATATGACAAAGAAAAAGTTAGCTATAGAAATTATAGAACGTTTAAAAAAAGAATATCCGGATGCCGGATGTACTTTAGAATACAATCAGGCATGGAAATTGTTAGTCAGTGTGCGTCTGGCAGCCCAGTGTACCGATGCCAGAGTAAACGTAGTGGTACAGGATTTGTATGAAAGGTTTCCAGATGTGGATGCACTGGCAGCGGCAGATGTGGAAGAAATCGAAAAAATTGTAAAGCCTTGTGGATTAGGACACAGTAAGGCAAGGGACATTAGTGCCTGTATGAAGATATTGCGGGATGAATATCAGGGGAACGTTCCGGATGATTTTGATGCATTGTTAAAGCTACCGGGAGTAGGACGTAAAAGTGCAAATCTTATTATGGGGGATGTATTCGGCAAACCTGCCATAGTTACAGATACCCACTGTATTCGTCTGGTGAACCGCATGGGACTGGTGGATAATACCAAAGAACCGAAAAAGGTAGAAATGGCACTCTGGAAAATTATACCATCGGAAGAAGGCAGTGATTTCTGTCACAGATTGGTATATCACGGAAGGGATGTGTGTACTGCACGCACAAAGCCATACTGTGATAAATGCTGTTTAAATGATATCTGTAAAAAGAATATAACATAAAGTATAAACAAAAATCTCCAACCGATTTTCCGGTTGGAGATTTTTATGTACGGTAAGAAAATTATTTTTTCAAATTTTTCTTACGCTGTTTTACCAATTCCTCTAAGTCGTTTAACAACTGAGTCTGGTCTTCTTCAGCATCTAATAATGCTTCTACAACACCAATTTTATTAGTGTATTTGCTTAAGAAAGAAGCATCTGTCTGAATCTGGCGCTTTGCATACTCATCAGCTGTAACGATTGGTAAATAGCTTCTTGTAAGAACAGTACCGCTGTATACGATTTCATCAATCTTAAGATATTTCTTCTGGATTAATTTCTTGATTACAGCCTGAACTGTGTTAATACTAAGGCTATCATTAACCTTTGGAATGTCTGATGCAATGACCGGACCTTCCTGTGCCCAAAATACATTCATAACGTCGAGTTCTCGTTTACTTAATTCGTATGAATTTTCTGGATTGTTTTTACTTCTCATTTTAACACCACCTTGCTTTCTAATGATACATTATGTAAGCTGTTTTGTCAATTGATTTTCGTAGAAAAAACATTATTTTACAATAAAGATTTTAAATAAAGTCCTATAGTAGAATTTTAGCGGAAATCGAAAATGGTTGACATATATAGATGACCGATATATAATTTATATATAGATAATCTATATATAAAGGAGGATGAATATGGCAATAGATAAAAGTTTACTCTCAGGAAGTACTTCTATGCTGGTTTTACGGCTGCTGGAAGGAAAAGATATGTATGGATATGAAATGATTGAGAGTTTAAGAGAAAAGTCTCAGGATGTGTTTCAATTGAAGGCAGGGACTTTGTATCCGCTACTCCATTCCTTGGAGAGTAAGGAATATGTAAAGTCCTATGAAAAGGAAATCAATGGGAAGATGAGAAAGTACTACAGTCTTACAAAAGAAGGAAACAAATACCTAAATGAGAAGAAAGAGGAGTGGCAGGAATATACAAAGGCAGTCACGAATGTATTGTGTATGGGAGGATTAGAATGTCAGTAGAGGAATATTTAAAAACGGTTACAGAGCAGATAAGATGCAGGCAGGCGAGGGAATCTGTCAGAGAAGAAATGGAGGGACATTTAGAAGACCAGATAGAAGAATGTGTAAAAGAGGGTATGAGCAGGCAGGAGGCAGAGGATTTTGCAGTAAAGCAGATGGGGGATCCGGTGGAAGCAGGGATTTCCTTAGACCGGGTACATCGACCGAAAACAGCATGGGGAATGATTGCATTTATTGGAATGTTAAGCCTTTTAGGTATGGGAGTTCAGTATTTTATCAGTATCCGGTGCGAAAACACACAGAGCTTTCAGTTTGGGACCCAGTTGGTATACATGATAGGGGGGGTTGTGGTACTTATGGTTATGTATTATTTAGATTACAGTTTTTTTGGAACTTATGGAAAGTATATGGCGGTTTTATTTCTGACGTTTATGTTTTTGCAGGTATTTTTTTGGGGGCTGGAATATAACGGAGCAAGGATATTTTTTTACGTTTTTGGAGGTAAGGCTATTTCACTTCGAATGTTAATGATGTGCTTTGTTCCTATGTATGCGGGGGTGCTTTATTCTTACCGTGGAGAAGGTTTCAAAGGAATCTTAAAAAGTATGGTATTTTTAATAGTTCCGGTGTGGATTACTATGAATATGCCATGTCTTGGTCTGGCGGTGGTACTTTTTTTTACGTTGCTTATCATGTTGTCAGCTGCCATTGTGAAAGGATGGTTTGGAGGAAAGGGAAAGAAGCTGTTGGCAGCAGTCTGGGGAATGGTTCTTCTGTGTCCGCCATTATTTTTGGTGGCAGGAAAGAAGTTTGGAATATTTGCAGAATACCAGATAGCAAGGATACAATCTTTCGTAAGCAGGAATGATCCCAATGGAAGTGGCTATGTGGATTATAGAATTCGTGAAATCTTGGAAAACAGCAGAATGATAGGACATGGAGAAGCAACTTTGGATACATCTAATGTACTTCCGCAGGTAAGTTCGGATTTTATTATTACTCATTTGATGTCTTATTACGGAATTTTAAGTGGACTTTTGGTATTTGCACTGTTAATTTTTCTCGTATTTAAGATTTTTCATATAGCAGTGCATCAGAAGAATCAATTGGGGATGATAATTGGAATTGGTTGTGGAAGTTTGTTTGGCTTGATGATTATCGTGTATTTTCTGGAAAATATTGGACTGCTCCCATATTCTTATATATATCTGCCGTTGTTTTCTTTAGGGGGTATGGGGATATGGGTCACATATTTTCTGCTTGGCATCGTACTGAGCATTTACAAATATCAGGACATTCCGTTGAAAGTGGCGAAGAAAAAGCTTATAATTAAAATCTAGGAGAAATGATATTATGAAAGCAAAAATAATCAGAATTGATGAACCGGACTTTGGCTGTGAAGGCAGGATGCCGGGAACCGTTGTAATGGACAAAGTTACCCTGGAAAATCAGGAGACCGGGGAAATAGTAATTACAAAGGCTTCAGATGCATGGCTCTATAAAGAGGATATCAATGAAGGTGATTTGGTAAATGTGGAGGAATCCACCAACGAAATTATGGGAAAGTGGGAAAATGAGTAAGAAGAAAAGAAGGATTTTCCGGCTGTTAGTTTGGATGATACTGGTACTGACAGGATGTTCGGTGAATAGCGGCAATGCAGAAGAACAGCCGGAAAGTGGTACATTGCAGGTACATTATATAGATGTGGGGCAGGGGGACAGTATTCTGTTGATGCAGGGAGAACACAGTATGCTTATTGATGCCGGAGACAATGGCTGTGGAACCAGAGTACAGTCTTATCTTCAGGCAAGTAATATTAATACGCTGGACTATGTAATTGGAACTCATCCTGATTCTGATCATATAGGTGGTCTGGACGTTATTATTTACAAGTTTGACTGCAATCATGTGTTTATGCCTGATTGTAGCAAAGATACAAAAACTTATGAAGATGTGATTGCTTCCGCGAAAGAAAAGGGATATGAAATCACTTCCCCAGTGGCAGGGGATACTTTTCAGTTGGGAGAAGCACAGGTGATGGTGCTTTCTCCGTCTGCAGGTGCAGATTATGGCGAGGATGCCAATAATGAATCCATTGCAGTGAAAATTACTTTCGGCGAAAATATATTTTTATTCACCGGAGATTGTGAAGAAGCAGCAGAAAATCAGATGCTGCAAAGCGGATATGATTTGCAGGCAGATGTTATGAAAGCTGGACATCACGGTAGTGATACCTCTAACACCAGACCATTTTTGGAAGCAGTAAATCCTAAATACTTTGTCATTAGCTGCGGAGAAGAAAATGAATATGGTCATCCAAGAGCAGAAGTATTAAACAATTTAAGACAGTTGGGAATTGACGTATACCGTACAGATGAACAGGGAACAATCGTTGCCGTATCAGACGGAACGGACATCACCTGGAGCACACAGCCATCCGAAAGCTGGCAGCCGGGCGAGCCGAAGAAAAGCAGCGAGTCTGAGGAGATGGAAGGAAGTAGTCAGTCTCTAGAACTGAACAGCAGCAATCAGGCAGAAAATGTTCAGACAACGGAAACCACATATATTTTAAACACTAACACAATGAAAATACACCGCATTGGATGCAGCAGTGTAGATGAAATGAATGAAAAAAACAAGCAGGAAACAACAAAAACTGTAGAAGAATTAGAAGTAGAAGGATATGAACCTTGCAAGCGGTGTAAACCGTAAGAATATAGCAATTTAGCTTGGAGTGTTGGCAAGACGCCCATGATGAGGACAGAATCTTCCCGAACAGGCGGAAACAGCGCTACAGCAAACTAAATTCTAAGGCACACTAGGGTTCATCGCCTTAGGGCTCTTCACCCAGTGTTGCCTAAGAATTGGATTTTGCTTCCGCTAAAAACGTTTCCTGATTGCCTGTTCAGGAAGATTCTGTCCCCATCATGGGCTGTGCATGGCAAACGCCAAAAAGTAAATTGCTATATTTTATGGAAGCCTTTTGGTGTTATTTGATAAAATATATATTTTAGATTATTGGATTTAAATACTTACCGGTTTTGAAGAAACAGCTTATAGGCAGTACAACTTCTTCCTTGGAAGGCAATTCAAGAGGCGTCCTTAGCGAGTGTGAAATCCACTGCTTACGGCGACTTAGGCGTGACAGCTTTCTGGAACGTCTTAGTCGCCGTTAGCAGTTAGTTCACATTCGCGTTGCCTCTGCCTTTCAAGGAAGAAGTTGTACTGCCTATAAGCGTCCCTTCAACAAATAAGTTTAAATTAATATGTCAATTCCTATTTATCAAATCCCCAGGCAGATATTCCCTCAAAATCCCTTCTAATTTAGCAGAATCAATTGGCTTGGACAAATAATCTGTAAAGCCTGCGGATAAATACATTTCTTTAGCACCCGAAACTGCGTTGGCGGTCAATGCAATGACCGGAGTAGTCTGACAGAGATTATCCGGCATAGCCTTCATTTTTGCCAAAGTCTGGACACCATCCATATCCGGCATCAGATGATCCATGAAGATAATATCAAAATGCTGCTTCTTTACGAAAGCCAGACATTCTTCGCCACTGGTGGCAGAAGTAATGGAAACTTTTGTTTTCTTTAGCAGACCTGATACAACGGCGATATTGACAGCGTTGTCATCTACCACAAGAACAGAGGCATTTTCGGCAGTGAAGGAGGGAGCATATTTTTTTTGAGTTTTTTGTACTTTTTTGAACCGTTCCTCTAAATTTCCAATAGGTGTATTGTCTACAACGGTTTGGGGAATTGCGACAGTAAAGGTACTGCCTTTTCCAAATTGGCTTTCTACGGTGATTTCCCCGTGCATGGCGGTTGCCAGCTGTTTGGAAATTGCCATCCCAAGTCCGGTTCCTTCAATGTGACGGTTTTGTTTGTAATCAAGACGTTCAAAAGAAGTGAACAGTTTAGGAATATCTTCTTTTCGAATTCCAATTCCGGTGTCACAGACCTTTATAATCAGCATCACCGAATTTTCTTCGGCAGGCTCAACCGTGGCAGTCATGGTTATAGAGCCTTTTTTTGTATATTTCACCGCATTAGAAAGAAAGTTGGTGATAATCTGTTTGATTCTAATTTCATCTCCAAACAACTTGCAAGGTATTTCAGGAGAGATATTTGTGTACAGATTTAAATGTTTACTCTCTGCACGCAATTTAGTTAAAACCACTAAATCATGAAAAAGGGAAGCTGTTCCATATTCTAATGGAACAATTTCAATTTTTCCGGATTCGATTTTAGAAAAGTCCAGAATATCGTTTACTATGGCCAATAGAGAGGTACCGGCATTTTGTATTTGAAAAGCATAATTTGTAATTTCCGAATCAGTGCATTCTCTTAAAATAATTTCGTCCATTCCAAGGATGGCGTTAATGGGTGTGCGGATTTCGTGGGACATATGGGCTAAAAATTCTGCTTTTGCCTGATTGGCGGAATCTGCTTTCTGTCGCTGAAGATTCAATTCTTCAATCAAAGCCATATCCGGATTTTCCAGCGAAAAGTACATAAAAATAATGGATAAGGCGCCGCCGATACTTACCAGCAAAATAGAAGGATAGAAAAACTGTATCATTGCGGTAATCCCTTGAAGTGTGGAAAAAATATACAGGGACAGGCGTTTTTGCAGTGTGACGTTTTTACTGTTTATGATGGTGTATAAAAATACAAATATCATTCCAGAAGCAGCATAGCAATACAAGGCAACTGTTCCGATACCATAGGAGTAAACTAATCTTCCCTCATGCCAGAAGTTAAGTTTTGTAAAAAGAATCAATATTAAAACGATGGTTGCAAAAGTAAAGAACAGGTAACGAGTAATGTGATTGAAAGTTTCGTTTATTTTACCTGTGTTTTCTGTAATATTAATAGTTAAACAATAATATAGCATAGTACAAACCCAGCAGGTCATGGAACATAAGTAGCCCTTTGAAAAAATTAAGTTTAGAAGGGGAAATTTCTCCATATTTATAATGGTAATTACGCTTCCGATATCAAAAAGCAATGTGATAGAAGTAAGAAGCAGAAGGATACCATAAATTCGATTCTGCTCGTTCTGCAATCTTTTTTTTGAAAAGAATTGATATATAAATATTAAAATAAAGCATAAACTGCTCACCTGAAATTCAATATTATAGTCCATAAGTTACCTCTCATTATTAAAATTAACAAAGTCAGGGTGTACAATATAGTTACATTATACGTTTAGAGTCTAAGGTTTGTCAATGTGAGGCTTTCGAATAAAATATTGAAAATATGGGAGAGCTTTGATACTATATAAACGTGTGATGGGAGGTTTACGGAATGGGAAAAACGGAATATTTTGATATCAGAAATGAAAAAGGTGAAATTACAGGTGAGGTAAAGGAACGAAGTCGGGTTCATCGCGATGGTGATTTGCATGGAACGGTACATATCTGGGTGGTCCGGGAAACTGAGAAGGGTTATGATGTGCTATTGCAGAAAAGAAGCAGTAATAAAGATTCCTTTCCGGACTGTTATGATATATCTTCCGCGGGACATGTGGAAGCCGGTTGCGATTATTTAGAATCAGCTCTCCGGGAAATAAAAGAGGAACTTGGAATTGAAGCGTGTGAACAGGATTTAGAATATTTCGGCATGCATGAAGGGTATGTGGAAACAGAATTTTATGGAAAACCATTTAAAAATCATGAGATAAGTGCCATGTATTTATACCGCAAGCCAATTACCATAGAAGCATTAACATTACAGCAGGAGGAAGTGTCATCTGTGATGTTTCTGGACTACCATACTTGCGAGAAAATGATAAAAGACGGAACTTTAAAACACTGTATTTATTTGGATGAATTTGTAAGTCTGGGAGAAAAATTAGGATTACGAAAGTAAGAGGAGATTGATTATGGAAAAGGAAAAAACATTTAAAGAACGTTATCTAAACAAGGAAATTGAGTTTGAGGAAATTGATGATTATGTCTATGAGTGGGGCATGAGTGATACAACTTTAACTCTGCGGGAGTATTTAGGCCTCAATGAGGAGGAAGAGGATGCATGGGTGAGTGTAGGGGAAGATGCCCTGCGGGAACTGCTGGAAAAATAAATTTTGTCAGCAATGAGCAGGGCAGCTATTCTACTTTATTCTTCTCCAAACAGTACCTGCTCTGCAATCAGTGCGGCATCTTTGATACAGTCACCACAAGACCTGAGTACTGTTCCGGTTTCTACACCTTTTAAGGTCTTGCATACGACAGATTTATTCTGTTCTTCAAAACGTTTTACAATTTCTTTGGACAATTTATAGGTATCTGCCTTGGTGTCAGGATGTTCTAAATTCCCGCTGCTTTGCTTCATACCGGCAAGGACGCAGGCACCGCTGACAGCACCGCAGGTTCCGGTCATGCCACCCATTCCTAGTCCTAAGCCTTCTGTTAATTTAAACATTACTTCTTCGTCTACGCCCACCATATCGCAGTAGGTGCATGCCACTGCTTGGGCACAATTGTAACCTTTGTCATGTCTTGTAATGGTTTCTTCTACTCTTGTTTTCATTTTATTTCCTCCTAATCTCATTGATACATTTAGATGTATTTCGGTTTATAACGATGCCGTGCCACGAAGAACATTATCACCGCTGCAGCCATAACTCCTGCGGTTGCAAGCAAATGAATACTTTTCGAATATTCCGCTACGGTATCAAAAGTATATATTACGAAAACTCCCAGGATAATCAATGCAAAAACCATGGTAATTCTGGAAGCGGCTCTCAAGATACGTGAAGCAATGCCGCTTTTTTCTCGTAACAATATCTGCATCTGTGGAGACTGTTGGTCTATGTTGATTTTATAGTTGTTAAACAATCCAAATGGTTTTGCTTCTTCCCACAAACGCCATAACAATATTACCATAAACAGAAAAAAATCCCAAATAAAATATTCCAATAATATGATTATACTTATGCTGCCTTGGCAGTGTAGGAGGCGCATGAACAGTAAAAATACACTAAAAACCAATGCTCTTAGCACCATTCCCAATACTCTGTGATTAAAATACACTTTTCTGCAATATCCTAATACACAATAGGCAGAATATTTCACAAAGGGGCTGACATATAAGTTAATGCCCAGAAACAGAAAGCAAAATCCATCATACAAAGATTGGTGTTTTCCTAAGATTTCCATAATTACACCCATAATTGTAATGATAATCAGAGCGTAAGTTCCCTCTCGACACAACTGATATTTTAACACTTTTTTTTCCAATACCATTTAATAATCTCCCTTCATTCCGGCTTTCATTCCCAGCCAGAGCATTGCTATATCACTTACAATCCAAAACGGAATAAGAAAAAGCATATATTTATCCCATTGTGCATGGAATATTATAATAGAAGTTACATCCCAGACAGGCAGTGAAACAATACATCCACTCCAAATCAAGATTCCTACACAGGAGTTTTTTGCCACAAAATATTCTTTGCTCAGTATGGCAAATGCAAGTATGAAAAAAACTGCTGAGGCTTTCAGAGGGGTAATAGAATTCCAGTTACAACAACGACAGATTATCTCATAAAGAAATATATCTGCGATACTCATGGAACTTATTATGAAAAAAGCATTACGATAACGATAGGCAAGCTGTCTTTTTCGCACAAAATCGAAGGTTCCCAAAACAATATGGTTGTAACTTTGCGGCAGTATATTTAGTGCTATAATCAATGTAGTAGGAAGTAAAAGTGTCAACAAATTACCTTCCAGAATTTTGAAAACTTCCATAAAATGTCTCTCCCTTCGGTTAGTTCCAGTGCTTTTCTCGGTTTGTGGTACAGGCAATAAATAAATCCTGCAAATTCATAGAAGAAACATTCATGCCAGCTGCTTTTATATTCTGTAATTCCTGAGATGTAAAGTTATCATATACGCAATATTGCATCATGGAGCCCATTTGATTTTTGGTCAATACACATTTTCCACTGAGAAGGGCTTCCTGGTCAACTCTTCCCGTGAAACAATAAGAACGCTCATGGACTTGTTCCATGTCTTCTGCTAAAAGAATTTTTCCATGGTCCATAAGAATTACATCTGTGAACAATCCTGACATTTCTTCTATTAAATGGGTGGACAGCACAAAAGTACGTGGTTTTTTCTCCTGTTGTTCCAGCAAAATCTCATAAAATTGTTTTCGGGCTACCGTATCCATTCCAGAATAAATTTCGTCGAATAACACAATTTCACAGCCGCTGCATAATCCTATTATAATACTGATTACAGTTCGTTTTCCTTTAGAAAGTGCGGCGTATTTGTTTTTTTCATCAATTTCATAATAATCTAAAAGGCGGTGCATCAATTCTTCATCCCATTTTTCGTAAAAGCTTTGGGCAAAATGAAGAATATTTTTTACCTTGTAAAGAGAAAACACCTCCATATAATCTGACACCAGACAGATTTCCCGTAGCACCTTTTGATTCTCATATGCCTTTTCTTCTAGAAGATATACTTCGCCCTCGTCTGGCAGATATCTGGTGCAAAGACAGTTTAAAAGTGTTGTCTTTCCGGCACTGTTGCGCCCAAGCAATGCATAGATTTTTCCTTTTTCCATAGTCAGGTTAATATTATCTAATACCTTTTTCTTTTTAAAACTCTTAGATAGGTGTTTACACTCAATCGCTTTCATTGCTTTCCTCCCGAATCACCGCAATTACATCTTCTTTTGTCATGCCAATACTTTTTGCTTCTTCTAAAAGCTTCTTTACGGATTCATTAATAAAGCGCGCTCTTGCACGTTTACAAATCAGTTCTTTTGCCCCGGTACTGACGAACATGCCGATACCTCTTTTCTTGTATAAAATTCCTTCTTCTACCAATAGTCCAAATCCTTTTCTTGCTGTTGCCGGATTAATCCGATACATGCTGGCAAACTGATTGGTAGAAGGAATTTGTTCCTCTTCAAGAATATGCTCTTTTAGAATTTCCTCCTCCAGCCATTCAGCCACCTGCATGAAAATAGGGGTTAAAGAGGTTTCGTCAATCTGCATGCGTTTTGCGATCCTTTCCTTTTGCTTGATTGGTTGGTTACTCAAATAACTAACCTAAAAATATCATAATACCAAATTGGTGTCAAGACCTTTGAGGTTGGAAGGACGCCCCAAATCACTGCAGAAACATAAGAAAGTAGAAAAAAATGGAGATTATTTCTATTTACAGTTTATAAAAAATGTGTTATACTTACTCTGTCGTAGAGCTTCATTTATTCTGAATGAAAGCAATTCCTAATAATAATTAAAAAGTATTATATCAGCTGAAGAAATGCTTTACATCCGTTTGAACTTTTAGATATAATTAATTATAGAAATATATTTGAAAGTGGGTGAATTGAAAAGGTGGGTGAAGATATGAGCAGATGGGAATTATTAACATTGTTGCTGTCCTTAAAAGCGTTGCTTGAAAGTGACAACAGAGATAAGGCGTTGGAATTAATCAATGAGGTTATTTCCGAAATAAAGAGAAATGACAAAACAGAATAATACATATGAGATGGGACTTATAGTGTCAGGAAATGTTTCATTCAGACTTATCATTTTCAAAGAACAGCTCATAATAAATACAGAAGCTTCCGGAGCTGTTTGGTTCTGCTCGGGAAGCTTCTGTATTTATTATGAGCGTCCTATGCAAATTCATGCATCTGAATTGTAGCATATCCCCCTAGACAACTTGAAAAGAAAAGTGTATACTACATACATCAAATGCACAAAATAATATTAAATATATTTTAGGAGGAAATAGAAATGGCAGAAATTACAAAGGAAATGACAATCGGTGAATTATTAAGAGTTGCTCCACAGGCAGCACCTGTACTTATGGAAATCGGAATGCATTGTTTAGGATGCCCGTCAGCACAGGGGGAAAGCCTTGAAGAAGCAGCTATGGTACATGGTATTGATGCAGTAGATTTAGTAGCTAAGATTAACGAAGCAGTAAACGCTTAATTAAGATTACAAGTTTACAGAGAATGTCTACAAAAGATACCCTGATTTGTTAAATCAGGGTGTTTTCGTGTGTAAAAAATAAGCGAGGGAAGAATATGGAAAGTTTAAAAGCAGTGATACTGGCAGCCGGAAAAGGAACCCGAATGGAATCGGATTTGCCAAAAGTAATACATACCATTGACGGGAAACCTATGGTGGAATACGTGATTAAAGCAGTAAAAGAAGCCGGAATTCAGGATATCTGCCTGATTGTGGGATATAAGCAGGAGCAGGTAAAAGCAGCGGTCACATCAGAAGTAACTTATGCAATTCAGGAAGAACAGCTTGGAACCGGTCATGCAGTAAAATGTGCCGGAGATTTTATTGGTATGCAGGGAGATGTTCTGGTACTTTGCGGTGATACTCCATTAATTACCGGAAAGACTTTAAAGTCTGCCATGGATTTTCATAGAGAAAGCAAAAATCAGATGACAGTAATTTCAGCCATTGTGGATGATCCTACAGGATATGGAAGAATTATCCGTGATCAGAACGGGAATTTTGTAAAAAACGTAGAACACAAAGATGCTACGGAAGAAGAAAGAAAAAGCAAAGAAGTGAATTCCGGTATGTATATATTCCATGCCAGCGATTTACAGAACGCCCTTGCAAAGATTAATAATGACAATGCCCAGGGAGAATACTATCTTCCGGATGCTTTGGAAATCATTAAAAAGGAGGGTGGAAGAGTAGATGCATATATTTTGGAAGATTCAGACGAAATGGCAGGAGTGAACACAAAAGCGCAGCTTAAAAGCGCAGCAGACATCATGGCAAAGAGAAAAGGGTGAAGCAATGTATATAATAGCAGGACTTGGAAATCCAACAAAAGAATATGAACATACAAGACATAATGTGGGCTTTGATACCATAGATGTGATTGCAGACAGATTTGGAATCAGCGTAGGCGAAAAGAAGCATAAAGCTATGATTGGAAAAGGTCATATCGAAGGAAATAAGGTTATACTGGTGAAACCCCAGACTTTTATGAACTTAAGTGGTGAAAGTCTTAGAGAAATTGTGGATTACTATAAAATAGATGAAGAAAGTGAACTGATTGTTATATATGATGATATCAGTCTGGCACCGGGAAAACTGCGTATTCGCAAGAAAGGCAGTGCCGGCGGACATAATGGTATAAAAAATATCATTGCCCAGTTAGGCACACAGAACTTCTATCGTATCAAAGTAGGGGTAGGAGAAAAGCCAAAGGGCTGGGACTTGGCAGATTATGTGCTGGGACATTTTAATTCGGAAGAAACAAAGCTTATGCAGGAAGCTTTTGAAACGGCTGCAGATGCAGTGACAACAATTCTTACGGAAGATATTGATGTTGCAATGAATAAGTATAATTAATCATAAGTTTAATGAGGTTTTAATATGAATGTATTTGAAAGCCCCCTAAGAGGCTTAGAGGAATATAATGAAATAAAGAAAAAGCTTTCAAAGAACAAAGGAATCTTGCAGCTGTCCGGCTGTGTAGAATCTCAGAGAGTTCATATGATGCATGCCCTTGGCGATGGTTTTCACAAGAAGATCATCGTTACTTTTAATGAGCAGAAAGCAGAAGAAATGTACGAAGATATGAAGTTGTTTGGTGAGCCGGTAGTACTGTACCCTGCCAAAGACTTTATCTTTTTTAATGCGGATATTAAGAGTAATCTGCTGGTAAAGAAAAGAATGAGTGCCATAAAGACGCTGCTAGAGGAAGAAAAGGTTACTTTTATTACAACTATCGACGGTTTGATGGACAGTCTGGTTCCCTTAGAAGTGATTCGTGGCAGTGTCATAGAAATCACAGAGGAAAGCACTGTAGAGGTAGAAAAGCTTACAAAGCAGCTGTTTTCCATGGGCTATGAGAAAACAGGCCAGGTAGAAAGTGCGGGACAGTTTGCTGTCCGTGGTGGTATCATAGATATTTTTCCATTAACAGAGGAAAATCCTTACCGAATTGAATTGTGGGATGATGAAGTGGACTCTATTCGAAGCTTTGAAGCGGAGGGACAGCGTTCTATAGAAAACGTAAGCAGTGTGCGGATATATCCTGCCAGTGAATTGATTATCACAGAAGAAATCAAAGAACAGGGATTGAAAAAAATCAAGGCTGAGGCAAAGGAATGTTATGAAGCATTGCGAGCTCAGATGAAGACAGAGGAAGCGCACAGAATCACCAGACATATGGAAGAATTAGAAGATGAGCTGCTGGTATTAGGATGTGCCAGTGCAGACAGTTATGTGAAAAACTTCTATGATAATACGGTATCACTTCTTTCCTATTTTACACAGTTAGATGGGGAAGATGGAAATCAGACCATTGTCTTTTTAGATGAGCCTAATAGAGTATGCGAAAAAGGAGATGTGGTGGAAACAGAATTTCGGGAAAGCATGCTTCACCGCATTGAAAAAGGATATATGTTACCTTCTCAAGCAGAGATTATGTACGGATTTTCAGAAGTTATGGCAATGATAGAAAAATGCAATACAGTTGCAATTTCTACTTTAGAGCCGAACCGGACAAATTATAAAGTAAACGGAAAGTATAATTTGATGGTGAAAAATATCAGTTCCTACAATAACAGCTTTGAGCTGTTAGTAAAGGAGTTGAAAAATTACCGGAAAAACGGTTACAAAGTAATCCTATTGTCGGCTTCAAGGCTTCGTGGGCAGCGTCTTGCAGGAGATTTGGTCAATGAAGAAATTCCTGCCTTTTACAGCGAAGATTTGGAGCATGAGTTGCAGCCGGGCGAAGTTATGGTAAGTCATGGAAATGTGCACCGGGGCTATGAATATTCTTTTATTAAATTCGTAGTTATTTCAGAAAGTGATATCTTTGGTGGAGAGAAGAAGCGAAAGAAAAAGAGAAAGCGTTACGAAGGTCAGAAAATCAGCAGCTTTACTGATTTACAGATTGGTGATTATGTGGTTCACGAAAACCACGGGCTGGGGATTTATAAAGGCATTGAGAAAATTACTGTGGATAAAGTGGCAAAGGATTATATGAAGATAGAATATGCCGGCGGAGGAAATCTTTATATTCTTGCGACTCAGTTAGATGTGATTCAAAAGTATGCCGGAGCTGATGCCAAGGCACCAAAGTTAAATAAATTAGGCAGCAAGGAATGGCAGAAAACAAAGTCACGAGTTAAGGGTGCCGTAGATGTGATTGCAAAAGACCTGGTAGAACTTTATGCTGCAAGACAGGAAAAGAACGGCTATGTATATGGCGAAGATACGGTATGGCAGAAAGAATTTGAAGAAATGTTTCCATATGAAGAAACAGAAGACCAGCTGCTTGCTATAGAAGCTACCAAAAAAGATATGGAAAGCAATAAAATTATGGACCGTCTTATCTGCGGAGATGTGGGATATGGAAAGACGGAGATTGCCATTCGTGCCGCTTTTAAGGCAGTGCAGGAGGGCAAACAGGTGGTTTATTTAGTACCTACCACCATTTTAGCTCAGCAGCATTATAACACCTTTGTTCAGAGAATGAAGGACTTTCCGGTAACGGTGGAATTAATGTCAAGATTCCGAACCTCGGCTCAACAAAAGAAAACCATAGAAGGTTTGGGAAAAGGGCTGGTAGATATTGTGGTGGGGACTCACAGAGTGCTGTCGAAAGATATTAAGTATAAGGATTTAGGACTGCTGATTATTGACGAGGAGCAGCGGTTTGGTGTGGCGCACAAGGAAAAGATTAAGAAATTAAAAGAAAATATAGATGTACTTACCCTGACAGCCACACCGATTCCAAGAACTCTTCATATGAGTCTCATTGGAATTCGTGACATGAGTGTGTTAGAAGAACCGCCAATGGACCGGCTTCCAATCCAGACCTTTGTCATGGAATTTAATGAGGAAATGGTCAGGGAGGCAATTAATCGGGAACTGGCAAGAGGTGGTCAGGTATTCTATGTGTATAATCGTGTGAATAATATCGATGAAATTGCAAATATGGTAGCAGCTCTGGTTCCCGATGCAAATGTAGCTTTTGCCCATGGAAGAATGAAAGAACATGAATTGGAAAATATTATGTGCGATTTTATGGAGGGTGAGATTGATGTATTAGTATCTACCACAATTATAGAAACAGGGTTAGACATATCTAACGTAAATACCATTATTATTCACGATTCCGATAATATGGGTCTGTCCCAGTTGTACCAGTTAAGAGGAAGGGTTGGACGTTCCAACCGTACTGCTTATGCCTTTTTAATGTATCAGAAAAATAAAATGTTAAAGGAAACAGCGGAAAAGCGTCTACAGGCAATCAGAGAATATACAGAGCTTGGTAGCGGTTTTAAGATTGCTATGAGAGATTTAGAAATCCGCGGCGCAGGAAATCTTTTAGGAGAACGGCAGAGTGGGCATATGGAAGCAGTGGGCTATGACTTGTACTGTAAAATGTTAAACAGTGCCGTGAAAAAATATAAGGGTATCGAGGAAGAAAAGGATTTTGAAACATCCATAGATATCAGTATCAATGCCTTTATTCCGCCGGATTACATTCCAAATGAATTTCAGAAGCTGGATATTTATAAGAGAATCGCTGCCATTGAAAACGAAGGCGAAAGTGATGATATGCTGGAAGAACTTATTGACCGCTTTGGTGAACCGCCACGCTCCGTTATGAATCTGCTTGCCATTGCCAATGTGAAAAATATGGCGCATGAGGTATATGTAACAGAAGTAAGTGACAAAGGAGCCGGCATTAAATTTGTCATGTATGAAAAGGCAAAGGTAAACCTTGCCAACATTCCGGTGTTGTTAGACCAGTATAAAGGGCAGCTTACCTTTAAGCCGGAGGCAGTTCCCTATTTTATATATCAGGAAAAAGGAAATAAGCTGAAGGCTGTTGGAAATCCGTTGGAAAATGTGAAATTAGTGTTAAATGATTTAAAAATGTTGCTTGACCAATAAAAAAGTAATATAATGGTTGTTGGTTTGTGTATTAAAATATCACAACATAGAGCGAATTAATTTATGGGGGAGAAGAATGAGGAAGATTTATAGAAAAATACTTCTTATCTTCCCTGTTATAATTGCCGTAATCTGCATGGGAGGCTGTGCAGGTCAAGAGATGGAATCTGATTTTGTGGTGGCTAAGTTTGGCGAAGAAAAAATCAGGCTGAGCCAGCTGGAATTTTATCTGATTATTAATCAGGTGGATTATGAGAGAACATATGCAGAGCAATATCCCGGAGAAGATATCTGGCAGAAAGACGTTCTGGGTACAGGAAATACTCTGGAAAATGATGTAAAACAGAGTATTATGCAAGAAGTAAAAAGAATGTGTATTCTTCTGAAAAAGGCATATGAACTGGGCATTACCCTGGACGTGGAAGATGAGGAAGAGCTGATTGTATTGGAAGAAATTTTTAAAGAAAGATACAGTGAGGAAATCCTTAGTGAACTTCACAGCGAGGACGGGGTTGTGCAGGAAAAACTAAGAGAGTCTATGCTTGCGGCAAAGGTGAAAGAGGTCATATGTAATGAAAATGGCTGGACAGCCGATGATAGGGAAGAAAGATTTGATGCTCTTTATAAAGAATGGGCACAGGAAGAAAGTTTCACCATAAGAGAAATAGACTGGTCAGAAGTACATTTTGAGCAGGGAAAATATAAAGTTACAGTGAATGAGTAAAAGAAAGAGGGAAAACATGAAAAAATCAATTAGAGCATTAGGAATTACAACAGGAATTATTGCAGCACTGGCATTGGGCGGCTGTGGAACAGCAGATACCGATGCTGTGGCGACAGTATATGGAACAGAGGTTACTGTTGGTGAGGCAGGTCTTTATGCAATTTACCAGCAGGCGCAGTATGAACAGTTTTACAGCATGTATCTTGGTCAGAGTGTAGACTGGACTCAGGAATATGACGGAAAGACCATGGAAGAGGAAACAAAGGAAAACATTCTGGAGCAGTTCAAGAAAATGTATATTGTAGCAGCTCATGGGGCAGATTATAATGTTTCTGTTTCTGAGGAAGAGGAAGCGAAAATAAAAGAAGCAGCTAAGAAGTTAGTGGAAGCTAACGATGAAAAAGCATCCAAAGCACTTCATATTTCAGAAGAAGGTGCTGCTTCACTATTTAAAGCATACTATTTATATAATAAGACATCAGAAGCAATGGTAGCAGATGTGGATACTAATGTAAGTGATGAAGAAGCTGCACAGAAGAAAATGTCCTACATTGAATTTTCCCTGGAAGGTACCACAGATGAAGATGGTAATACGGTAGAACTGACAGATGAAGAAAAAGCTGAAATTAAAACAAAGGCAGAAGCGGTAGTAAGTGCTGGTGCAGAAGGAATGGAAAGTGCGGTAGAAAATACAGATTACAAGGTAAGCGAAGCAACCTTTGATGATGAATCCGATATGTTAGATGCCGCTGTTTATGAAGCTGCTAACAAATTAAAGGCAGGGGAAATGTCTTCTGTCATTGAAACAGAAACAGCATACTATGTAGTACGTCTGGACAGTGAATTTGATAAAGAAGCAACAGAAAGTAAAAAAGAGGAAATTGTAAAGAATCGTAAAACAGAAGCATTTGACGCAATTTATGAAAAATGGGAAGCAGAAGAAGACGCATTTGTGTTGAATGAAAGTGCATGGGCATCTATCCGCTTTAAAGATAAGATTACTTTGAAGACAGCGGAAACGGAAGAGGCGGCGGAAGAAGTAACTTCGGAAGTTCCGTCTGAAGAAACTACAGAAGAATAAACAAGATAGGAAATAGAAACAGGGCTGCTGTGAATACGGCAGCCTTTTTGTTAAATAAAGCAGGCTGCGTGAAATGCAGTATTTAGCAGAGAAAGGGCAGGATTATGGATATATATATTATACGACATGGAGAAACAGAATGGAACAAACTGAGAAAACTGCAGGGGCGTTCTGATACGGAACTAAATGAGATGGGAATTCGCCTGGCAGAAATTACAGCGGAAGCTCTGGAAGATGTTCCATTTGATGTTGCTTATGCAAGTCCTCTGAAACGTGCTTATAAGACAGCAGAAATCATCGTGGGAAAGAGAGAAATCCCAGTGATTGCAGATGAGCGAATACAGGAAGTAAGCTTTGGAGAATACGAAGGTCTGGGATGTTCCAAGGAAAATTATGAGATTCCAGATCCGGAATTTGAATATTTCTTTAATGCACCGGATAAATATGTGGCAAAGAATGGTACGGAAAGTATTGAGGATTTATGTAAGCGTACCACAGAGTTTTTAAAAGAAATCACCAATAATCCGGAATTGGAAGAAAAAACAGTGTTGATTGCAACTCATGGAGCTGCCTTAAAAGGTCTTCTCAGTAGTATTGGCAATAAGGAAAAGAAGGATTTCTGGGGAAATGGTGTGCATAGAAATTGCGCGGTAACCAAATTGGAATCTCATCAGGGTGTGATTACTATGGTATATGAAAACCGTATTTTCTATCCGGAATCTATGGGAACAAAGCCAACATTTGCCAAATAGAGCAAATACATATTATTAGTTGAGCGCAGACAGAAAGGAGTCTTTGTAATGGCAAAAGAAAAGGAAATAAAAACTAACGCCATGCGTATTTTAGATAAAAACAAAATTCCCTATCAGGTAAACATCTATGAATGTGATGAATTTATAGACGGAGTTCACATTGCAGATAAAATGAATCAGCCTTACGAAATCAGTTTTAAGACACTGGTGGCAGTGGGCAAAAGCAGGGAACATTATGTGTTTACTATTCCGGTGGATAAAGAAATCGACTTTAAGAAGGCAGCCAAAGTAGTAGGAGAAAAAAGCATTGAGTTAGTACCGGTGAAAGAAATTCAGGCATTGACCGGGTATATCCGTGGCGGCTGTACACCCATTGGCATGAAAAAGCTGTTTAAAACAGTGATACAGGAAAGTGCAAAAGAACATGAGAAAATTATTGTCAGTGGTGGTAAACTGGGAACCCAGTTGGAATTAAGTCCGGAGGATTTAATCAGAGTGGTAAAAGGAGTATACGCAGATGTCATCGCATAAAAAATTTTTAAAAAAATGTATATACGTGGCTGTGGTTGTGGTTGTACTGGCACTGGCAGTTTGCGTTTATTACGCAAAGATAAAACAGAATTCTACAACGGAAAAAAAGCAGGAAAATAGAACCCCGGAAGTAACAGAAAGCTTTCCCCAGGAGCAGAATAAGAAGGGCTGTGTGATATTTTTACATTCCGGAGGTTTTGTGGTTGAAAAAAACGAATACCATGAACAGTTTGGCAAAGCCTTGGGAGAACAGTTAGGGTACGATTATCTGGTGCCGGATTATCCCATTCATCAAAGTTATGAAGAAACACTGGCTTACATGGAAGATATATATGCAGAAACAATGAAAAAATATGATAGTGTTCTAATGATTGGCTGTTCTGCAGGTGCAAATCTGGCGGTATCTTCCATGATATGCTATGGAGAAGAATATGGTATGCCGGATGGCTTGATTTTAATGTCCCCGTGGCTAGACACTTCCATGCAAAATGAAGAAATAACCTGTGTCAGTGATTTTGACAAAGAATTTTTTACTTCATTGGTAGAATGGGGGAAACAATATAATAAAGGTGATACGGAAACGCCACTGGCGAGCCCTGTGAAAGTTGAAAAAGAGCAATTAAAGCATTTTCCTGACACGGTGATGGTGGTAGGAGATCAGGATATTCTGCGTTTTGATGCACAGAAATTTCAGAGCAAACTGGAGGAGGCAGACGTTAAAGTCACGTATCTTACAGCAGAGGGAAAGAATCACGGGGAGGTTTTTGCAGAATACGCAGCTACTTATATGATGCCGGAGATTATGAATGAGGCATTGAAGATGGTGATGCACAATGACTGAGTCACTAAAAATCTGGTATTGATAAAATAGCACTTGACAGCGAAAGGTCTAATACATTAAACTAAAAGTAAGTTTAATGCATTAGACCTTTTGGGTTAAAAATAATATTAGTAGGAAAGGATTGGTTGGAATATGGAAATACCGAAAATATTTGAAAGCGAATATCATTTTTGTGAAATTTTATGGGAGAATGAACCAGTTTCCAGTAGTGAGCTGGTAAAGCTTTGCAGTGAAAAGCTGGAATGGAAAAAGTCTACTACCTACACGGTCATCAGAAGATTGTCTGAACGGGGGGTAATCAAATCAGAAAATGCGGTTGTCACTTCTTTGATTTCAAAGGAAGAAGTGCAGACGGCAGAAAGCCATGAAGTGGTGGAGAAAAATTTTGAAGGTTCGCTGCCAAGTTTTATCGCAGCCTTTGCAAGACGAAAGAGCCTTACAAAAAAGGAAATTGACGAAATTCAGGATATTATTGATTCTTATAAAGAATGATGATAAGGAGGAAGCTGTATGGAGGAGTTTATCACGCAATTATTTATACATGTTTTTCAAATGAGTATAGCAGCAAGCTACCTTATCTTGGCGGTAGTGGTGGCAAGACTTCTGTTGCGAAAAGTACCAAAGGGATATATGGGTGTTCTGTGGCTGTTTGTTGCAGTCAAGTTGCTTTGCCCTTTTACCGTAGAATCTGTCTTTAGTTTACTGCCAAGCGAATCGATAGTAGAACAGGAGATATTATATAGCTCTGAACCAGAGATAAATACAAGTATACCTAAGGCAAACGAAACCGTGAACCAAAACCTGGCGCAGAATTTTTCTACAGAGTCACAAAACAGTATTAATAAATGGCAGTTGCTTGTAATTATTATTTCTTATCTATGGATTGTGGGAATCGTTGCTATGTTCACGTACCTTTTCATAAGCTGGCATCGCATACAGAGGAAAGTGCGGGAGGCGGTACCAAGAGAAGAAGGGGGCTTGAAATATTATATATGTGACAGGATAGATTCCCCTTTTCTGTTTGGAATTATAACCCCCAAAATCTATATTCCTGTAGGATTAAGAAAAGAAGATTTGGTGTATGTACTACAGCATGAAAATGCCCATAAGAGGAGAAAAGATTATTTGATTAAGCCCTTTGGATTTTTAGTGCTGGCAATATATTGGTTTAATCCTGCTGTCTGGATTGCTTATATATTGATGTGCCGGGATATAGAGCTTGCATGCGACGAGTGTGTGATAAAAGAATTGGGAGAGGATTACAAAAAGGAATATTCCAAGGCACTTCTTTCCTGTGCAGCAAATTGTAAGGCAACGGCTGGCTGTCCGGTGGCATTTGGTGAGATAGGTATCAAACAGCGCGTGAAAAACATATTGCAGTATAAGAAACCGGCTGTTTGGATTTTAATAGCAGCGTTGCTTGCATGTATTGTAATTCCCGTATGTTTTATGACACAGAAAAAGCAGGAAATCCCGGTGGAACAGTGGGCAAAGGCTTTTGTCAACCGGGATGCAGACACCATTTATGAAATGGCATCACCTCAGGTTCGTACAGAAATGGAGGAAAAGGGTCTGCTTCAAATTGCAGAGAATTATAAGGCGTTTGGATGGTCTAGTCCATGGCCGTGGGGAGATGCAGCAAATTACAAAATTATCAGTGGAACGGATGACACAGCAGAAATTTTATATTATGCACAAACCTCGGATCCTCATGTATGGGTATGGTATGAAAAAGTAGATTTTGCTTACGAAAATGGCAAGTATGTCGTAACATCAGAGGAGTTACAGGATAATTTGTATCCTTGTGTAGCAGAAGAATTTTACAGGCTGTATCCAAATGCCGAGATAAGCGGAACCCCCATGGATTATTTAACAACCGGTGCAGGTGAATATTTAAATACTAATGCCAGGAATAATAAGGAAAGCGAATTTTACAAGGAATTGTTTGTACCGGATACTGCAGCAGTTTATCTTTTAAATATATCAAATAATCAAAACCAAGTAGGTGTAGAAGTAACTTATCCAGAAGAAGGAATCAGTGATACGAGATATCCTACAGCTTATGTCACATTTCGTTTTTATGAAGATAACAGTAGCGCAAAGGTCAGTATGATACAGCCATACGGGGAAGATGGCATCTGGATTCCACAGACTTATGGAGCAGAAGAAAATTATGCATATGAGCAGGCAGGCGGGGAGTTATCCCTCTATGACATTTTTCACGAACCCCACGAAATGGCTGATATACCGGAAAGCAAAAAGATAGATTTAAATGGTGATGGTATCATGGAAACGATTACCTACACCAATCTGGATTATCAAGGTGGTGATGGCGGATATGCTTTCTGTGTAACAAGAACCGATGAAACAGGAAAAGAAGTGGAGATACCTATATCTGACTATACTCCAGAGAGCGGTTTTCCGTTTTATACTTCCTGGGATGGAGAGCAGTTGCATGTATATTACGGGGAAAATACCTTGCTTTACACATACACAAAGGAAGAACTGCAAAAAAGATATCAGGCGGATATTGATGAGGGTAGCAAGCCTTTTGATATTGAGATAAATTCTAAAAGTCAGGGTGATGCAGTAAGCGGTTACACATGTATTCAGGGAGAACAAGGGGAGGTGACAATTTATCTGAAGTCCTACATTAGTGGTTTGATGGGACACGCAGATTGCCTTGGATATGGGATTACCTGTCTGAGGCTGGGGAAAGACTACAATTGGGAGGTAAGCCAAAGTTTTTATCAGGAGTAAGAAGAATGTGGCTGAAAAAATGCAGTGGAGGGTTTTAATTGGACAGAGGTAATGAAACATACTTGTGTCATTGAAAAATATATAAAGAAATAGGATTGGAGAAGAAAATGATAATAACAGAGACAGAAAGATTAATATTAAGAAGATATAGGGAAGAAGATTTACAGGATTTATATGAATATCTTTCAAATCCTAATGTTGTCGCTTTTGAACCGTATAAAACGATGACCATAGAAGAAGTGAAAGAAAATTTAAAATGGAGAATTTCAACAGATGAAATGGTAGCGGTTGAATTGAAATCTTCCGGTAAAATGATTGGTAATGTATATTTAGGAAAAAGAGATTTTGATTCTTTAGAAATTGGATTTGTCTTTAACGAAAGTTATTGGAAGAAAGGGTATGCGAAAGAGAGCTGTGAGAAATTGATAGAATTAGCATTCCAAAAGGGAGTCCATAGAATTTTTGCGGAGTGTGACCCTGAGAATAAAAATTCATGGGGACTGCTGGAAAACTTAGGATTTACCAGAGAGGCACACTTGAAGAAAAATGTATATTTTTGGAGAGACAGTGATAATCAGCCAATATGGAAAGACACGTTTATTTATGCCATGCTTAATAGTGAGGCATAGTTGGAAATAGAATAAGTGAACATAATATGGGAGGAATAGAATGGAGAGCAGTAAGGAGATTTTTGAGGATTTCTTAAACAGGTATAATGAGTGTTTTTATAAAAAGGATATTGCAAGTTTAAGAGAATTTTATGATACGCAAAGCAATGTGCTCATATATTTTGATAATCACAAGGGAAACGACACATATACATTAGAAGAACATTTGAAACTGATTTCAGATTTTTTTACAAAAGGAAAGCAGACAGAATCAGGTGGTGTGGAGCCACTTATTATAGAAAATCTTAATGTTTTTCACAGAGAAAGTGCAGCCTGTTTGTGTTTTATTTCCAGATATCAAAGTTTTCCGGAGCCGGCGGTACGCAGTACCTTGTATTTAGAATGTATTGAAGGAAAATGGAAAATTGTGCATGCACATTTTTCATTTCGTCCATAAATTAAAAAAGTTTCTAATTTTCCAAACTTTTAGCCGCTTTAATACGTCTAACATATAAAAGAAGAAAAAGAAGGTGAGAATCATTGGCGAAAGAACAACTGACAGAATATATACTAGACAATCAGCAAAAGTTTTACCGTATAGCATACTGCTATGTGAAAGACAAGGATAGGGCATTGGATATTGTCCAGAATATGATCTGCAAAGCCTTTGAAAAGCAGCATACTCTAAAAAACAAAAATGCTGTAAAAACATGGGTATACCGAATTTTAATTAATGAGTGTTTAGACACTGTACGAAGGGAAAAAAGAGAAGCTCTCATGGAGCAGGCGAAATTACCGGAGGAGATTTATATTGAGCGCGCTTATGATAAGGAGGATACCGTAAGCAGATGCATGGAGAAGCTGCCTGAGAATATACGGGTGGTTTTACAGCTTCGGTATTACGAGGAGTTATCTTTAAAGGAAATTGCAGCTATTACAGATACCAATTTAAGTACAGTAAAAACCAGATTATACAACGGGTTGGAAAAATTAAAAACTTTGTTAAAGGAGGGTGGTTATGAAAGATAGAGAGTTGGAAAAAGAGATTGCACGATTAGAGCAGGAATTACGGAAACCTATAGAGAAAGCAAAGCAACAATATGAAACCATAGAGATACCGGAAGAATTAAATGAAACTATAGTGGATAAAATGCAGAGCAGAAAAGAAAAGGAGGCAATTCATATGAAAAAGTATTATCTGGCAGCCATACCGGCAGCAGCAATAATTATTTTTACAGTAGGATTAAACACCAGCTATTCCTTTGCAAGTGCTATGGAAGAAATCCCGG
This sequence comes from Lachnospiraceae bacterium, assembly GCA_045126515.1. Lineage (GTDB taxonomy): Bacteria > Bacillota > Clostridia > Lachnospirales > Lachnospiraceae > RUG11237. The sequence goes on from JBGVOM010000110.1 coordinate 98,988, forward strand.
TATTAGGTGCAGTGGCAAAGGTACTGACGATTCGCTCTTATCAGGAAAAGGATGCAGATAAAGAAATCAATGTAAATGTGCCGAAAGTGGAAGTTGCCACTCCACAGGCAGAAGTTACCACTGCACAGACAGAAGAAAATAACGAAGCTATAGAGCAGATGGTAATAGACGTAAATGCAGAAATTGATAAGGCAGTTGCAGAATATGTTGAGGGAGCGGAAGTAAGAATTGAAGAATATAAGCAGGCATTTATAGAAACCGGTGGCACAGAAGAAGAGTTTGCACAAAAAAATATTAAAGTTAATGTGGACTATGAAGTAAAATGTCAGAATGAAAACTATTTGTCCTTTGTGCTTACCGGGGATGAAAGCTGGAACGGTGCCTATGCAGTTTATTATTATTATAATTTAGATATGAAAAATGGGAAGCATCTTACATTAAAGGACCTGTTAGGCGAGGACTATGTGGAAATGGCTAACCGCCAGATTCTTGCCGAAATGGAAAAACGGATGGCAGAAAATGAGGACTATACTTACTTTGATGAAGAGATGGGAGGGTTCACCACTGTAACAGAAGATACAAGTTTCTACATTAACCAGGCGGGTAATCCGGTGGTGGTCTTTGATAAATATGAAGTGGCACCGGGATTTATGGGAAGGCAGGAATTTGAACTTGTGAAATAAGAAATTTTTATCATTGACTGACCTTAGTTAAAATATTATGATAGAGTAAGAAATTTAAGTCAGGAGTGAAAGCATGAGTTTTAAAGAAATCAATGTAACCGAATTAGAGTTTAATCCATTTACAAAAATCAGCAAACAGTGGATGCTTATTACAGCAGGAAATGAAGAAAAAGCCAATACCATGACAGCAAGCTGGGGAAGCGTAGGATTTATCTGGAATAAAAACGCTATCACCATGTATATCCGTCCTCAGAGATACACTAAGGAATTTGTAGATGCCAACGATACTTTGACCGTATCTTTTCTGCCGGAACAGTATAGAGAAGCACTAAACCTCTGTGGAAAGATTTCCGGACGTGACGAAGACAAAATCACAAAGTCCGGTCTTACCTTGGCCTATGAAGACGGAACTCCATATTTCGAAGAAGCCGAACTTGTTTTGGTCTGCAAAAAAATGTATGTACAGGAAATGAAACCAGAATGCTTAGAAGATAATTCCTTCGATGGAACCTACTATCCAAACAAAGATTATCATTACCTATACATTGCAGAAATTCAGAAAGCCCTGAAGAAACAGTAAAAATCTCCCTTCATAAGAGAAACCCTTGAACAATTCATCCCCTTGCTGCATGTCATGCACAGCGACTTAGCCACCTGGAATAGTCACATTCAACCTTGCCGTTTTCGAAGAATAGCCCATAGCCGATACAATTCTTTTCACAAAGGGTGTTAAAAAGCGGGCCTTTCTTAAAATAATTTTATCGGCTATGGGCGTCCTACTAACCGTCAAGGCTGAACTGTGGCCATTTCAAAAAGAAAAACTTCCCCATACATACAATTTGTGGTATAATATCCCCCGTAGGCATTAAGTGATGCAAAAGGAGTTTGTCATGAAGAAAAATGTAAAGTTTAAAGGGCAGCTTAAGCTATATATGCAATGGCCTATGTTCCTTATTTTGCTGCTTTTGGCAATGAATGTGGCAATGTATGCCTTGGAAATAAAAGCGGGAATTTTGATGAGCATTTTTGTCTGTATCTATATAGCAATTGTCGCAGTGCTTTACTACTATAATAAGCAGATACTAGTTAATGAACTGATTAATTTTGCCACCGGTTATGGACAGATTCAGAAAAAATTATTGCAGGAGTTAGAGATTCCTTATACGTTGTTGGATGAAAACGGCAGGGTGGTCTGGATGAACACTGCTTTTAAAAACATAGTAGAAAAAAATAGAGATTATAAAAAATCAATTACAAATCTATTTCCAACCCTTACTAAGGATAAATTTCCTTCAAATGAGGAATCAGCCTGTGTTCATATTAATATGGAAAGTGCGGATTACCGGGTGGAAATGCGCAGAATAATGATGGAACATATTGCAGAGTCTGTAAGTATTCTGGATAAAGAAGAATATGAAGGCTATTTTATCGCTGTTTACCTGTTTGATGAAACAGAATTAAACCGTTATATTAAAGCCAATAAAGAACAGCAGCTAGTTGCCGGATTGATTTATATTGACAATTACGATGAAGTAATTGAAGGTGTAGAAGAAGTCCGTAGTTCCCTTTTGGTTGCATTGATTGACCGTAAGATTAATAAATATATTTCCAGTATTGACGGCATTGTGAAAAAGATGGAAAAAGATAAGTACTTTGTGGTGTTGAAGCAGGTGTGCTTAGAACAGTTAGAGGCAAAGCGTTTTGAACTTTTAGACGATGTAAAGACGGTTAATATCGGAAATGAGATACCTATCACTTTGAGTATCGGACTTGGTGCCGGCGGAAATACTTACAGCCAAAATTATGAATATGCCAGAAACGCCATTGATTTAGCACTTGGCCGTGGTGGAGATCAGGCTATTGTTAAGCGAAAAGACAACATCGTATATTATGGCGGTAAATCCAAGCAGGTAGAAAAGAATACCCGAGTAAAGGCAAGAGTAAAAGCACAGGCACTTAGAGAGCTAATTGAGAATAAAGACAAAGTTCTTGTTATGGGACATAAAATCGGGGATGTGGATTCTTTTGGTGCTGCCATTGGTATTTACCGGGCAGCAAAAACCATGAATAAGCATACTCATGTAGTAATTAATGAAATTACTACTTCTGTAAGGAAAATGATTGATGGATTTATTGATAATCCGGATTATGAGGAAGACATGTTTGTAAACAGCAGTCAGGCAAAGGAAATTATTGATAATAATACTTTGCTTGTGGTGGTGGACGTAAACAGACCAAGTTATACGGAATGTCCTGAACTTCTTCATATGTGCAAAACAATTGTAGTGTTAGATCATCACAGGCAGACGGCGGAGGTTATCGACAATGCAGTACTTTCTTATGTAGAGCCATATGCATCTTCCGCATGTGAAATGGTTGCAGAAATTCTACAGTATATCGATGATAATGTAAAAATAAGAACTTTGGAAGCAGATTGTCTGTATTCGGGAATTATTATAGATACAGACAGTTTTGTAAATAAGACAGGTGTTAGAACCTTTGAGGCAGCTGCATTTTTAAGAAGAAATGGCGCAGATGTCACAAGAGTAAGAAAATTATTCCGGGATGATATGGCAGAATGTAAGGCGAGAGCCGAAATAGTAAGAAATGCTGAAGTTTATTTAGGAGCTTATGCTATTAGCGTCCTGTCAGAAACCGAACTGGACAGCCCTACTATTGTGGGAGCAAAAGCGGCAAATGAGCTGTTGGATATTGTAGGTGTGAAAGCATCCTTTGTCTTAACAGAATTTAACAATAAAATATATGTCAGTGCCCGTTCTATTGACGAAGTAAATGTGCAGATTATTATGGAAAAATTAGGTGGCGGAGGTCATCAGACCGTGGCAGGTGCACAGTTAGAATGTGACTTGAAAGAAGCAGGAAAGATACTTCGCAGAACATTGGCAGAAATGATTGGAGATGGAGAGATATAATGAAAGTTATTTTATTAGAAGATGTGAAAAGTCTTGGAAAAAAAGGTGATATTGTAAATGTAAACGAAGGATATGCAAGAAACTTTATCCTTCCGAAAAAGCTTGGAGTAGAAGCAGATGCCAAGCATATGAATGATTTAAAATTAAAGAAAGCAAATGATGAAAAGGTTGCAAAAGAACAGTATGAAGAAGCACTTGCACTAAAGGAAAAGGTGGAAGCAGGAGAAGTAAAGCTTACCATTAAAGCAGGAGAAGGTGGAAAAACTTTTGGTTCTGTTTCCTCTAAGGAAATTGCAACGGCAGCCTCCACTCAGCTTGGTCTGGAATTGGATAAGAAAAAAATTCATCTGCCAGAGCCAATTAAAACCCTTGGAACTCACAATGTAACTGTAAAGCTTCATCCGAAAGTAAGTGCAGAACTGAAAGTGAAAGTAAGCGAAGCATAAAAATAGGAACGCGGTAGCGTTCCTATTTCTTCTTAAAAAAGATTAGGAGGAAACAGCATGGAAGAAAGTGTGATTAAGCGCGTACAGCCCCACAGCATTGAAGCAGAGCAGTCAGTAATCGGAGCTATGCTTATGGACAAAGAAGCCATTGTAGTAGCTTCCGAAATGCTCCATGGAGATGAGTTTTATGCAAGACAGCATGGTGTTTTATTTGATGCCATGGTGGAATTATATAATGAGGGCAAGCCGGTAGATTTGATTACATTACAGAACCGATTAAGAGAAAAAGATGTGCCACCGGAAATCAGTAGTCTGGAATTTGTTAAAGATTTGCTGAATGTGGTGCCAACTTCGGCCAATGTAAAGCATTATGCCACCATTGTTTCAGAAAAGGCATTGCTGCGTAAATTAATTCGGACAAATGAAGAAATTGCTAACGCCTGTTATTCTGGTAAAGACAAGGTGGAAACCATTCTAGAAGACACGGAAAAGAGAATATTTGAACTGGTTCAATCAAGAAATTCCGGTGATTATGTACCAATCCGCCAAGTGGTTATTAATGCCTTAGAAAAAATTGAAGCATCTGCAAAGACGAAAGGAAATGTCACAGGTCTTTCCACAGGCTTTCTTGATTTGGATTATAAAACTGCGGGTATGCAGCCTTCAGACTTTATTCTGGTGGCAGCCCGACCTTCCATGGGAAAGACTGCCTTTGTCTTAAATATTGCAGAGCATATGGCATTTAAGGATGATAAATGTGTAGCAATTTTCAGTTTGGAAATGTCGAAAGAACAGCTGGTGAACCGTCTGTTCTCATTGGAATCCAGAGTAGATGCCCAGCAGCTTAGAACAGGTGATTTAAAGGATAGTGACTGGGAAAAATTAATAGAAAGTGCAAATGTGATTGGAAAATCAAAATTAATTATTGACGATACCCCTTCCATTTCCATCTCAGAAATGCGCTCAAAGTGCCGTAAATTTAAGCTAGAGCATGGACTGGACATTGTTATTATTGACTACTTACAGTTGATGTCAGGAAGCGGCAGAAGCGACAGTAGGCAGCAGGAAATTTCAGATATTTCACGTTCCTTAAAAGCCATGGCAAGAGAACTGAATGTGCCGGTAATCGCATTATCTCAGCTAAGCCGTGCCGTAGAACAGCGTCCGGATCACCGTCCAATGCTGTCTGACCTTCGAGAATCCGGAGCCATCGAGCAGGATGCCGACGTGGTAATGTTTATTTATCGTGATGACTATTACAACAAAGATTCTGAAAATAAGAATATTGCAGAAATCATTATAGCCAAGCAAAGAAACGGTCCTATTGGAACTGTTAATCTGGTATGGCTGCCGATGTATACAAAGTTTGCCAATATGGAGAAGAATTAGTGACGAGGATTGGCAATAGGACGAAGGAACTGTCTGGTTCCCTGCGGGAAGCCGCTCTCGGCACCTACGACTAGTTCACGTAGTCGTAAGAGCGTGAGGCGTATCGCCCAAGAGGCTCTCACCTCACAATCTAACGGCTACGGAACGGATTCTCCGGTGCCTACCGCTAAATCCTCCCCACAGGGAACCAGACAGTTCCTTCTGTACATTGGCAAGCCTTACAGCAAATTCTCAACGAAAAACAATAAGTTTGAATGAAATTATTCAATTACATAAACTATCCACACCGACTCAAAAAAGTTTTTTTGTATCATTTCAAACCTACCGGCTTCGAAAAACAGCTCATAAGCAGTGCCAAGGGTTTCTTGGAAGGCAATTTAAGAGGCGTTTTTAGCGAATGCGAAATCCACTGTCTAGGGCGGCTTAGGCTAGACGGCTTTCCGGAGAGGCTTAGCCGCCCTTGACAGTTAGTTCGCATTCGCGTTTCCTCTGCCTTCCAAGAAACCCTTGGCACTGCTTATGAGCGTCCGTTTAACCGGTAAGTTTAAAATATTACATTTCAACAAAACTTCTATATTTATTACATTTTCTGCTTACATGATTCACCTTACTTCGCAAATAGAATATGGTATATTCTAGAAGATAAAACATATACATATATGTTAATACCATCGAAAGCTTCGAAAGGTCAAAGAAAGAAAGGCGGATAGCGTATGCAGGAAATGCGATACATGATTTCAGATACAGCGAAGAAAGTAGAAGTGGAAGCACATGTACTAAGATACTGGGAGGAAGAATTAGGCCTGAACATTGCAAGAAATGAAATGGGGCATAGATATTACACTGCAAAAGACATACAGGTGTTTCGAAATATTAAGAAACTGAAAGAGCAGGGATTCCAGTTAAAAACCATTAAAATGGTTCTTCCTGAGCTGGAAAATGAAAACGTAGACAATATTGTAAAACGGCAGGAAGAATTGAATAGAGAGGCGGAAAACGCCTTTTACAGCTATCATCAGACACCAGTGGCTTATCAGCCGGCACAGGCTCTGCCGGCGCAGCAGGTACAGCCCGCGGCAGTTCCTAATATGGAGGATAAAATGCAACAGTTTCAGATGATTCTTGGAAATATTGTGGCACAGGCAATACAGAATAATAATGAATGTTTAAGCAGAAATATTGGAGATAATGTCAGCGAGCGCGTATTAAAACAGATTAATTGTGTTGCAAAAGAGCAGGAGGAAAGAGAGGAAGAACGTTTTAAAAAGTTGGACGAGTCTATCCGAAATGTGCAACAGGGAAAGAGAGAAATAGTAAAAGAAAAATCCAGGGAAGAAAAACCAAAGAAAGAAAAAAGGAAGCTTTTTACTAAGAAAAAGAAAATAGTAGGGGAAAGCCCGGCGTAGATAATACATATGGTGGAAAACAACAAAAAAAGATGGTGGAACGAAAGTTTCACCATCTTTTAGCTACCTGTAGATTATTCTTCAGAGATAGCGCCTGTTGGGCATGTTCCTGCACATGCACCACAGCTGATGCATGTATCTGCATCAATTTCGAATTTTCCATTGCCTTCGGAGATAGCTCCTACTGGGCAAGCACCTGCACATGCTCCACAAGCAACACATGAATCTGAAATAACAAATGCCATAGTTTTGTCCTCCTTAAAATATGTGAAAATGTGTGTTCTATTTAAGCCATTCATAGGCTATTATTATTTTAATATAAATAGATAAAATATACAAGTGGAATATATAAGAAATCTATTAGGAATTTTCACTTCTGCGCTGTTTGATTCCGTTAATAATAAATTTCTTCAATTCAATTGCCTTGTCTTTATCCATTGCAGGGGTATCCTTTAATGGATATTCTTTGCCAAGCTTTTCATACTTTGGTTTTCCCATGGTATGGTATGGAAGAACATCTAAAGCTTTTAAGTTAGAAAGGCCACCGATAAAGTAACCCAGCTTAAATAAATATTCTTCCTCATCTGTAATACCCGGTACAACTACATGACGAATCCAAAGATCTACATTTTTAGATGATGTGTATTCTGCGAACTTAAGAATCTGGTCATTTGGCTGGGAAGTAAGCTTTTTATGCTTTTCAGGATCAATATGCTTAATGTCAAGCATGATTAAATCAGTAACTTCCATAAGCTTGTCCAGTTTTGCAATAAATTCAGCATTATTTTCATTGTATGCGATACCGGAAGTGTCCAGACAGGTATGGATGTTTTGTGCTTTTGCCTTTTGGAATAGCTCTGTTACAAAGTCTATTTGCATCAATGGCTCTCCGCCGGTAACAGTAATACCGCCGCCGTTTTTATAGAACATTTCGTTTCTCTTGTATGCATCCATAATTTCATCGGTATCCATCTGATTGCCGGTATTCATTTCCCACGTATCAGGATTATGGCAGTAGAGGCAACGCATAGGGCAGCCCTGAACAAATACTACAAAACGTACGCCAGGTCCGTCTACGGTACCAAAGCTTTCTGTAGAATGAACATATCCCTTCATAAGATTCTCCTTTCATACTTATGCTTAGATTGAGTGAAAAAAGGACCTCATCTCTGAGGCCCTTTTCTTTAAAGTAATATAATACGATTGCAATTAGATGCTTTCGTGGAATGTACGTGAAATAACATCAGCCTGCTGTTCTGGAGTTAACTTAACAAAGTTTACAGCATATCCAGAAACACGGATTGTTAACTGTGGGTAGTTTTCAGGATGAGCCTGAGCATCTAATAACATATCTCTGTTTAATACGTTAACATTTAAATGATGTCCACCCTTTGTTGCATATCCGTCTAATAATGATACTAAGTTATCTACCTGTGCCTGATTTTCAGCCATTGCAATATCCTCCTTAAAATAATATAAATTTAATCTTCTAATTGATCGTCAATGCCTTCGTGCAGGGTAGGGACCTGGCAAGCCAGATTCCCTTTTGCACAATCGATACAACCTAAAGTTTCAACAGCTTTTTCGGTTGAATCGCCATTAACTTCTACATTTAAGTGTCCAACACCTTTTTCAATTGAGCCATCTAAGAAAGCTACAATGTCGTCGATTCTTTTATCTGTCATTTAAAATCAACACCTTAAATTATTTGCTTAAATCAATATCGATATCACCAGCGAATACCTGATCTTCTTTACCAAGTGCTCCAGGAATGATTGTAAATGTATTTGAAATACCATCCTGTGCTTCCATGAATGGAAGTTTAGCAACTGAAGAAAGAGAAGCTACTGCACCATGAGAATCACGTCCGTGAAGTGGGTTAGCACCTGGAGCGAATGGCTGTCCTTTCTTTCTTCCGTCTGGTGTGTTACCTGTTGCTTTACCGTAAGTAACGTTTGAAGTAATTGTTAATACAGAGCATGTTGGGAAGCTGTCTCTGTATGTATACTGCTGTCTTAAGTATCCCATGAATGTACGAAGAACCATCTGAGCAAGTTCATCTACACGGTCATCATCGTTACCATATTTAGGGAATTCACCTTCAACTTTGTAATCTACAACAACACCGTCTTCATCTCTTACAGCTGTAACTTTAGCATATTTGATTGCTGATAAGGAGTCAGCTACTACAGAAAGACCAGCAAGACCTGTTGCAAAGTAACGACGTACATGAGCATCATGTAAGGACATCTGTAATCTTTCATAGCAGTATTTGTCATGCATGTAATGAATGATGTTCAATGACTGAGCATAAACACCTGTTAACCATTTCATCATATCTTTGTATTTTGACCAAACATCATCAAAGTCTAAGACATCTCCTTCAACCGGACGATATTTAGGTCCAACCTGCTTCTTAGATACTTCATCAACACCACCGTTGATAGCGTATAATAAACATTTAGCAAGGTTTGCTCTAGCTCCGAAGAACTGCATTTCTTTACCAACTCTCATGGAAGATACACAACAAGCGATAGCGTAATCATCACCGTGTGTTACTCTCATTAAGTCATCGTTTTCATACTGAATGGAAGAAGAGTAGATAGACATCTTAGCACAGTATTTCTTCCAAGCAAGTGGTAATCTTGTAGACCAAAGTACAGTTAAGTTTGGTTCTGGAGCTGTTCCTAAGTTTTCTAATGTGTGTAAGTAACGGAATGACATCTTTGTTACCAATGGACGTCCGTCGATACCGATACCACCAAGAGATTCAGTTACCCATACTGGATCACCAGCGAAAATGCTGTTGTATTCAGGTGTACGAGCAAATTTAACGCAACGTAACTTCATGATGAAGTGGTCAACGAATTCCTGAATCTGTTCTTCTGTGAATGTTCCGTTCTTTAAGTCTCTCTGAGCGTAGATATCTAAGAATGTAGATGTACGTCCAAGGGACATAGCTGCACCGTTCTGTTCCTTAACTGCTGCTAAGTATCCGAAGTATACTGCCTGAATAGCTTCCTGAACGTTTGTAGCCGGCTTAGAAATATCACATCCGTAAATTTCAGCTAATTTAGCAAGTTCTTTTAAAGCTTTAATCTGTTCAGAATATTCTTCACGGTCACGAATTACTTCTGGAGTCATGATTTCTGGAGTTCCAGCTTTCTGAGCTTCCTTATCTTCGATAAGACGATCAATTCCGTATAGAGCTACACGACGGTAGTCACCGATGATACGTCCACGTCCATAAGCATCTGGAAGACCTGTGATAACATGGCTTGAACGGCAAGCTCTCATTTCTGGTGTGTAAGCATCAAATACACCAGCATTGTGTGTTTTTCTGTGTGTTGTGAAGAATTCAACGATTTCTGGATCTACTTCGTATCCGTTATCTTCACAAGCTTTCATTGCCATACGAATACCACCGTAAGGCTGCATAGAACGTTTGAAAGGCTTATCTGTCTGGAAACCAACGATTGTTTCTTTGCTCTTGTCTAAGTATCCAGCACCGTGGGAAGTAATAGTAGATACAACCTTTGTATCCATGTCAAGAACGCCACCTGCTTCACGTTCCTTCTTAGTTAAATCCATTACCATAGCCCATAAGTCTTTTGTGTTCTGTGTAGGTCCTGCTAAGAAAGATTCATCTCCTTCGTAAACATCATAGTTTTTCTGGATGAAATCTCTTACATTAACTTCTTTTTCCCAAAGTCCGCCTACAAAATCTTTCCATTCTGGTCTCATTTTTGCATATGCCTCCTATTTGATAATTGAAATATTGTTAAGTACTGCTATAAAGCAGTGCCTAGTTTCTATGCTTCCATTATAAGATAATCATTTCTCACAGTCAAGACGAGGAATGTACTTTTTTGTATACAAAATACAACTTAATACAATTTAAAAAAATAAGACATAAAAAGGAAGAAATCTTATCCAAAATCTGTAAAATAATTCACAATTTCATAAGAAAGAAGGAAATACATGGGACCTAAAATTACGCCGGAGACTCCAAACAACTGAATTCCTGCATAAATGGCAATTAAAATCAGGATAGAGGGAATCCCAAACTTAGAACCAAGCAACCGAGGTTCTAAAAATTCCCGGCTTAGGGCGGTTACCAGATATAGAGTAAGATACACGGCAGAGTAGTAAAAATCTGCCTGAACCAAATGAAAAATTCCACAAGGAATAAATACGCATCCGGTTCCGAGAAAAGGCATGGCATCTAAAAGTCCGATGAGGATACCCAGCAGTAGGGCATAAGGATTTTTTAAGATAAGAAGCCCGATTACAGAAAGAATGCAGATTACAAATAAAATAATCAATTGTGCCTTTAGATAGGTACTGATAAATTCTCTGGTGTCCCGGTAGATTTTTTGGAGAAAATTGTAAAGGGAACCGGACTTTACAGCTTTTTTTATGGTTTCATAGTCTTTCAGCCATAAAATGAATGATACAAAAACAAGAAACAGGACAGTTATCAGCGAAATGGTAATTTTTACATAAGAAACGGACTGCATAAAAATTTTAGAACCAATATCATTCTGTACATTTCCAAGAAAATTTTCAAAACAGGAGAGCAGTGAGTTTTCCAGATAGGCAGCCTGAATTCCAGTGAGATTTTCCAGGGAAAGGCAGGCAGAGGAAAGACAGCAGTGAACGGTATTTTCGTAATAAGAGAGATTGCCTGTTAAGTCTTTTAGTTCCTTGAAAAGTGTTCTTCCAAGGAAGAAGAGAGCACCACTGCTAAACAGAAAAAAGAGCAGGATAAATACAATGCCTAATATCATAGGCGAGATATGCATGCGTTTTGCGTGTATTTGAAACCATGGGTATAAAAGGAGGGCGAATACACCACTAACAAGAAAAGGAAAAATCAGGGGAAAAATAAACTTAAATAGAATGTATACGATAAGAAGTGATGTTGAAACAATGACTGGCTTATAAAATTTTTTTACCTGCATAATCTGCCTCCCTAAAAATAACTGTTATAGGTAGTGTTTGCAGGTAAAAAAAAATTATTCATGAAAGAAACCGCTGGAATGCCGGGTTTTTTGGGGTGGTGGTAAACTCTATGGGCGTATTTGTTGTCGGGTGAAGAAAAGTCAGACGATGGGAACAAAGGCATAAATAGGAACTTGGCGCTCCACCGTATTTTATGTCACCTAAGAGGGGGGCGTTCTGATTTGCCAGCTGCACCCGGATTTGATGATGGCGACCTGTTTTCAGCCGAATTTTCAGCAATGTCTGATTATCCTGTTTTTTTAAAATCTGATAGTGGAGTTCAGATTTTTTTGCCTTACCTTGCAGTGCTGGAGTTTCCGTGGGGCAATTAACCACAAATGAGCGGTTTTGCCTGCTATCACGGATTAAGTAATCGATGAGAGTCTGTTCCGGAAGGGCGGGTGGCGGCGAAGTAATAGCCAGATATTCCTTTTCCAAAGTATGGTCATTTAATTGGATAGTCAGATTGGAAGCGGCTTCCGGGGTTTTTGCAAAAAGCACCAGACCTTCCACCGGCTGGTCTAGGCGGTTAATAAGAGCAAGATAAGGGGTGGTTTGGGAGGACACATAAGTTTTAAGGATACTTTCCAAGTCTTTTTGTGTCAACTCCTTTGTCTGCACAGCAAGCCCGGAAGGCTTGTGGCAGACGAGAATCGCTTCATCTTCATATGTGATAAAGTCTTTTGGAGATTGTTTTTTTCGCTGTAATTCTTTCAAAATCAGGCTCCTTTATATTCTGGTGGTCCATTTGGTGCAATCCCATACATCGGTTGCAAGACCCTCGTAAAATTCTGGTTCATGACATACCATTAGGATACTTCCTTTGTATTCCTGCAGAGCACGTTTTAACTCTGTCTTGGCATCCACGTCAAGATGATTGGTAGGTTCGTCTAATACGAGAATGTTTGTTTCACGGTTGATTAATTTGCACAGGCGAACTTTTGCCTGTTCTCCACCACTTAATACTTTTACCTTACTTTCAATGTGCTTTGTGGTAAGACCACATTTTGCCAGAGCGGAGCGCACTTCATACTGGGAGTAAGCGGGAAATTCCGCCCAGATTTCTTCCAGACAGCTAGTTTCAATTCCCTTTGGAGTTTCCTGCTCAAAGTAGCCGATGCTCAAATAATCTCCAAGAACCACTTTACCGGAAAGTGGTTTGATTAATCCTAAAATACTTTTTAATAGCGTAGATTTTCCGATTCCGTTGGCGCCAGTGAGTACTAATTTTTCGCCTCTCTCCATGCGTAAGTTTAAAGGAGAGGACAAAGCTTCTTCGTATCCGATGACTAAATCTGTGGTTTCAAATATGTATCTGCCCGGAGTACATGCGGTTTTGAAGTGAAATTCCGGTTTTGGTTTTTCCTGGGCCAGTTCAATAATGTCCATCTTGTCCAACTTTTTCTGACGGGACATAGCCATATTTCTGGTGGAAACCCTTGCCTTGTTTCGGGCAACAAAGTCTTTTAAGTCTGCAATTTCCTGTTGCTGACGGTTGTAAGCTGCCTCTAACTGTGCTTTTTTCATAGCATAAACTTCTTGGAATTTATCATAATCCCCCACATATCGTGTTAACTGCTGATTATCCATATGGTAAATCAAGTTAATTACACTGTTTAAAAAAGGGATATCATGGGAAATTAAAATAAAAGCATTTTCGTATTCATTGAGATAGCGCTTCAGCCATTCGATATGCTCCACATCAAGATAATTGGTAGGCTCATCCAGCAGAAGAATATCCGGTTTCTGCAGCAGAAGCTTGCCTAATAATACTTTGGTGCGCTGGCCGCCGCTTAAATCTGTTACATCCTTATCAAGTCCCAGCTCCAGAAGACCTAAAGCTCTTGCAACTTCTTCGACTTTAGCATCAATGACATAGAAATCCCGAAGAGTTAAAGTAGTCTGGATGGTGCCCAGTTCTTCCATATATTCTTCTAATTCCGTTTCTGAGGCATCCCCCATTTTATCACAAATATCATTCATTCTCTGTTCCAATTCAAATAAGTCTGAGAAAGCAGCCCTTAGTACATCTCCAATTGTCATGCCTTTTTCCAGTACGGTATGCTGGTCTAAATAACCAACTTGAATATTTTTTGCCCATTCAATTTTACCTTCATCTGGGGTTAGAGTTCCGGTAATGATATTCATAAAGGTGGATTTACCTTCACCATTAGCCCCCACCAGACCAATATGTTCTCCTTTTAACAGGCGGAATGATACGTCGTTAAAGATAGCTCTGTCACCAAAGCCGTGTGATAAATGCTCTACATTTAAAATACTCATGAAACATCTCCTTTTTATCCTTAAAAAAGAAAAGGAGCAAAACCCCTTTTCTTTTCAGTCTTTACTATTTACAATATCAAAATTAAACATCAGCTAAACACTGAAGCGCGTTGTTCGGAATAATCAGTTTATAATGCTCCTCGCAGTAGGCTTCAGTTGCAGGAGTGTATTTTTCAGGTACAGCATATTCAGAGAGAATATTGCATACCTTATTAAATTCTTCCGGCGAGTGGTCTGACTTGCGGAGAAACAGCATATATTTTTTGTTTTCCAAATTTTTGTATAGTGTATTGTCGCCATGGTAAAATCCTTTTAGTACATGGGCAATGCGCGTGGCAGAATCTAAAGATTCCACATAAAACATTCTTGTAAGCTCCATAGGAGCAACGGAAACTTCCACAGATTCCTTTCCTTTTGCGGCAATGGTTTCCGGTAAAGGAATAAAATCACGGGAATCCTTTTCTTTATTAGTATCCGGCTTATCCCCATGAATCTTTTTGAATAAATCAAGAATGTCATCGGCACCTTCTGCAAAAGTGTTCACAGCATTTTCTAATTCGCTTATAGCACTGTCACTTGCCGGAGCAAATTTGGAAAATCTGGTATCCAGTTCATCCGGATCTTCCACCTTGGTAATGATTAAAATAATGCAATCAGGTGATAAAGGGATTGCTTCTATCATAAGAGGAATATCTTCCGCTTCAAAACCAAATTCGTAGGAAGCCTGTTGCATCATATCACGAAAAAGTGATTTTGCTTTCTCTGTCCCGTAAGCAAGCTCACTTAGTTTTAACTGGCGGTCAGCTAAATCTTCTTTGGTTAAAGTGCATCTGATTTGATTGTCGCTTACTTTTTCAATTTTCATTTTTCTCACTTCCTCACTTTGTTTAACAAGTATATTGTCATATGAATAGTATATCAAAAATCTCAAAAATGTCTACTAATTTTAGTAAACAAAGTATATCCAATATAGCTTGTGAAGTCAATAGAAGATTTAAACCTAAAATATTAAAAAAGAATAAAATGGCGCTTCTGCAAATTTTTACAAAATGAGGGGGATTGGAAACGTAAAATTTAAGCAATATTAGTATTGTAGAAAAAATATTAGGTAAAATATAACAAAATCACCAAAACCCTATTGCGAAGAAAAGGATTTTCTGTTTATAATTACCATACGAGGTAAGTGGTTCCGACAGAAAGGAGGAGAACAGACGAAAGCAGGAATCATTCTATTTCAAAAGTATAAGCTGTTAGAACGAACAGGTGAAGGTAATGGAAGTGAAGTATATGTGGCAGAACATATCAGACTCCATGCCTTGAGAGCAATCAAATGTGTTGACAAAGCAAAATTTCCCTATGAAAAATTAGTGAAGGAAGTTGTTTATCTGAAAACGCTCAATCACCCTGGAATTCCTATCATTTATGATGTGGAAGAAGATGAAAAGTATTTTTATATCATTGAAGAATACGTGCAGGGTGAATCTTTAAAATCTATGTTAGAAAGACATGAAAAAATCTTTCTAGAGGAAATTGTTGCATATGGAATTCAGTTGTGCGAGGTACTTTGCTATCTGCATGGACAGAAACCATATCCAATTCTTCATTCCGATATTACCCCGGCAAATATTATAATTAAAAATAAAAAATTAAAACTGGTTGATTTTGGAAACTCAGTCCAGGTTACGGGAAAGGAGCAGAAAAAAGATGTGTACGGTACCAGTGGCTATACAGCACCGGAATGTATGCAGGAAGTTTCTTATAATGTGAGGGCAGATATATATGGGGTTTGTGCAGTGCTTCAAAAGATGTATCAGGAAATGGCACTGGAAAAGGTAACTTTGAAATTCACAAGAAAACGGGAAAAACTAAGACGAATTATAGAAAAAGGGCTTTGGCAGGATGTGGATAAAAGATATGGAAATATCTGCGAAATATTGAAAAAGTTAGAAGAATTGCAAGAAACGGAAACAAAAAATCTTACCTCAAGAAAAGAAAGAAAAGCTGCGGTTATGACAATTGGCTGTGCAGGAATTACGCCTATGGCGGGAGTGACCACTATGGTTTTTGCCATGGCAGAAGAATTGAAAAAACAAAGAAAAAACACTGCTTTGGTGGAAATAGGAGAAAAAAGGGATTTTGGAAAGTGGAAAATCTGGCAGGAAGAACATGGCAGGTACATAGAAAACATTCGATACGGTTTCCGGTGTGAAACAATAGACTATTATCCCAAAGCGGATGAGCGTGTGCTGTTGTATGTGATGAATGCAGGGTATGAAATGATTGTAATGGATTTTGGCTGTTTAGAAGACAGGTTTGTGAATGATTTCAAAGTGTGTAACAAAAAACTTATACTGGGAAATTACAGTGTGTGGAATTATGAGCAGTCCATTCGGAAAATAGAGATGGTGACGGATGACGTAGTCACCAGAGAATGGAAGTATGCAACGCTTTGCAGTGATAAGAAAATTTGCGCTATGTTAGAAAATAAGTTAGGAATACAGATACAATATTTGATGCCTGAAAAAAATGAAACGGCATATGAAACGATGGTCAAAGACATGACAGAGAGCACAAACAGAAAGATTCTTTCTTTTCATCATTTTAGTTCACCTGTTTAAGTAGTTCAAAGTTACCGGATAAAATAACGTATCACACATTATATAAAGTTTATGAACGTAACTTTGCAGTAGCATCTGTTTTGTGACTGGCAGAACGGTAGTATAGGCACCGGTTAATAAATGGATACCCGCATATGGAAAACCGGTGCCTGAATATCATTTATGAGAAAAGTCTGAAAGTTATTGGTTATCAGCTGAAATATAAGCGGCCAGTTTATTCAGCAGCCAGTACATAATGATAGAAAATACAACTGTCGCGGCAAGAAAAGAAATGACTCCCATTAAATAAGGAAGATTTGGCAAAAACAGGCAGAACAGACATATAATAAAAAGCTGGTAAACATACATTGGATAGCTGATTTTTCCAAGAAACGAAAACAGTGGAAAAGAAAACAGCCGGCTACTGTAAGTAATACCGGAAAAAGCCAGGGTGATGCCGGCAAAAAGTAGAAAAATAAAGTAAAAATCATACTGGGTATCAGCAAAAAAGGCAGAACCAGACAATACACCTAAAAATAGTGAAAGTTCCAGCAATGTAAGGAAAAGTCGAAAATATTTTGAAAGTTGAAAACCGCGGTTTTTCAAATAATTGCTAAGTGTATAGGAAAGAGCACCAAGGCTCATGGCAGCAAAGCCTCTAGTCAGGGCATCAGAAAGGTGAAGCAGCTGGTTACCGCCCCATACATCCATATGTCCTGTGGTGGATGAAAAGAAACTGTATGTGACAAGTACCGCTAATGGAGCGATGATTGTCAGATAGAATTTCTCATAATAATACACAAGGGCATATAAAAAGAAGCCACCGATGATTAAGGCAGACAGATACCAGGTAGGATAATTAAGTAGTCCGGAGCATTTTAAGCCGGAGGCATGGAGAAAAAGAAGCTCAAAACAATAGCTTCCCAAAGTTTTCAGGCTGGACAGAAGTCCTGTACCTGATACTAGTGAGGAGGTGATAAACAGCAGAAAGAAAGCTGTCAGATAATGAGGATATAGTTTTTTCATTCGCTGCAGTGTAAAAAGAAACGGTGAGGATTTTTTAGACGTGGCGGCTTTTGTAATCATAAATCCTGATACCAGAAAGAAGAATTCTGTTCCGATATATGCACCGGAAAAGTAAGGTGCGGAATGGAAATAAGAGTTGCAAAAATGCATAATGGCAATCGTGCAGATAAAAAGAAAACGAAAGATTTCAATTTCCTGATTTCGCGTGGATGTGTTGGATTTGTTCATAAATAATACTCCCTTCTAGTCACAGTCAATAAACTTTTATGATAATATCATGTTTTGAACGGCTTGGCAATTGTCAGAGGAAAAACAGGAAAAACCTTTCGCTTTCGCATTGATAAGCACAAATAAGTGTGTTACTATAGCATAGATGATTAAGTTATAACATTATTTTACGAGAAACAGAAAGTGTAAGATATGGAGGTAAAGATGCGCAGGAAAAAGGGAGTTGTGGCACTGGGAATAGTGCTTTTAATTGTTGTAGTGGTAGCGGGAATTGCGGGATTTTTGCTGGCAAAAAAATATATGCCAACCAGGGAAATGGCAGATTTGCAGGAATATTTTGAAATACAGAAGGAAAATGAGATTCCGGTTATTATGAATGATGAAATTGCCGAGACGAAAGGAATTGAGAAAGCTAGCAATGTATATTTTCCGTTAGACATGGTAAAAGAACTTTTTAATGACAGGTTTTACTATGATTATAAAGAAGACATTCTTATTTACACCATGCCAACAGAACTGCGTTGTGCTGCACCGGATGATACAGGCTATACTTTATATGAGAATTTTAAAAGTGGAAAAAAAGCATATGAAAAAGACTATGGGATTCCTATTGTCTTAAAAGAAAATGATATAGTTTATGTGGAAGCAGACACATTTTTAATGGATTATGTGTATAACATGGGAAATGTGCAGGTTACGGGAGAACCGGAACGAATTGTAATGCAGACCATTGAATGGCTGCAGGAGGCAGAATATGCTACGGTTACGAAAAAGACAGCTTTAAGAAAACTTGGTGGAGTAAAAAGTCCAATTTTAAGAACTTTAGAAGAAGGAGAAACAGTTGTTGTAAAAGAAGTTTATGACAGCTGGGTAGAAGTAGTAACACAAGATGGCTTTGTGGGTTTTGTTCAAAATAAACGCATCGATATGGAAACTGGTGAAGCATGGCAATGTGCAGAAGCGAAGGAAGAACCTCAATTTACAAATTTGGTGCGAGATAAAAAAATTAATCTTGCATGGCATCAGTCCACAAGTCTTGAAGCAAATGCTAAGTTAAATGAAGTGTTGACAGGTACTAGTGGTATTAATGTAATTTCTCCCACATGGTTTGCTTTAAGTGACAATAATGGTAATTTTACAAGCCTTGGAGAAAAATGGTATGTAGATACTTTACATGGTATGGGAATTGAAGTCTGGGGTTTAATCAGCAATTTTGAAAAAAATGTAGATACAGCGGAAGTGTTATGTTACACGTCCAAAAGACAATATCTTATCAGAAATCTTGTGGAGCAAAGCAAAGCACTGGGCTTAGATGGTATCAATCTTGATTTTGAGCAGATTTCTGTAGATTCTGGGGAAGATTACATTCAGTTTGTAAGAGAATTATCTGTGGCATGCAGGTTGAATAATTTAGTACTTTCCATAGATAATTACGTGCCTACCGGATATACGGCTCATTATAACCGAAAAGAGCAGGGGATTTTTGCAGATTATGTGATTATTATGGGATACGACGAACATTACAGTGGTTCTGAAACTGCAGGTTCTGTGGCATCCATCGGTTTTGTGAAAGATGGAATCGAAATGACATTGCAGGAAGTTCCGGCAGAAAAGACCATCAATGCAATTCCATTCTACACCAGAATTTGGAAAGAGGTTGCAACCGGTGATGGTGTGGCGGAAGTAAGCAGTGAAGCTGCCGGTATGCAAAGAATTGAAAATCTCTTAAATGAGTTAAATGTACAGGCAGGCTGGAATGAAGAATGTGGACAGTTTTATGCAGAGTATGAGTTAGAAGGGGCTACCTATAAAATCTGGTTGGAAAATGAAATATCCATTGAAGAAAAGATGAAGTTGATTCAGGAAAACAATCTGGCTGGTGTAGCAGAGTGGAAGCTTGGTTTTCAAAAAAATACCGTCTGGGATGTAATTAACAAATATCTTCAGTAAACGGAAAACAATGTACATTAGGAACATTACGAATAAGAAAAGAATAATAAAATGAATGATTGTCATATACTGTATAAAAAACATTGGTGATGTATGTGATAAAAAGAGCATTGGAAACAGCAATGGGAGTTGTAATGATTTTAGCAATTGCTGTGATAGTGGAATATACAAAGGTCTATGAGGTTTTTCAAAATACAGAAGCAGCCGGCAGTAAAAAGACCATTGTAATTGATGCCGGGCACGGAGGCAGTGATCCGGGGAAAATAGGTATCAATAAGGTATTAGAGAAGGATATTAATTTAAAGATTGCAGAAAAATTAAAAACTTTTCTTGAAATGGAAGATATACATGTGATTATGACAAGAGAAACGGATGCAGGTTTAGACTCTGCCGAGGCTTCAAACAAAAAAGCAGATGATATGCGTAAACGCTGTCAGCTCATTGACAAAGCAGCACCGTGTTTTACGGTTAGCATTCATCAGAATAGTTATCATCAGGAAGCAATTAAGGGGGCACAGGTCTTTTATTATGAACAGTCTGCGGAAGGAAAAAAGATTGCAGAATGTATACAGGAACATCTGATAGAAGGGGTGGATAACAGCAATAAACGGGTTGCTAAAGCCAATGGAAGTTACTATTTGCTACGAAAGACACAGCAGCCTACCGTGATTGTAGAATGTGGATTTTTGTCAAATTATGAGGAGGCAGAAAAACTTAATGATGGCTATTATCAAGAAAAGATTGCCTGGGCAATCCATATGGCAATCATGGAACTTTTAAAAAATAAATAAAAATACAGAAAGAAGATAGAAATATGAAAACCGTATTTTTGAAAATGGGAGCAGAGGAAACTCTGGATGAGGAATATGTAAAAAAAGCAGGAGATTGCTTGAAAAAGGGTGGTCTGGTAGCGTTTCCTACGGAAACAGTGTATGGACTTGGGGCAGATGCTTTAAATGAAAAAGCGGCAGAAAAAGTATATGCAGCAAAAGAAAGACCTTCGGATAATCCACTGATTGTTCTCATTGCAGACCTTCCGTCTATAGAAAAGATTGTTCAGGATTTTCCGGAAAAAGCCAGAAAACTTGCAAAAGATTTCTGGCCGGGGCCTTTGACAATGATATTAAATAAGAAAGAAATCGTACCTAAGTCTATCACTGGAGGGGGAGAAACAGTGGCGGTGCGAATGCCGAATCATCCGTTGGCATTAAAACTCATTAAAGCGGCAGGGGGATATGTGACAGGTCCAAGTGCGAATACTTCCGGAAGGCCAAGTCCCACTCTGGCTCGTCATGTGTTAGAGGACATGGATGGAAAAATAGACATGATATTAGATGGCGGTGAATTAGGAATTGGCATTGAATCTACTATAATCGATATGAGTGTGGAGCCACCAAGAATTTTACGACCGGGTTGCATTACACAAGAGATATTAGAACAAAGTATCGGGGAAGTTATGACAAATGCTGAACCTATGTTTCAGGCAGAAGAAAAGATACTGAAAGCACCGGGGATGAAATACAAACATTATGCCCCGAAGGGTGAAATGAAGATTGTAGAGGGTTCGAAACAGTGTGTGATAACAGCAATTAACAATTTTGTTGTAAATGAGTTGGAAAACAATAAAAAAGTTGGTATAATAGCAACAGATGAGACATATGCCTGTTATCCTAAAGGGCTGGTAAAGAGTGTTGGCTCTAGAAGCGATGACAGAACTATCGCAAGGAACTTATATGCAGTACTTCGGGAATTTGATGAAGCTGGAATAGAAAGTATTTATTCAGAAAGTTTTGAAAATGGCCCCATGGGGCAGGCAATTATGAATCGATTATTAAAGGCTGCTGCACATAATGTAATAGATGCAGAGCAGACAAAATAGGAGGAATATTATGATAGCAATTGGTTGTGATCACGGTGGATTTGACTTAAAAGTAAGGGTAATGGAACATTTAAAAGAGCAGGGCATAGAAGTGAAGGACTGTGGATGTTACAGTAAGGAGTCCTGCGATTATCCTGTGTTTGGACATGCTGTAGGTGAAGCTGTGGCAAGTGGTGAATGTGAAAAGGGAATTGTCATTTGTACCACAGGAATTGGCATTTCCATTGCTGCCAATAAAATAAAAGGAGTTCGTGCGGCACTTTGTACAGACTCTTTATGTGCAAGAATGACAAGATTACACAATGATGCAAATGTATTAGCATTGGGAGCGAATATTGTAGGTCCGGGGCTTGCATTAGAAATTACAGATATTTTCTTGAACACAGAATTTTCCGGAGAAGAAAGACATCAGAGAAGAATTGACCTTCTTGAAAAATAAAATATGTGGGAGGATAAAAGATGAGTGGTAAGCGGGAAGATTACATTACATGGGATGAATATTTTATGGGAGTGGCAGCTCTTTCAGCTATGCGCTCAAAAGATCCTCATACTCAAGTGGGAGCATGTATTGTAAGTGAAGATAATAAAATATTAAGTATGGGTTACAACGGATTTCCTATGGGTTGCTCCGATGATGTATTTCCATGGGAACGGGAAGGAGAAGCATTAGATACCAAATATCTGTATGTAACCCACAGTGAATTAAATGCTATTTTGAATTACCGCGGTGGAAGCTTAGAAGGGGCAAAATTGTATGTCACCTTGTTTCCGTGTAATGAGTGCGCAAAGGCAATAATACAGGCAGGTATAAAAACTATCGTGTATGACAGTGATAAATATGGAGAAACACCGGGGGTAATGGCATCGAAAAGAATGTTAGAGGCAGCGGGAGTAAGTTGCCGTTCCTATAAAAAAACAGGAAGAAAGATTGAACTTAAGCTGTAAACCAGAAGCAGTAGGAGGAAACTAAGAAATGGAAAACAAGAAGTATTATATTACAACAGCAATTGCATATACGTCAGGAAAACCACACATTGGAAACACGTACGAAATCATATTAGCAGACAGTATTGCAAGATTCAAAAGACAGCAGGGATATGACGTATATTTCCAGACGGGAACTGACGAGCATGGACAGAAAATTGAATTAAAGGCGGCAGAGGCCGGAATTACACCAAAGGAATTTGTAGACAATACAGCAGGTGAAATTAAGAGAATCTGGGATTTAATGAATACTTCTTATGATAGATTTATTCGTACTACAGATGCTGACCATGAAGCACAGGTAAAAAAGATTTTTAAAAAGCTTTATGAACAGGGTGATATCTATAAAGGACATTACGAAGGATTATATTGTACTCCTTGTGAATCATTCTTTACAGAATCACAGTTAGTGGATGGAAAATGTCCTGACTGTGGCAGAGAAGTACAGCCTGCAAAGGAAGAAGCTTATTTCTTTAGAATGAGTAAATATGCAGACAGATTAATTGAACATATTAATACACATCCGGAATTTATTCAGCCGGTTTCTCGTAAGAATGAAATGATGAACAATTTCCTTTTGCCGGGCTTACAGGATCTTTGTGTATCCAGAACCTCTTTTAAGTGGGGAATTCCTGTGGATTTTGATGATAAACACGTAGTATATGTGTGGTTGGATGCATTGACAAACTATATCACAGGACTGGGTTACGATTGTGATGGAAATAGTTCTGAAAAGTTTAGCAAAAACTGGCCGGCTGATTTACATCTGATCGGAAAGGATATTATTCGTTTCCACACAATTTACTGGCCGATTTTCTTAATGGCATTGGATTTGCCATTGCCAAAGCAGGTATTTGGTCATCCATGGTTGTTACAAGGCGATGGAAAAATGAGTAAGTCTAAAGGAAATGTAATTTATGCAGATGATTTGGCAGATATGTTTGGCGTGGATGCAGTAAGATACTTTGTACTTCATGAAATTCCATTTGATAATGATGGTGTTGTGACCTGGGAGCTTCTGACAGAACGTATCAATTCTGATCTTGCCAATGTACTGGGAAATTTGGTACATCGTACTATTTCCATGTCAAATAAATATTTTAATGGCATTGTAAATTATACAGGCGTGTCTGAAGCGGTAGATGATGAATTGAAGGCAGTGGCAACTTCAGCAGTGGATAAAGTGTGTGCTAAGATGGAAGAATTGAGGGTGGCAGATGCTATCAGTGAAATTTTCACCTTATTCAGAAGATGCAATAAATACATTGATGAAACCACACCATGGATTCTGGCAAAGGAAGAAAAAGATAAACCACGTTTGGAGACCGTGTTATACAATTTGGTGGAAGGAATCTGCATTGGAGCAACATTGCTGAAAGCTTTTATGCCGGAAACAGCAGAAAAGATTTTTGCACAGTTGAATACTCAGGAAAGAAAGTTAGAAGACTTAAAAACTTTTGGATTGTATCCGTCAGGAAATCAGGTTACAGATAAACCGGAAGTATTGTTTGCACGTCTTGATTTAGAAGAAGTGTTAAAGAAGGCAGAAGAAATCAAGGCTGCACAGCAGGCTGCGGTAAAGAATGAGGAAGAAGAAACTGTAATAGAAATAGAAGCAAAACCGGAAATTACGTTTGAGGATTTCACAAAAATGCAGTTCCAGGTAGGAGAGATTATTGCCTGTGAAGAAGTAAAGAAGTCGAAGAAGCTTCTTTGTTCACAAGTAAAAATTGGAAATCAGGTGAAACAGATTGTATCCGGTATTAAACAGTATTATTCTGCAGAAGAAATGGTAGGAAAGAAAGTAATGGTACTGGTTAATTTAAAACCTGCAAAATTGGCAGGAGTATTATCAGAAGGTATGCTTTTATGTGCAGAAGATGCAGAGGGAAATCTGGCTCTTATGACACCGGAAAAGCCAATGCCATCCGGTGCTGAGATTTGTTAATATGAGTAAAAAGAAAAAGAAAAACAGTAAAAATCCTTTTTTGGATGGACTTTTTTATGGAACGCAGATTGTTTTCCTGTTAACTATTGTGGGATGTATTGTTCTGTTTTTTGCCAGTGATTATTGGAAAACTACAGTACAGCTTTATAAAGATGCAAAGACTATGGTAGAAAATTCTGACAGAACTGATTTTTCTGCTTATCAGACCAGTATGGTATATGACGAACAGGGAGAAATTATTAAACTGGTAAAAAAAGACCGTTTTCAGATATATCTGAGTATTGATAATATACCAGAGACAGCGAAAGAGGCTATAGTCAGCATTGAAGATAAAAAGTTTTATGAACATAATGGAATAGACCTGAAAGCGATTGTGAGAGCTGCTATATCATTGGTGGAAAAAGAGGAAATCACTCAGGGAGGAAGTACCATAACCCAGCAGCTTAGCCGTAATATTTTTTTGACGCATACGGTATCATGGGAACGTAAGGTGGAAGAAATTTTTATTTCCCTCCGATTGGAAAAAATTTATTCCAAGGAAGATATTTTGGAATTTTATCTGAATAACGTATATTTTGCTAATGGATATTACGGAATCGAGGCTGCGAGCATTGGGTATTTTAATAAGCCGAGCAGTGAACTTACGTTGTCAGAGGTTGCTTTTCTTTGTGCGATTCCAAACAATCCTACAATCTATGACCCAAGAAAAAATATGGAAAATACTTTAAAAAGACGTGACCGTATTTTAGCGGAAATGCTAAAAGATGGGAAAATTAGTGAAACTGAATGTACACAGGCAAAGCAGGAAAACATTATATTAGAGGATATGGAAGTACATAGTGCGGGAACTTACGCGGATTCTTATGTGAATTACTGTGCTACACGAGCACTGATGGAGAAAAATGGATTTGTATTTAAAAACGAATTTGCAGATGAGGCAGAAGAGAAGGAATACAAGGCATTGTACGAGGAAGAATATGATAAATGGTCAGAAAAACTTGTGACAGATGGCTATCGGATTTATACTACCATTAACAGAGAGATGCAGGAAAAACTGCAAAGGTCTGTGGATGAAAGTATGTATGGATTTGTCACACAGAAAGAAGATGGAGTATATAATGTGCAAGCTGCTGCTACATGTATTGACAATGAAAGTGGCAGAGTAAAAGCAATTGTAGGTGGCCGTTCACAGGATAATGTAGAATCTTCTTTTAATCGTGCGTATCAAAGTAAGCGACAGCCGGGTAGTTCCATTAAGCCGTTGCTTGTTTATGCACCGGCGCTGGAAAAGGGATATACTGCCAATAGTACTCTTAAGGATGTAAAAACGGCAGATGGACCAGCAAATTCTGGGAATGCTTATTCGGGAAGCATCAGCCTGCGTAGTGCAGTAGAAAAATCTCGAAATGCTGCTGCATGGAGTTTATATCAGGCGATTACGCCAAGTTATGCTATGCAGTATTTGTTGAATATGGAATTTTCAGGAATTAGTAAGGATGATTACAATTTATCTACAGCATTGGGAGGTTTTACTACAGGATTCAGTACTGTGGAGATGGCGTCCGGGTATGCCACGTTGGAAAATAATGGTGTGTTTCGCACGCCAACTTGTATTGAGAAAATTCTGGATTCCAATGGAAATGTAATCATAGATAATGTAGGTTCAGAAAAACAGGTATATACAGAAGAAACAGCAAAAGAAATGACCGATATTTTAGAAGGCGTGTTAATAAGAGGAACCGGTGCCAAGAGAAGATTGAAAAGTATGACAGCTGCAGCAAAAACCGGAACTACAAATGATAATAAAGATGGTTGGTTCTGTGGATATACAGCTTATTATACTACAGCTGTGTGGGTAGGTTTTGATATACCTCAGGAATTAGAAGATTTAAGCGGTTCTACTTATCCGGGAGAAATTTGGAATACATTTATGGAAGATATCCATGAGGGATTAGAAGACCGTGAGATGAACCAATAAAAATTAAATATAATGAAATAGGGAGCAGGCAAACCGATAGGATGCCTGCTCCCTGTTTCTATAAATATTATAATTCGTGATTACGATACTTATTTAACAGTACCTGAATTCTTTCGCTAGGATCTAACAATTCACTGATAGAACCGTCATGATTCAAGGTATCAATAATATATGCAATATATTTACTTAAGTCACAGTTAATGTAATATGGACGTTCTAACAATTCCTGTGGCTGATAGATTAAGTTGGTTGTCAGAACTCTGTCGATGATACCATCTTCGTAAGCTTTGTCAAATTTTTCTAATCCGTTGGTGAACAGACCGAAAGTGGAGCATGCAAAGATTCTTCTGGCTTTTCTTGCTTTTAATTCAGCAGCAACTTCTAACATACTGTCTCCGGAAGAAATCATATCATCGATAATAATCATATCCTTACCTTCTACAGAAGAGCCTAAAAATTCATGGGCAACAATTGGGTTTTTTCCGTTTACAATCTGTGTATAGTCACGGCGTTTGTAGAACATACCCATATCAAGACCCAGTACGTTAGCCATGTAGATAGCACGTCCCATACCACCTTCGTCCGGGCTGATAACCATCATGTGGTCGGCATCAATAGTCAAATCTTTCTGGTTGTTTAACAGTCCCTTAATAAACTGATAAGCAGGCTGTACTGTTTCAAATCCGTGCAGAGGAATTGCGTTTTGTACACGAGGGTCGTGTGCATCAAAAGTAATAATATTGTCAACTCCCATGCTAACTAATTCCTGTAAAGCCAGAGCACAGTCTAAAGATTCGCGGTTGTTGCGTTTGTGCTGGCGGCTTTCATAAAGGAATGGCATGATTACAGTAATTCTTCTGGCCTTGCCACCTACTGCTGCAATAATACGTTTTAAATCCTGATAATGGTCATCCGGTGACATGTGATTTTCCTGATCAAATAAAGGATAAGTAAGGCTGTGGTTTGTAACATCTACCATTAAGTATAAGTCGTATCCTCGGACAGATTCATTAATAATACCTTTTGCTTCTCCAGAACCGAAACGAGGTACACTGGCATCTAAAATGTAAGAATCCCTTTGGTAACCGGCGAAAGCCAGGGTAGATTTATGTTCGCTTTCCCATTCTTTACGCCATTTTGCTAAATAGCGGTCTACTTTTTCACCTAAAGGAAGGCAACCCTTTAAAGGAATCATACCTAAAGTTCCCACAGGGATGGTTTCTAATTTGCGGTCTTCTCTTTGCAGCATATTATCTATCTCCTCCATATAATTTATTTTAAATTTGTTACATAAATATTTCCATACACTGATATGTTATATCCTAACGGGAAAGAAAAGTCAAGACTTTAGCCGTCTTTTTTTCATACGAATGTCTTCACCAATTAATTTCACTAACTTATAATTTCCCGAAAGTCTGGAAAAAGTACGCTCGGAGTACGTTTCACTGATTTTTCCCAGAGAAAGATTAGTGGAAATCATAGTGGATTTCTTGCGCAGAAACCTTTCGTTCATACATAAAAACAACTGTGAAGTGGAAAAAGAGTTGGCAAGCTCCGTTCCTAAGTCGTCAATGATTAGTAAATCGCAGTCTAAAATGTGATGGTATGCTTCTGGAATGGAATCCTGGTTTTGGGTGTCAAACTTTTGTTCTGCCAGAGTGTCAAACAATTGGTGGGCAGTAAAGTAAATAACAGAGTGCCCGGATTCTAATAAATCTTTGGCAACGCAGTGGGTTAAAAAGGTTTTTCCGACCCCCACACTCCCATATAACAGTATATTTTCAAATTCATAATCGAAATTTTGTGTAAATTGCAAACAGGCATCAAAAGCTGACTGAGCAAGCAGAAAGGAATTTGTCCCTGTAGCTTCATCAATGAGGTTGGGGCTGTAATATTCCATTTGGAAGGTAGAGAAATTTTCACTTTCTAGCACAGCCTGCAGATTGGATTGTTGGTATAAAAGATTGATTTCTGCCTGACGGAAACAGTGACATTTTCGGCCATTGATATATCCGGTATCATGGCAATCCTTACAATCACAAATCTCATTAAGATAGTCTTCAGGATAACCATTGGAAAGTAGTAGATTCCGTTTGTCCTCCATTAGTGAGTGGATTGCTTCTTTTGTTCCAGCCGGATTACTGTTTTTTTCTAAAAGCTGCCGTTTGGCTTCTTCCATGGACAGAGAAATAATTTCTTCTTCTAACATCCGGTAAGCCGGAAGTTTTTCGGAAATTTCTTCTCTGCGTTTTAGAAGTCTGGCACGATTGGTTAATTGTTTCTGTTGATAAATGCGCATTATGGCATCATATTGTGAATTTGTTAATGGCAAATCAACGCCTCCTTTAGGATTTTAAAAGTTCCCGCTCTAATTCATTAAAATCATAGGAACGCTGCTCAAAGTTCAGGAACCGGTTATTTTGATTCGGGGAAGAGGAAACAGACTGCTTTTTCTGCTGTTTCTTCTGCTCCTTTTCTTTTTGAAACTGTTGGTCTAAAGCCTGAATATCGGAAAGGTGGTGGACACCTTGTTCTTTCCAACGTACCAGAATACGATCTGCATAACCAAAATTTGGTGTATGTATTGCCTGGATTGTACGATTACAGGCTTCAATAATTATATCTAAAGTGAATCCATAGTCATTTGTCCAGGTAGTAATCATTTCCTGTTCGGCAGGTGCCGGATGGCGGTTTTTGATACCAAAAGCTTTCAAAACAGCAAAGCAGTTTTTGTTGTAAGTATCCGTGTTGCTTTTTGCCTGTTCTATCGTAGTGATGTTATCCCTTGCCCATGCCAATGCCGTGGCTTCAATGTAATGCATACTTTTATGGTCTTTGGTGACACAATATTCAATAAGATATTCAATTAGTTCTAACGGGAATTTTAATCCGTCATAAATATATAAAATGGTGTTGACGTCTGTATTGCTTAAAGTTTTTCCAAGATACTGCTCTGCAATAAAAAGGATTTCTGCAATATCTGCATTGTTTTTAAACTCCGCCATTTCATCTAGTGTAAACTGATGCTTTTCCGGTTCTTTGAATGTGGATAAAACCGGTGAGGTTCTCTGGACAGAGTCTGAGGATTTTTCCACAGGCATGGATGAGGAAACTGTTTCTTGAGGCTTATTAATAGGAAGAAGACGGATTGCTTCTAAAGTATTATCATCCCGGAACGTCAGAGATAATATCCCCTGCTTTTCCCAGAATTTCAAAGCACGGCACACATCTCGTTCTGTATAGTTTAATTTATCTGCAATGGATACCACGGAAAGTACTTCGCCGGTGGTTACTGCACGCAGCAGATATAAGTATGTTTTCACATATTCACCATTGGCGTCGGACATATAGTAATCAATAAAAATATTGGAAACAATTGTCACATCATGAAGTGATTCGTTGGTTATAGAGATGTTTGTCATGGTATCCGTTCCTTTCTATTGTTTGGTACTTATCTTTACTTCCATAGTATAGCATAGGAATGGGAAATTGAGAATAAGAAAATTTTGTGCACAGCCTTGTAGGAAAATCCTTATGCAAAATGTGGATAATGTGGATAAGATGTTGACATAATAAAAACAATGTCGAAAAAATGCCTAAAATACGCCGTTTTTAGTGAACGGTGTAAATGTGGGTAAAAATCGTTATGTAAACAAAAGAATCCACATGTTAAAAACATAAAAAATGTTGATAAACATGTGGATAATGTGGATAACTATTTTCCCAGTAGATGATTCCCGATATTTACAACATCTCCGGCGCCCATAGTTATCAACAGATCGCCTGTTGAACAATTTTCTAATAAAAATGTTTCAATTTCGTCAAAAGAGGAAAAATAGTGGCATGGTTTTCCTAATTTCTCTATTTCCTGAGCCAGTGTCTGGGAACTTATTCCTAAATTGTCAGTTTCTCTGGCAGGATAAATCTCTGCAAGTACAACATTTTCAGCTAAGGATAAGGCTTCGGCAAACTCTTTCATTAAAGCTTTGGTGCGGGTATAAGTGTGTGGCTGGAATACACACCATAAATGCTTGTGTGGATAATTTTTGGCAGCATTTAAAGTCGCTTTGATTTCTGTCGGGTGATGGGCGTAATCATCTACAATAGTGACGCCGCTTAATTCTCCTTTGTATTCAAATCTTCGCTCGGTGCCGGAAAATGCTAACAATGCTTTCTTGGTGGTGTCTAAAGAGATTCCTAACAAGTCAGCAGTGGCAATGGCAGACAAAGAATTGTATACATTGTGTATTCCTGTAACAGCAAGTGTGATTTGGGAAATCGGTTTTCCATTTCTCACTAAAGTGTAGGTAGGTCTTCCTAATTCATCAAAAGTGATGGAATCTGCCGAGTAGTCGGAAGAAGCAGAAGCCCCAAAAGTGATAATATTACAGTCTAAATCTTTGGTAAAATCAGAAAGACCTTCAATATCACTGGAAATAATTAATGTTCCATCTTTCGGTAAAAGTGTTGCAAATTTATGAAAAGAGTTTCGTATATCTTCTAAATCCTTAAAAAAGTCCAGATGATCTGCATCAATATTTAAGATAATACTGATTTTCGGGTAGAAGCTTAAAAAACTGTTGGTATATTCACAGGCTTCTGTTAAAAAGTATTGGCTGCTTCCTACACGAATATTTCCGTCGATTGCTTTTAGAATTCCTCCAATGGACAAAGTAGGATCGGTGTCAGCCTGTAATAAAATGTGAGAAAGCATGGAGGTGGTAGTGGTTTTACCGTGGGTACCGGACACGGCAATCGGTGTCTGATAATTTCGCATAAGCTGTCCTAAGAACTGGGCTCTGGTAAGCATTGGGAGATTTCTTCTAACTGCTTCAGCAAATTCCGGATTGTCTTTGTGAATAGCTGCTGTGTATACTACAACGTCAACATCCGTAGGAAGATTTTCGGCACGCTGACCGATAAATACCTGAATTCCTAAAGAATTTAAATGTTCTGTTAAAGCAGATTCCTTCATATCGGAACCGGATACTTTAAAATTTTCTTTTTTAACAATTTCAGCAAGTCCACTCATGCTGATACCGCCGATTCCGATAAAATAAATATGAATCGGCTCATTGAAATTAATTTGATACATATCTCTATACCCTTTCTTATAGTTAGTTTAGCTATTGTTTGTGTACTATCTTCCTGCAAGCATTTGGAAAAGTTTGCACTTTTAATCATAAGATTGGAAAAGCGTGCGTATAGTAATAAGGAAGATATTTAGATTTCTGTTGAAATAATTATAACGCACATTAGTACAAAAATCTAGGTTTTTACATTATATGTTAAAAAAGGTGTAAAAAGTGTAAACATTTTGAGAAATTGTGTTCACCTTGACCGATAATTGTGTTATAATTATTACGTGGGAAATTAATATTCGTGGATATGCGGATATTGCAAATTATAAATGTCTTGAGTGGTAGGCTATAATGAGAGGTGATAACAGTGATTAAAAAAGAAATGATTGCGATGTTGCTCGCAGGAGGACAGGGAAGCCGACTTGGCGTTCTTACAAAAAAGGTTGCGAAACCGGCAGTTGCTTTCGGGGGAAAATACAGAATTATTGACTTCCCATTAAGTAACTGTATTAATTCCGGGATTGATACGGTGGGTGTACTTACACAGTATCAGCCATTGCGTCTGAATGCCCATATTGGAATTGGTATTCCGTGGGATTTGGATAGAAATATTGGAGGTGTTACTGTTCTGCCTCCGTATGAAAAGAGTACAAGCAGTGAATGGTATACTGGTACTGCAAATGCCATTTACCAGAACTTAGAGTATATGGAAACATACAATCCAGAATATGTACTGATTTTATCAGGTGATCATATTTATAAGATGGATTATGAAGTTATGCTTGATTTCCATAAGCATAACAATGCAGACGTAACCATTGCTACTATGCCGGTGCCGATGGAAGAAGCAAGCAGGTTCGGTATTGTGGTTGCTGATGAGGATGGAAAAATTCAGAAATTCGAAGAAAAGCCGGAGCATCCAAGCAGTAATCTTGCATCTATGGGTATTTACATTTTCAGCTGGAAGGTATTGAAAGAGGCGTTGATTGCGTTGTCGGATGAGAAGGGTTGTGACTTCGGTATGCATATCATTCCTCATTGTCATGAAAATGGAAAACGTTTGTTTGCTTATGAGTTTAACGGATACTGGAAAGATGTTGGTACGTTAGGCTCTTATTGGGAAGCAAACATGGAACTTATCGATATTATTCCGGAATTTAACTTATATGAAGAATTTTGGAAAATATACACAAAGAGTGATACATTGCCACCGCAGTACATATCAGGCGAAGCCAGGATCGAAAAGAGTATTATCAGTGAAGGTGCAGAAATATACGGAGAAGTAATCAATTCCGTAATCGGCACTGGTGTGCGGGTTGGAAAAGGCAGTGTAGTTCGGGATTCTATCATTATGAAAGATACCGAAATCGGAGAAAACGTTGTGATTAACAAGTCCATCATTGCGGAAAACGTAAAAATAGGAAATAACGCAGTGTTGGGAATTGGAGACGAAGTGCCGAACAAGCAGGAACCGAAGATTTATTCTTTTGGTCTTGTGACCATTGGGGACAGGTCTGTGATTCCAGACAATGTTAAAATAGGAAAGAACACAGCTATTTCCGGTATAACAGAGCCGTCAGATTATCCGGACGGAGTATTAGCTAGTGGTGAAACGATAATGAAGGCAGGTGACAGGCGATGAGAGCAATTGGAATTATTTTAGCAGGCGGAAACAGTTATCGTATGAAAGAGCTGTCCCATAAGCGTGCCATAGCGGCAATGCCTGTGGCAGGAAGCTATCGAAGCATTGATTTTACCCTTAGTAATATGACAAATTCACATATTCAAAAAGTGGCAGTGTTAACACAGTACAATTCCAGAAGTCTTAATGAACATTTAAGTTCATCAAAATGGTGGGACTTTGGACGTAAGCAGGGTGGTTTATTTGTATTTCCACCGACGGTTACGGTAGATAATAATTTCTGGTATCGTGGAACAGCAGATGCCATTTATCAGAATCTGACATTTTTAAAGAACAGCCACGAACCATATGTTGTAATTGCTTCCGGTGATGGTGTTTATAAAATGGATTACAATAAAGTGTTAGAATATCACATTGCCAAAAAAGCAGATGTTACTGTGGTATGTAAGGATATGGAACCGGGACAGGATATGGAACGTTTTGGTATTTTGAGAATGGATGAAGATGGCAGAATTCAGGAGTTTGATGAAAAACCGATGGTTGCCACTTCAAATACAGTATCTTGTGGTATTTACGTAATTCGAAGAAGACAATTGATTGAGTTGTTGGAGAAATGTGCAAAAGAAGACAGGTATGATTTTGTTAAAGATATTCTGGTACGCTACAAAGGTATGAAGCGTATTTATGGATATAAAATGAATGAATATTGGAGCAATATTTCTACGGTGGAAGCGTATTATGAAACCAATATGTCATTCCTGCAGCCGGAAATAAGAGATTATTTCTTCAAACAATATCCGGATGTTTATTCTAAGGTGGATGATTTACCACCGGCAAAATACAATCCGGGAGCAGTAGTAAAGAACAGCCTGGTTTCCAGTGGATGCATTGTAAATGGTTCGGTGGAAAATTCTGTTCTCTTTAAGAAAGTATTTGTTGGAAATAATGTTACCATTAAGAATTCTATCATATTAAATGATGTTTATATTGGTGACAACACCACCATTGAGAATTGTATTGTGGAAAGCAGGGATACGATTCGTGCAAATACATATCATAAGGGTGAAAACGGTATTAAGGTTGTTGTGGAAAAGAATGAAAGGTATGTCTTATAACAGTTGCAAAATGCAGTAAAACGAAGGACTCGTTAAGGCGAGAAAGGGGAATTATTTAGATGAACATTACAGATGTACGCGTCAGAAAGATGACAAAAGAAGGTAAAATGAAAGCAGTGGTATCTATTACTATAGATGACGAATTTGTTGTACATGATATCAAGGTAATCGATGGAGAAAAAGGGTTGTTTATCGCAATGCCAAGTAGAAAGGCATCCGACGGAGAATATAGAGATATTGCACATCCTATTAATTCCGAAACAAGAGATAGAATCCAGAAGATTATTCTTGACAGCTATGAAAAAGCTTTATTAGAAGAACCTGCAGAAGCAGAAGAAGCTTAATTAAAATTACTTAAATTTAATAAGGAAAAGAAAAAAGACAAGGGTGTCATGTAAAATGTACCCTTGTCTTTTTGAATAAACAAATAATGTTATGTTAGTGATACGAATACGTTGTATAAATCTAAAATACCATAGCCCCATTCGGGATTTGGATATTCCAAATTTCGTGGGCGTCTGGTACCCCGAATAAGATAATTTTTTACACCTGTTCCATTTAGAAGAGGTATATTTTCATATATAATTGCCCATTCTAAGAACAACGCCACAGCACCGCATACATGGGCAGCGGCGATGCTGGTTCCGGAGCGGGTGCTATACCGGTCGCCGGGAAGAGGACCAATAATATCTACGCCGGGAGCTGCCAGTGTGGGAACGATAGTATTGTCTGGACTGAAGCCGCGGCTGGAGTTTAAGTAAATGCTGTCGTTACGGTAGTCATATGCTACTGCTGTAATTACATTGCCAGCGTTTCCGGGAGCGGTGATAGTGGTATAAGGAGAGGAACGAAGAAAATAGGTATTTTCGGAAATCAGAGGTGTTACAGGAAGCCACATATGGAAAGTCGTTTTGTGAGAATTTTTGTTTTGTATGATAAATTTCCAAATTCCGGGAGCAGGGTTGTCAAAACGAAACATAATTAATTGTCTGCCGGATTGATTTTCAATTAATATAAAATTTACCAATATAGTGGTGTTTAAAAATACAAAACGAAGCGTCTGCTCAGAGTAAGGGGGAACCAGAAAAAGTGGCTGCATTTCTCCAGAAGGTGACTGCAGAGTAATGCTCTGTGTGGCAGGGGAATCACCCCAAAGTTCCAAGGTGAAGCCATGTTCCTGTTCGCCGACTTTTAATTCGACCTCTTCGGATCCTACAGAAGCTTCCATTTCAGAAGAGTAGTGGTGCCCTGTATTCCCTTCATTACCTCCGGCTACTGATACGGCAGTTAGGGATTGGCGGTTTAAGCTATTTACATAATTTGCCAGAGGTGAACTGCCAAGGTGCGCACCCAGACTAGTGCCCAAAGGGATACAGATGGACACGGGAACATCACCTAGACGGTGAGCACAGTCCTTCACATAACTGAGGGCTGTCATAATGTCATCTTCCTGATAGACTAATGCATCTTCTGGTAGAAGAAAATAATTATGAATATATTGTTTGGCGGGCTTTAATTTTACTATAATTAATGTGGCATCAGGGGCAGCGCCGATGAAGCGTTCTGATATATTTTCACCGCCAGCGGCAATGCCGGCAGTAAAAGTTCCGTGCCCTAATGTATCTTGCGAGGGAACGATTTCAAATGGCTTGGAACTTTTTAGGGCTCTGTCTATATCTGTTTTCGTATATTCGGTGCCATAATCAAACTTTGCTGGCGGGCTACCGCTTGCAATGGTCTGGTCCCAAAGATAGGAAATACGGGAACTGCCATCGTTATTGCGAAAGATTTTGTTGGTATAGTCGATGCCGGAATCGATGACAGCTACGGCAACTCCGTTTCCACGGAGAGGGATATAGGGATGATTGTGGAGCCGGGTAATGCCGGAAGCATTCATGCTCTGGGTGTCCATAGGAACATAATATTTAGGAATACTTCCATAAACGTAACTATTTAGGGATGTTTGCGTTGATTCTGATAAAGGAGTATATATAATTGCGTAAGTATCATTGATGACGCTGGTGGGATAAAGTTGCTGTAAATATTCTAAATAAGAAACAGAAGCACTGTAATTGAAAATAAAATCTGCATAATTTTCATTCATGGCAGGAGGGAGTGAATTAGATAATGGCATAAGACACCTGTATGAAAGAATTTATACTATGTATATGGTAGAAAAACAAAAATATGCTCAGAAAAAATATGAAATCTGATGAAAATTTTGCTCAAAATGAAAGAAATTTGTTGTCACAATCTCTTATGAAAAAGACGATGAAAATAGCCATAGATGAATTGAACAAAAATAAATAAAAAAATCATAAAAAATGTAAAATAATGACAAAAGTGAACAAAAATTTTTGCAAAAAATTATGAAAAATGAATTGAAATGAAGCATTGACATTTCTGCATGAAAGCAGTATCGTTAATATATTAACAAACCATAAACCATAGGAGAGGAAGTGAAAAAATGGAAGCCTTTGTAGAAAGTCTTTTGGAAGAACTGGAATGTAATGTTGTGTTTGAACTGCCAATCTGGAATGGTGAAAAAATTCAAATATTTGAATCTGTTGTAGTTACTTGGATTATTATGGCAGTTCTGATTATTCTGTCAAAAATTCTGGTGAGAAATCTTACCGTAGAAAATCCGGGAAAGAAACAGCTTGTTTTGGAAACAGGAATCGGTTTTTTGTATGATTTCTTTGCAGGTTTGCTGGGGGAACATGGCAAACGTTATGTACCTTATATGATTACTGTAATCATATATATCGGACTGGCAAATATTATCGGTCTTTTTGGCATGAAGCCACCTACAAAAGACATGAATGTCACAATTGCACTGGCGTTGATGAGTATTATTCTTATCGAAGCAGCGGGCATCCGTCAAAAAGGAGTAAAGGGCTGGGCAAAGAGCTTTGCAGAGCCGGTAGCTGTTGTTGCACCGATTAATGTATTAGAAATATTTATTCGTCCATTATCCTTATGTATGCGACTTTTTGGTAATGTACTGGGGGCATTCGTAGTGATGGAGCTGATTAAGCTGTGTGTACCGGTAGTTGTACCAGCAGTGTTCAGTTGTTATTTTGATATTTTTGATGGTCTGATTCAGGCTTATGTGTTTGTATTCCTAACCTCTTTATTTGTAAAAGAGGCAATAGAATAAATGAGATGAAAGAAGAAAAGGAGAGATTTGTTATGACATCATTAGTAGCAGTAGGAGCAGGTATTGCAGTTTTATCAGGAGCAGGAGCAGGAGTTGGTATTGGTATTGCCACATCAAAAGCAGTAGACGCTATCGCAAGACAGCCGGAAGCACAGGGTAAGATTTCATCTGCGTTATTACTTGGTTGTGCCTTAGCAGAAGCAACAGCTGTTTATGGACTTGTAGTTGCAATCCTTATCATTTTATTATTGAAATAAAAATAATTTTAAGAAAGCAGGTGGGTAAAGGTGTTAAAAATTGATTTCTGGAACATAGTCTTTACCGTTATTAACCTTCTTGTTTTATACTGGGCGATGAAAAAATTTCTCATTGGTCCGGTAACAGCAGTTATGGATAAAAGAAAAGAGCTGATTGAAAACCAGCTGGCACATGCAGCGGCAACAGAAGAAGCAGCTTTGCAGTTAAAAGCCGACTATGAAAAGGATTTAGGCAATGCAAAGGAAGAATCCAGACAAATTGTTGAGAGAGCCCGCGATGATGCGAAAGCAGAGTATGACCGTATTGTAAAGGATGCAGATGCAAAAGCTTCTGATATTATTGCAAAAGCAAATAAGACTGTAGAGTTGGAAAAACAAAAGACTTTACAGGAAATGGAAAGCGAAATTGCAGGTCTGGCTTTGGCGGCAGCGGCAAAAATAATGAACGACAAGCAGGATAATGACACAGCACTTTATAATAACTTTTTAGCAAAAGCAGGTGATGCCAATGACACAGCTGGCAATTAATTACGGCACAGCTTTATATGAATTAAATATTCCGGAAGAAGAATTGGCAGAGCAGAGAAGCCTGTTGAAGGAAACAAAGGAATTGACGGAATGTCTCACAAGTCCCATTGTTTCCTTGAAGGCAAAGCATGCAGTCATTGACAAAATATTTACCGGAAAGTTTAAAAATTTCTTAAAGAAGCTCTGCGATTATAACAGTATGAGTTATCTGGAAGAAATTATGCAGGCCTATGATTTGTATCGTAATGAGGTAGAAGGAAAAATGGAGGGAGAGCTTTTTTATGTGACTCCGCCTACTGATGACCAGTTAGAGAAAATCAAAGGTTTCTTATGCAGAAAATATAAGAAAAAGCAGATAGAATTAAAATTACAGCAGGCTCCAGAGCTGATTGGCGGTTTTGTCATCCGAACCGGAAATTATGAATATGACTGGAGTTATGCCGGACGCTTAAAAGCGTTACAACAAAAATTAGTAAAAAATTAGCCGGAGGTGAAAGGCGTGAGCACAATCAGTTCAGAAGAAATTATTTCCATACTGAAAAGCGAAATTGAAAATTATGATATGGAAACCGGTGAACAGGAAGTCGGAAATGTCATCTGGGTAGGTGATGGAATTGCAATGGTATACGGTATTGACCATGCAGTTTATGGAGAAATCGTTGTCTTTGACACCGGTATTAAAGGTATGGTACAGGATATTCGCCGAAATGAAATTGGTTGTATTTTATTTGGAAAAGATACAGGAATCAAGGAAGGTACTAAGGTAAAACGTACCGGCAAAAGAGCAGGCATTCCTGTGGGAGATGGGTTCCTTGGAAGAATTGTAGATGCGTTAGGTGCACCGATTGACGGAAAAGGAGAAATTCCTTCCGAAGATTACCGTCCAATCGAGCAGGAGGCACCAAGTATTGTAGAGCGTAAATCGGTAAATGTACCATTGGAAACAGGTATTCTTGCCATCGATTCTATGTTCCCTATCGGACGTGGACAGAGAGAATTGATTATCGGTGACAGACAGACAGGTAAAACTTCTATCGCTATTGATACAATCTTAAATCAGAAAGGAAAAGATGTAATCTGTATTTATGTAGCAATTGGTCAGAAAGCATCTACCGTTGCAAAAATTGTTTCTACATTAAATAAGAACGATGCTATGGATTACTCTATTGTAGTATCAGCTACAGCAAGTGATTCCGCACCTTTACAGTATATAGCACCATATTCCGCAACTGCATTGGCAGAATATTTTATGTACAAGGGAAAAGATGTATTAATCGTATACGATGATTTGTCGAAACATGCAGTAGCATACCGTGCACTTTCCTTGTTATTGGAGCGTTCTCCGGGACGTGAAGCTTATCCTGGTGACGTATTCTACCTTCATTCCAGATTGCTGGAACGCTCCAGTCGTTTAAGTGATGCATTGGGCGGAGGTTCCATTACAGCACTTCCGATTATTGAAACACAGGCAGGTGATGTGTCTGCGTATATTCCAACCAATGTTATCTCCATTACAGATGGACAGATTTTCCTGGAAAGTGACTTATTCTTTGCAGGTATGCGTCCTGCCGTTAACGTTGGTCTTTCTGTATCCCGTGTTGGTGGTGCAGCACAGACAAAGGCAATGAAAAAAGCAGCAGGTTCCATTCGTATTGATCTGGCCCAGTTTAGGGAAATGGAAGTGTTTACACAGTTCAGTTCCGACCTGGATGCTACCACAAAAGAGCAGCTTCAGTACGGTAATGGATTAATGGAATTATTAAAGCAGCCTCTTTGTAATCCATTGAGTTTGCATGAACAGGTAATTACTTTGTGTACAGCCACAAATAAGATTATGCTGGATATTGAAAAAAATAAAATAAAAGAATTCCAGATGGATATGTTAGGATATTTTGATTCTGTTCACCCGGAAATCGGAAAAGAAATCGATGAAACTAAAGTGCTTACAGACGAAATGATTGCTAAAATTTTAGAAGTAGCAAAGGAATATAAGAGTAGTAGGTGTTAAAATGGCAAATGCAAGAGAAATCCAAAGCAGAATGAAAAGTATTCAGGATACGATGAAAATTACAAATGCTATGTATATGATTTCTTCTTCTAAGCTTAAGAAGGCAAAGCAGAGCCTTGCGGCAACAGAACCTTACTTTTATACCCTGCAGATGACAATTGGACGTATTTTAAGGCATATGTCAGATGTGCAGAATGTTTACTTTGATGAAAGAAAGCATATTGCGGAAAAGGACAGAAAGAAAGGTTATATTGTAGTTACCGCAGACAAAGGTCTTGCCGGTGCATACAACCATAATGTAATTAAAGTGGCAGAAGAGCACCTGGATGAGTGTGAAAATCCGTTATTGTTTGTACTTGGTGAGCTTGGACGTCATTATTTTACCAAACGGAAGGTACCTATTGAAGAAACCTTTCATTTTACAGTGCAGAATCCATCTATGAACCGTGCCAGAAATATTGCAGAACGTGTTTTACAACTGTATGAGGAAGGCAAGTTAGATGATGTGTACATTATTTACACAAAAATGAATGGTCCGGTGCAGACAGAAACAGAGATGTTGCAGCTTCTTCCGTTAAAACAGGGTGAATTTGGTCCGGCACCTACCGGTGTGCCATTAGAGGAAATTGTTATGAAACCCTCTGCAGAAGCAGTGATGAACAATATTGTTCCAAATTATGTGGCAGGTTTTATTTACGGTGCGCTGGTAGAATCTTATGCCAGTGAGCATAATTCCCGAATGATGGCAATGGAGGCGGCAACCAAGAGTGCCAAAGATATGCTTAGAGAACTGGAAATTGAGTTTAATCGTGTCCGTCAGGCAGCGATTACCCAGGAAATAACTGAGGTAATCAGCGGTGCAAAGGCACAGAAACGTAAAAAGAAATAGTAAGAGAGGAGGTTTCCTCACTACAGTGAGAATAGTTTAGTATGAATAAAGGAAAAATTGTTCAGGTTTTAGGACCTGTAGTAGACGTAGAATTTGAGAATAATGACCTTCCTTTCATTAAAGATGCACTTGAAGTAGTTAATGATGGAAAGCGCCTTGTTATGGAGGTCGCACAGCACATTGGAAATAATACAGTACGTTGTATTATGCTGGCATCAAGTGACGGTCTTTGTAAGGATATGGAAGTAACTGCCACCGGCGCAGGTATCAAAGTACCGGTAGGTGAAAAGACACTGGGACGTTTATTTAACGTACTGGGTGAAACAATTGATGATGGTGAAAGTCTGGAAAATGAGGAAAAATGGGTAATCCATAGAGAACCGCCTACATTTGAAGACCAGAGCCCGGTAGTGGAAGTATTAGAAACCGGTATCAAAGTTATCGATTTGCTGGCACCTTATGCAAAGGGTGGTAAAATTGGTCTGTTTGGTGGTGCCGGTGTTGGTAAAACTGTACTTATTCAGGAATTGATTCGTAACATTGCCACAGAGCATGGTGGATATTCTATTTTTACCGGTGTTGGAGAGCGTTCCAGAGAGGGTAATGACCTTTGGAGCGAAATGAAAGAATCCGGAGTATTAGATAAAACAGCCTTGGTATTCGGTCAGATGAACGAGCCACCTGGTGCGCGTATGCGTGTGGCAGAAACGGGATTGACCATGGCAGAATATTTCAGAGACGAAGAACATCAGAACGTACTTTTGTTTATTGATAATATTTTCCGTTTTGTACAGGCTGGTTCTGAAGTTTCAGCATTATTGGGACGTATGCCGTCAGCGGTAGGTTATCAGCCAACTCTTGCCACAGAAGTGGGTGAGTTACAGGAACGTATCGCTTCGACAAAGAATGGTTCTGTAACTTCCGTACAGGCAGTATATGTGCCTGCCGATGACTTGACTGACCCGGCTCCGGCCACTACATTTGCCCATTTGGATGCAACTACCGTTCTTTCCAGAAAGATTGTAGAACAGGGTATTTATCCGGCAGTAGATCCGTTGGAATCCAGTTCACGTATTCTGGAGATTGATGTGGTAGGTGAAGAACATTATCAGACTGCCAGAAGTGTACAGTCAATTTTGCAGAAATATAAGGAATTACAGGATATTATCGCAATTCTTGGTATGGAAGAATTGTCCGAGGAAGATAAACTTACGGTAAACAGAGCCAGAAAAGTTCAAAGATTTTTATCTCAGCCGTTCTTTGTGGCAGAAAACTTTACTGGTGTGCAGGGTAAGTATGTGCCATTAAAGGAAACTATTCGTGGTTTTAAGGCTATTATTGATGGTGAGATGGATGAATATCCGGAAGCAGCTTTCTTTAACGTTGGTACAATTGATGAAGTCGTAGAAAAGGCAAAAACATTAGCAGGCTCTGCTGAATAAGGAGTGAAAGCCTATGAATACATTTTATCTTAAAGTAATTGCCAGTGACAGAACTTTCTTTGCAGGCAGATGCCAGAAGCTTACGGTTCCTGCAACAGATGGCGAATTCGGTATTATGGCTCATCATGAAAATCTGGTGGTAGCAATCACCATGGGTGAAATGCGTATTACCGATGAAGAAGGAAAAGTGATTACTGCTATTGTGGGCACCGGCTTTGTACAGATGATGAATAACCGTGTCACAGTACTGGTTGACACTGCAGAACTACCGGAAGAGGTGGATATCCGCAGGGCACAGGAAGCGAAAGAAAGAGCAGAAGAACAATTGAGACAGAAACAGAGTATACAGGAATACCATCATTCTCAAGCATCTCTGGCAAGAGCCATGTCGCGATTGAAGTTAACTAGTAAATATAACTAAATAATGGGATTATACGCCCTCCGGACAGATGTTTGGAGGGCTAAATTAAATGTAGGAGGAGATATATACATGGGAAATAGAAAAATTGTACTCAAAGAAGATTTAAAAGAAGGATTCAAAAGTCTGGGATTACAGAAAGGGGATAATGTAATCGTCCATACTTCACTTAGCAGTCTGGGATTTGTATGTGGTGGTCCTCAGATTGTGATTGAGGCACTTCTTGAAACTGTAAAAGAAAGTGGAACAATTATAATGCCCACACAAAGCTGGAAAAACTTAGATCCGGAAGCAGGAGTTCACTGGGAAGAACCAAAGGAATGGTGGCAGCTGATTAGGGATAACTGGCCAGCATATGATAAGGAAATTACACCTACGAATACCATGGGGGCTGTTGCAGAAATGTTTCGGAAATGGCCGGGGGCAATGAGAAGCGATCATCCCGCCCGTTCTTTTGCCGCCAAGGGAAAAAATGCAGAATATTTGTTGAAAGATCATGATTTAAGTGATATTTTTGGCGAGGAATCACCCATTGGAAAATTATATGCACTGGATGGAAAGGTTCTTCTTCTTGGAGTAGGATATGATAAAAATACATCCATTCATCTTGCAGATGTAAGGGCAGAATATCCGGGAAAGCATTATGCAAATGAAAGTAGTGCAATGATGGTAGATGGAAAAAGAGAGTGGGTAACTTATGAAACATTAGTTGTAGACGGAGAAGATTTTGACCAGATAGGAGAAGCTTTTGAAGCTATGGCGAATGTAAAGAAAGTTAATATTGGAAATGCTGTGGCTACATGTATGAGTCAGAGAGAAATCGTGGATTTTGCAGTACAGTGGATTGAAAAAAACAGAAAGTAGATGGAATGATAATGTAACAGTTCATCCTTTATCGGTATCACGGACGCCCATGATAGGGACAGAATCTTCAATGGCAGGCGGAAACAACGCTCAAGCGAACTAAATTCCAAGGCACACTAGGTTCATCGCCTTAGGGCTCTTCACCAAGTGTTGCCTAACAATTGGATTTCGCTTTCGCTAAAAGCGTTTTCCGATTGCCTGTCATGGAAGATTCTGTCCCTATCGTGGGCTGTGCATGGCAAACGTATAAAGGTTGAATGTAACAATATACATTTCGAAATTTGTAATGCACAGTAATTTAGTTACATTCAATCTTGCCGTTTTCCAAGAACAGCCCATAGCTGATATAATTCTTTTCAGAAAGGCTGTTAAATTTCCTGCCTTTCTGAAAAGAATTATATCGGCTATGGGCGTTCTGTTAACCGTCAAGGCTGAATTGTTATATGATAACTTAAAAATTATGCAAATTCAGTTGACAAACCTGCTATCTTCCTATACAATAAAGACTCACACAACACATAAGTTAATAAATTACCGTGAGGGAGTAGTTTGCGTATATCGTGGTTTGTCAACATACTGATGAGACTTCATCTGGCAAATCTTAAA
Organism: Lachnospiraceae bacterium; assembly: GCA_045126515.1. GTDB lineage: Bacteria > Bacillota > Clostridia > Lachnospirales > Lachnospiraceae > RUG11237. The sequence continues at coordinate 143,732 of JBGVOM010000110.1, forward strand.
GAACAAGACTCATGTATACTTTAGAAAACTCATATACTGTATGGAGTGAAATTGAGATATCAATAGATACAGTATATCATAAAGTATACACGAGTCTTTTATTATTTATAACGATAGAAAGCTGCAAATGTACTCCTTAATAGGAGAAAGAAGGAAAAACACATGGCAATTTTTTTGGAACTATTTTTTATGGGAATCGGTCTGGCGATGGATGCCTTTGCAGTATCTATTTGTAAAGGGCTTGGAATGAGCAAAGTCAACAAAAAACAGGCGGCGGTAATCGGGCTGTTTTTTGGCGGATTTCAGGCATTGATGCCACTACTTGGATGGTTATTGGGACGTCAGTTTGAGCAGTACATAACAAACATTGATCACTGGGTGGCATTTGTGCTTCTTGCCTTTATCGGAGGTAAGATGATTGTAGAATCAGCAGGTTCAAAGGAAGATGTAACAGTGGACCAGTGTGATGAGCCATTAGATTTAAAAGATTTATTTATTCTTGCCATTGCTACCAGTATTGATGCGTTGGCAGTAGGCATTACGTTTGCATTTTTAAATTATCCTATTATCGAGGCAATCTCCATTATTGGAATTACTACCTTTGTAATCTCCGTAGGCGGAGTATATGTAGGCAACTTTTTTGGAAGCAAGTATAAAAATAAGGCAGAGTTTGCAGGGGGATTCATTCTTGTCCTGCTAGGAATTAGGATTTTGCTGAGCCATTTAGGGTTTATTTAAAAAATATTTGCAATTTTTAAATAGTTGTGTTATATTTTTTAGGTAAAAAAAATAACGACACATAAACGACACAAGTAGTGCATTGCACGTAAACCTGATCACGGAAATTATGTATTATTTCTTAGGGTTTATTATGCGCTGGCTTGTGTTTTTTTGTGCACAGAAAAAGGAGAATGAAATTATGCCAAGAAATCAGTTTCAAAGAATGGTATTTGCCTTTCTTACAGTTGTAGTTACAGTCCATGCTTATGTTTTTTATAGCTTATATGTAATCAATGGAAATACATTGATGGCTGTTACCGGAGCAGACAGCGTACTGAATGCAATCCGTAGCCAGGGTGGTGTGTATATGTTTGGAAGAATGTTTCCAATCTGGGCGGTAGTTATCATAGAATTTTGCTGCGCTTATTGTCTGGAGGTATTAGTGGGAAGTCCTTCATCTTTTAAGCTTGCATGCAAAGTGTTCAATCCTCGTGAAACCCATCCGGTTTTATTTGAAACAGCAATTATCTGCTCAACCGTAGGAATTATGTGTCCGGCAATGAGTTTTTTAGCAGGTTTTATGTATTATCCATATTACAACGGATTTAACATTGCTACATTACTTGCCAACTGGTTAAAGCTTGTATGTTTTAATTTTCCATTTGCATTCTTTACACAGTTATTCTTTATTCAGCCGTTGATTAGAACTGTATTTAAGTTTTTATTTAGCAAAGATATTGCCAACAGAAAGACAGAACAGACGGCAGTGGCTGATTAAAATAGTGTTATAAGTGGTGTAATCAAGATTATCGTTGGAGGGACACTCATAAGTGGAAGAAAATCTTCCTCTTATGAGCTGTTTTTCTATATTAGGAAGTTTTGACAATTCTGCCATAAATACACCTCCCGACAAACTGGTTGTATAATTTGCAATTATATCTCCTCTAATAAATAACAAGATTTATATTATACGCTATTTTACACATTCAAAGTCGATATCTGCCAATCGTGCCTGTCTGCACAAATCCTTAACCTGCAGAGTATACTCTTTGCCATCCTTAAGAAAATGTGTTCCGCACTGTCTAAACTGAAAGGAAATATTTTTCCTGATACACTGCTCTCTAATATCAAGTACCCACTCATAATCTAATGTCCGTGCATTTTTATCAGACTCGCCACCAACTATCACCGCTTCGATTCCATCTAAGTATTGTTCCATATCTACGGGTCCAATTAATGGCTGGGCAGTAATTTGCTTGTGTTTGGCTGGAACCCTTTGAAAAACAGATAATTTTTTATCAGCATTCTCTTGGTTTTCAATGGTACAGCAAATAATTACGTTATCGTATCCATCTCCCCAGTCTGGTGGAATACAATCCATAAATCGTTCAATCCTTTTCGTCAAAAACAAAAAAGTACAATCACTTCTTTCACGAATAATTTTCCAACATTCATCCCTCCACTGATCTGCATCCTCTAATAGGAAATCGCTTGCAAAACACAAATAATAGAATCCTGGCGCAGCTTTATATTCACCATTTTTCTTTTTTTGAATCAATCGGTCAAAATTCTTGTTTCGTACTATTTCATTGGTATCAATTCCACGTTTGGCATCACCCTTATGAATGTAACAGAACTTACATCCTTCGCTACATCGGTGACAGCCTCGCCAAGGATCCCATCTTCCCATTTTTATCCCTCGTTTCTATCAAAATGCAAAAGGAAATTTGACTTCTTCTCCTACAGAGAAAACAGACTCTTCTGATGTCTCAGTAACTTTGAAACTTGCGCCATCCCATCCGTTAATTTTGATAATTCCTTTTACACTTCCATCATCTGATGTGAAAGCTAGCTCTCCGTTTCCATTGTCAACAAAGGTTCCTTCTGTTTCACCCTGTCTGTAAATGGAGATAATTGCTTCATCATCTCCTTCCCATCCCTCCCGAGTGTTCAGAAAACTGTATACGTTGCCAGTTCCCTGGTTGTCTACAAACAAACCGTACTTTGCTGATATTTCCGGCATGGCAAAAGATTCACCCTTTATCTTTGCCAACTCATTTGCAATAACATAAGCTCTATTCCTGGTAATTTCCTCCAAGAAGGAATTCTGAAGGAGAGGATATATGCTGCCGTTTTCTTCGCTGGACCCAAGGTTCAGTAATGTCACTTCTTCCTTCATGTCTATCCAGTTCCTCTGTTCTGTAAGGAGCGTCTCCTTTGTTTGCTGATCTGCAGAATTACTAAATCTGCTCCAAAGGCTATTTAATTCAGTATCCCATATTACGAAAAGCCATCTGGATGATATATTCATTTCTCCCTGGGTTTGAGCTGCCTCTGCTAACGGAGTGTACTTTTGGATAATCTTCTCAATATTCTCTAATTCCTTTTGCAGAGATGATGAGCCTGATACCACATAGTCAACATCCGCCTTGATATCCTCAGAATAGTCATAGGTGAAATCTATTTCTAGTTTATCATTCGATTCGATATCATTGTTTTCTCTGCTTGCAGAGATGGATTGTTCTTCAACTTGAAAAGAGCTGCTTTCACTGCTTAAATCATTACTTTCTGTTCCCTCTTTGCCACAGCCATTGCAAAGTCCGACCATTAATATTAATGTTATCATATAAATGCTTTTTTTCATATGTTATATATACCTCCCCAATTAAAACCGCCCGACAACTTGCGATTTGTTAATTTCTTTAACACCTTTATCTTACCATAATCACACCAGCAATTCCATAAAATGTTAGCTAAACTTCACTTGTCTTATTTCGTTCAATTATCCTCTGTCTTGCCCGTTCCCTCTGCTCTGCCCGACCTCGGCTTGAGGTAGCTGACCAATGATTTCGGAAAAGAATAGGTCTTAGATACTTTGTCCCGCTTTATCAGCTTGTATGTATCGGGGAACCGTTGCTGTCATGGCCTTCAAAAGCCTTGATTATGACAGAAAATATGGTATGATACTAATAGTGGCAAAAGAAACGAAAGGAGCAAGGCAGAGGGATGAATATTCAAATGCTTGGAATTGACTATGAAAAAGCGGGAATTGATGAGCGTGCGATTTTCTCTTTTACGAAAAAAAATATGCAGAGTGCCTTGGAGTTTTTCAAAGGGCAGAAGGGAATTCTGGGTGTTGTGATTCTGTCTACCTGCAATCGGATGGAGCTCTGGGTTAGTGTCAATGACAAGTATACGGATAATTTATATGAACTGCTTTGTCGGATAATACAGGTGGAACCGGAAACGTACCGTCATTTGTTCAGAACACGGAAAGGAAAAGAGGCGGTAAAGCATTTATTTACCTTAAGTGCAGGACTGAAATCTCAGATATTGGGAGAGGATCAGATTCTTACTCAGGTGAAAGATGCATTAGGATTTTCCAGAGAAAATTATTGTACGGATAATGTACTGGAAGTATTGTTCCGTAAAGCGGTGACGGCGGCAAAGCGGGTGAAGACGGAAGTGGTGTTGTCCAAGGCAAACCAGTCGGTGATACACAAAGCAGTGGAAAAATTACAAGATACTGGAGTCTGCCTGCAAAATAAAAAATGTATGGTTATCGGAAACGGAGAAATGGGAAGGCTGACTGCAGAACTTTTTATGGAGCAGGGGGCAGATGTGACGGTGACTGTGCGGCAGTACCGTAGCGGAATTGTGAATATTCCTCCACAGTGTAAGCGTATTAATTATGGTGAGCGTCAGGCATTGTTGCCGGAATGTGAAGTGATTGTCAGTGCCACATCAAGCCCAAATCATACATTGACCAGAGAAATGTTAGAGTTATCCGGTTATAAGAAAGGGCTTTTGCTGATTGATTTAGCTGTGCCAAGAGATATGGAAGTTTCTATTCGGGAATTGCCAGGAATTACGATGTATGATGTGGATGATTTTCATGCAGACAACTTGGATGAAAATCAGAAAAAATCTGTGGAACAGGCAAAAAGTATCTTAAGAATATATAAAAAAGAATTTTATGACTGGTATGAGGGTCGGGATATGGTTCGCGTGGTGGAATCTATTAAAAAAGAAACGGCAGCGGATGCCAGTTTACGGCTTACTAAGGTGATGAAAAAAACTTCTTTAAAAGAAGAAGAAAAGAAAAAGCTTGTAGGTCATATTGAACATGCAGTGGAAAATACTATGGGAAAGCTATTGTTTGAGTTGAAAGGGCAGGTCAGCGAAGAAGCCTATTTAGAATCTATTCAGGCAATGGAGAAAATATTAAAAGATGGATGGAGGACGCCATGAAAAAGGTAATCATAGGAAGTAGGGAAAGCAGGCTTGCAGTGATTCAGTCAGAAATGGTGAGAGATTTTATCTGTGAAAATAATGACAATCAGGTGACCGCAGAACTTCTTACCATGAAAACCACAGGAGATAAGATTCTGGACAGAACATTGGATAAAATTGGTGGAAAGGGCTTGTTTGTGAAAGAATTAGACAAAGCATTGCTGGCGGGCAAGACGGATATTTCCGTACACAGTCTGAAAGATATGCCCATGGAGCTTCCGATAGAACTTCCGATAGTTGCATACTCTAAAAGAGAGGATCCAAGGGATGTACTGGTGTTGCCCAAGGGAGTAAAGGAACTGGATTTATCAAAGCCCATTGGCAGCTCCAGTCTGCGGAGAATACTTCAACTAAAAAAGATATACCCGGATGCAGAATTCCAAAGTATCCGAGGAAATGTGAATTCCCGTTTAAGCAAGTTAGACAGCGGAGAATACAGTGCCATTGTACTGGCAGCGGCAGGATTGAAACGTCTGGGGTTAGAAGAACGCATCAGCCGTTATTTTACCGTGGAAGAAATGATTCCTGCAGCAGGGCAGGGCATTCTGGCGGTACAGGGAAGATGTGGAGAAAACTATGATTATATGAAGGGGTTTCATGAAACAGAAGCTATGTATGCAGCTTTGGCAGAGCGGGCTTTTGTGGCAGAGTTAAATGGTGGATGCAGTTCTCCGGTGGCGGCCCACGCTGTGATTCAGGGAGGAAAGATACAGCTCCTTGGTTTGTATTATGATGAAAAAAATCAGGATTACATTACAGGAAAGATTTGCGGAGCATGTAGCGAAGCACAGGCACTGGGGGCAGAACTTGCTTGTAGATTAAAAACAGAGTATACATCTGGGAAAAGTAGAGTATGACGGAATAATATTAGGAAAGGAAGGAAATCCATGGCAGGAAAAGTATGGTTGGTAGGAGCCGGGCCTTCTGATGTTGGCTTGATGACAATAAAAGGAAAACAAGTGTTAGAACAGGCAGAAGTAGTAGTATATGATGCTTTGGTTGGACAGGGGATTCTTGCATTGATTCCAAAGGCTGCTGAACGGATTAATGTGGGAAAACGTTCCGGACATCATATTATGAAACAGGAGGATATTAATCAGGTATTAGTGAAGAAAGGTTTGGAAGGAAAGCGTGTGGTGCGTTTAAAAGGAGGCGATCCGTTTCTTTTTGGCAGAGGAGGAGAAGAAATGGAGGTTCTTAAGGAACATGGGATTTCTTGTGAGGTGGTTCCGGGAGTAACTTCCGCAATTTCCGTACCGGCTTACAACGGGATTCCGGTAACCCATAGAGATTTTACCTCTTCTTTGCATATTATCACGGCTCACAAGCGAAAGGGAGAAGCGGTGGATATAGATTTTATCTCCCTTGTGAAATTGAAAGGAACTCTTGTATTTTTAATGGGGGTGAGCGCATTAGAAGATATCTGCAAGGGGCTTATGAATGCAGGAATGGCAGAGGATACCCCGGCAGCTATTTTGCAGCAGGGTACTACTGCAAGGCAGCGAAGAGTAGTAGCTACTGTGGCAACATTGAAGGAAGAAGCACAAAAAGAAAACATACAGTCTCCGGCAGTTATTGTGGTGGGAGCTGTGTGTGCACTGTCAGAAAAGCTATCATGGTATGAAGATATGCAATTGTCAGGAAAAAGAATTCTGATTACCAGACCAAGACATTTGATTTCTGGTATGGCACAACAGCTTCGGGAAAAAGGAGCAGAAGTTTTGGAAGTACCTGCAGTATCCATTGAACCTGTCAAAGATATGGGAAATTTCCAGAAAGCACTGGAAAGACTTTCGGAATATACAGTGCTTGCATTTACCAGTCCCAGCGGTGTGCAGGTGTTTTTTCGACAGCTAAAACTTGCCGGGACAGATATTCGTAAGCTGGCACATTTAAAAGTAGCTGCCATTGGAAAAGGAACAGCAAAGGAGTTAGAAGAACGGGGAATTTTTGTGGATTATATGCCGGAAGTGTATGATGCTGTTTCTTTGGGGAAATTGTTGTGTCAGCAATGTTCGGCAGAAGATGTGATTTTTCTGCCAAGAGCTTCCAGTGGGAATCCAAAGCTGGTGGAAGAAGCAGTAAAATCTGGTGCCAGAGTAGTAGAAGTTCCTATGTACGACACGGTTTATGAAAAGGAAAATGTGATTGACCTGACTGAAGAAATCAGACAGGATGCCATTGATTATGCAGTATTTACCAGCGCTTCTACGGTGAAAAGTTTTGCTGAACTGGTGGATTCTTGTGTCTATGAGAAGGTGCAGGCGGTATGTATCGGGAAGAAAACGGAAGAAGCCGCCAGAAGTTATGGTATGAAAACTTTTGTATCGAAAGAGGCAACCATTCAAAGTGTGGTGGAAAAATTAGAAGAACTGGCAGGCAATGGAAACAATGCAAATAGGAAAGGATAGTGACAAAAGCATGGATATGCAGAAACGGCCTAGAAGAATCAGAGGAAATGAAACTATAAGACGTATGGTAAGGGAAACAAGAGTGGACAAAGCCTCCCTGATTTATCCGATGTTTGTGATGGAAGGACTTCAGGGAAAGAAAGAAATCAGTGCCATGCCGGGGCAGTACCGTTATGGCATGGATACCATGAATCAGAAAATAGAATCCTTGTTAAAGAAAGGAGTTTCCAGTGTAATGCTGTTTGGAATCCCAACACATAAGGACGATTGCGGCAGCAGTGCTTATGAGGAACATGGAATTATTCAGCAGGCAGTGGGAGAGATAAAAAAGCGTTTTCCGGAAATGTATGTAATTACGGATGTGTGTATGTGTGAATATACCTCTCACGGTCACTGTGGTATGTTAAAAGGAAATTATGTAGACAATGATACTACCCTGGAGTTGTTGTCTAAAACTGCATTATCCCATGTACAGGCCGGTGCTGATATGGTGGCACCTTCGGATATGATGGACGGAAGAATTGCCGGAATCCGAAGTACACTGGATGCTCATGGATATGTGGAAACACCAATTATGTCTTATGCGGTAAAATATGCATCCTCCTTTTATGGTCCATTCAGGGAAGCAGCAGGCTCCGCTCCTTCTTTTGGAGACCGTAAATCCTATCAGATGGATTTTCACAATGTAAAAGAAGGAATCAAAGAAGCAATGCTTGATGTGGAGGAAGGCGCTGATATTATTATGGTAAAACCGGCATTGTCTTATTTGGATGTAATCCGCAGAGTGGCAGATGAGGTAAATCTTCCGGTGGCAGCGTACAGTGTCAGCGGGGAATATGCCATGGTAAAGGCAGCGGGAAGTTTAGGGTACATAGATGAAGAAAAGATTATCTGTGAAATGGCAGTGAGTACTTACCGTGCCGGTGCGGATATTTATCTTACTTATTTTGCAGAAGAACTGGCAGGCTATATGGATGAAGGAAGGATTGGATAATGGAAAAATCAGAAGAATTGTTTCAAGAAGCAGTAAATTATATCCCAGGGGGTGTGAATAGTCCGGTACGTGCTTTTGGAAATATTGGAATAACACCAAGATTTATAGAACGGGCAGAAGGGGCCTATTTGTATGATGTAGATGGCAGAAAATATCTAGACTTTATCTGTTCCTGGGGACCGATGATACTTGGCCACAATCAGAAAGATGTGTTAGAGAGTGTTCTGGATGCCTGTAAAAATGGTTTAAGTTTTGGGGCAGCCACGGAACGGGAAGTGGTGATGGCAAAACTGATTACGGATATGGTTCCGTCAGTGGAAATGGTTCGTATGGTAAACTCTGGAACAGAAGCGGTGATGAGTGCCATTCGAGTGGCACGAGGCTATACAAAAAGAAAGAAAATAGTGAAATTTGCCGGGTGCTATCATGGGCATTCAGATTCTATGCTTGTTTCCGCAGGTTCGGGAGTGATGGCAAGCGGTGTTCCAGACAGTGCAGGCGTTACAAAGGGATGTACAGAGGACACGGTTAGTGCGGTGTACAATGACCTTGAAGGAATGAGGGAATTATTTTCCTCCATGGGAGAGGAAATTGCGGCAGTCATCGTGGAACCGGTAGGTGCCAACATGGGTGTGGTACCGCCAAAGGAAGGATTTTTAGAGGGACTTCGGGAGCTTTGCACAGAGTATGGAAGTCTGCTGATTTTTGACGAAGTAATTACCGGATTTCGTCTGGCAGCAGGTGGTGCCAGTGAGTATTTTCATGTTACTCCGGATTTACTTACGTTTGGAAAAATTATCGGTGGAGGTATGCCGGTAGGTGCTTACGGTGGCAGACGTGATGTTATGGAAATGGTTGCACCGGTAGGGCCGGTATATCAGGCAGGGACACTAAGTGGAAATCCGGTGGCAATGGCAGCGGGTATTACACAGCTTACCATATTAAAAGAACATCCGGAAATTTATTCCTATTTAAATGAAATGGGAGATTACTTCTATGGGAAATTAGAAGAAGTAACAAAGGAAACGAAAGCACCATGTACCGTAAATCATATAGGTTCTTTAGGATGTCTGTTCTTTACCAAAGAGTCCGTTACAGACTATACTTCAGCAAAAACATCGAATACAGCGGAATACGCAGCGTATTTTAAATATATGTTAAATCATGGTGTAAATTTGGCACCAGCCCAGTTTGAAGCCATGTTTTTGTCGGTGGCACACAAAAAAGAAGAACTGGATGGTGTTTTAAATCTGGTGAAGGATTATTTTCAAGAGAAAGCTTTCTAGAAGGATATTTTGTAACAGGAAAAGAGTGTGGGAAGGGCATCATATATGAAAGAAAAAACAATAGAAAGAATGCTGGCGGACACGGAACCTATTTCACTTGAAATTATGCAAAAAGCAAAGGAGCACTGGAACAGAATTGCAAAACCTCTGTACAGCCTCGGAAAATTAGAAACGATTATCAGCCGTATGGCAGCAATACAGGGAAACTGTAGTCAGGTATTGGCGAAAAAGGTGGCGCTGGTGATTATGTGCGCAGACCATGGTGTAGTGGCAGAAGGTGTTACTCAGACGGGTTATGAAATAACGAAGGTGGTTACAGACAATTTTGTGTCAGGGAAAACCAGTGCGGCAATTATGGCGCAGGAAGCCTCTGTAGATTTATTTCCGGTGGATATAGGAATTGACTGTGCTTCTTATCCGGAAAGAGAACTGAAAAAGGCGGTGGTTTTGGACCGGAAGATTGCCAGAGGCAGCGGCAATATTGCCAGAGAAGCTGCCATGAGTGAACAGCAGTGCAGGCAGGCATTGCTTACGGGAATTTCACTGGCAGGTCAGTTAAAGGATATGGGATATCATATGATTGCCACTGGCGAAATGGGCATTGGAAATACCACACCCAGCAGTGCACTGGCTTCTTTCTTTTTAAAACAGTCTCCAGAAAAAATGACAGGAAAAGGAGCAGGGCTTTCTAAGGAAGGCATAGAGCGGAAAAAGAAGGTGGTGGAAGCTGCGTTGAAACGTTACAACTGCCAGCAGATTACAGGAAGTGCCATAGAAGTTTTAGCGAATCTTGGCGGCTATGATATTGTGGGAATGGCTGGTTTGTTTTTGGGCGGATATATTCATAAGATTCCAGTGCTGATTGATGGCTTTATTTCAGCGGTTTCGGCTTTGTGTGCGGCACAAATCTGCTCAGAGGCAAAATCCTGTATGTTTGCAACCCATGTTTCCAAAGAACCGGCCGGCGAAATGGTGTTAAAGGCTCTTGGATTAGAGGCAGTGGTTACGGCAGATATGTGTCTGGGAGAAGGAACCGGTGCATTGACCGCAGTTCCCATGATTCGTATGGCAGCTGAAGTATACAACAGGATGGAAGTGTTTGGAGAGATTGCCATTGACCAATATGAAGATTATTCTGATGAGTGAGGTAGTAAGATGTATTTTCCTATATTTGTATCGTTGGAACATAAAAAATGCCTTGTGATTGGCGGGGGAACCATTGCTGTCCGTAGAGTGCGGACACTTTTGGATTTCTGCGATAACATAACTGTAGTTTCGCCGGAGATTTGTCCGGAAATGGAAACACTGGTAAATGAGCAGAGAATATCCTACTTCTGCCGTAATTATCAGCCGGGAGATGGAAAAGATGTATTCCTATTGGTGGCAGCTACCAATGACCGGACGGTGAATCATCAGGCAGGAGAGGAAGCAAAAGCATTCGGTGCTTTTGTGTCTGTGGCAGACTGTAAGGAAGAATGTAACTTTTTCTTCCCGGGAATTGCTGCTCAAGAAGAAAGCGGTGCAGTGATAGGAGTATGCGCCAGCGGGAAGAATCATTCCCTTGCAAAAAAGCTGACGGAGCAGTGCAGGAAGCTTATAGGTGGTGTAAAAGGTTTTTGAATTTAGTGGTTGGAAGGACGCTCATAAGTGCTGCAAATTCTTCCTTGAAAGGCAGAGGCAACACGAATACAAACTAACTGTTAACTACGACTAAGCCGCTCCGGAAAGCCGTCGCGCCTAAGTCTTCGTAAACAGTGGATTTCGTATTCGTTAAGGACGCCTCTTAAATTGCCTTTCAAGAAAGAATTTGCAGCACTTATGAGCTGTTCTTTCAAACCAGTAAAGATAAGGAAAAAGTTTGTACCGTGAAATGTGCCAATTCACCTTTTAAAGCCTGACAAGCACAGCCCTTAATACATACAGAAGCCTGAAGAGCTGTTTGGTTCAGCTCGGCAGGCTTCTGTATGTATTAGGGGCGTCCTTTCAGCTTCAAAAGTTGAACTGTCACATTGAAAGAAGTTTATAGGCCTGCTCCATGGAAATCCCTTCCGCCTGTGGCGGACGTCCGATGACCACAGTGGTAATGGAGAGTCTGGCGGCGGCGGCAAGTTTTTCCGGGAAACCACCTTTAGTGCCGGAAGATTTGGTTAACAAATAGGTGGCGTGTATCTGTTGTAACATTGCCACGTTTAAATCAGTAGAAAAAGGACCTTGCATACAAATGATATTTTGTGGGGCAAAGCCTTGGTTTATAATCATTTGAAGCATATCTGGATTTGGAAGGATTCTGGGATAAACCCGGGTTTTAAAATCAGGAAGTGCGCAAAGTGCAGACAGTTCCTTACTTCCGGTGGTTGCCAGAATATTTCCGGTGGTGTTTTGGAAATACGCAACAGCATCTTCCATGGAATTTACGGTTATAATATGGTTGTGTTCAGGATAGGATACATTGGAAAGAGTATCTTGTTCCGGGCGTAACACGCGGTAATAGGGAAGCCTGCAGGTATCTGCAGCTTCTTTTATATTTTTAGAAACCTCCACGGCGTAGGGATGGGTTGCATCTAAAACAAAGGAAAAATCAAATTCTTTCATTAACTGACACATTTCCACCATATTTAGAGGCTTTGAAGATACTTTCAACCGTTCATTGGCGTTTAACAGGGATTTTCCATATTCTGTTGCCACGCAGGCATATATGTTGTGTTCTGCGCGGGAAAGTGCAAAATCAATTAACTCCCGCCCCTCGGTGGTGCCGGCAAAGATTAGAATAGATTTCATAAGGACTCCTTTCGTATATTGTTATTCTGGCTTATTATATTATATCTTATATGGTATCAAAATTTTATCTCAGCCGGGTGTATGGCAGCGGCTACGGTTACACCATTGAAAGCATGTTTGGGAATCCATAAATGAGCAGAGTCAGAGCCTGCCAGAGCGGCTCGTTCACAAACATTATCTACGCCGGTAACATTTTTCACAAATTCAGAAGTAGTAAAATTTCCCTGTATCTGAGATAATTGTTCTGCAGAATATGTGTTAAAATCCCAGTGGTATTTTTGACAAAATTCTAACAATCCGGGTTCCTGTGATTTTAAATCAATGGATGCCACTTGAAGAACAGCCCGTATATCTATGTTGTATTTTTCAAAAATAGGAAACACTGACTGCTCAATTTGTTCACAGGTAATTCCCTTGCGGCATCCGATGCCAAGCACCAGAACTTTGGGAACTAAATGCAGGATACGGCTACAATCCACTGTTGGGGTCAACGGTTTATGGATAGTGGATATCTGTATCAGATAGGCAGGCGAGAAGGTGCTATCTTCATAAATCCAGGTAAGGCAGGAGGGAATACGTTCTTTTTCTGTGTCTGACAGAGGAAACTGCGAGCAGATTCCTACACTTTTTTTCTCCAGCAGTGCAGCGGAAATTTCCTTGGCGAGAGTTAAGTTATCTATGACAAGGTTGTTTTTTACTGCAAAATTATCTACTGAAAAAAGATGATTTACATCGGTTGCAGTGGTAATTACCGGAGTGCTTTCAAGAAATTCAGAAAGAGCCAGAGCCAGGTGGTTACCGCCTCCGATATGCCCGGATAAAATGGGAATCACAAATTGCCCCAGTTCGTCCAACACCAGCACACAGGGGTCTGTTGTTTTATGTTTTAACAAAGGTGCAATCATTCGTACTGCAATTCCGGCGGCACCAATGAAAATCAGTGCATCTTTGGAAAAAAGCTCTTGTACATAATCGGTAATCGGCTGTTTATAAGGATGTAAAACAGAATTTTCTGGGGATTCAGTGCAGAACTTTTCCATGGCGTATACCAGAACAGAGCTAGTATCGTTATTTTCCTGTGTAGAAAAGAAATCTGCTATGCGTTTGCCTAGTCTGGCACCATTTTGGGTAAAAGTAAAAACAACTGCTTCCATGTTTTGCCTCCTGCACATCTGTTTTTGTTTTGCACATATTTTATCACAGGAGGTTATGGTTTTCAATGGAGCTGAAAACAATGTTGCCTGCCATTTTTATGTATGTTACAATGAGAAAACAGATGGAGTGTGAAACAAAGGAAGTGGTAAAATGAAACAGAGCAGACAAATGTCAGAAACTTTACGGCTGGGAATAATTCTTGCAATGTCCGGCGGATTTATGGATGCATATTCCTATCTTTACCGTGGTCAGGTCTTTGCCAACGCCCAGACAGGTAATCTGTTGTTACTTGGCGTAAATCTTTCCCAGGGAAATTTTCCAGGGGCATGTTACTATTTTTGCCCTGTAATTGCATTTGTGATAGGAATTTTTATATCAGATATTGCCCGTTATAAGATAAATGCAGAATGGCATTTGCACTGGAGGCAGATAGCTGTGCTGATAGAGGCAGTTGTACTGCTGTCAGTTGCTTTTATTCCTCAAAAATATAATCTGTTGGCAAACAGCATCACCTCCTTGGCCTGCGGTATACAGGTAGAAAGCTTTCGTAAAATACGGGGCAATGGAATTGCCACTACCATGTGCATCGGCAATTTGCGGAGCGGAACCCAGAATCTATGCGATTACTTCTTTAAAAAAGAGAAAGCAAGTTTGGAGAAAGCATTGCTGTATTATGGTATTATTTTAAGCTTTGTTGTAGGCGCGGTAGCAGGAAGCATGGCGATCAAACAATTTCAGACAAAAGCTATATTAATTTGTTCTGTGGCATTATTTATAGCATTCCTAATGATGTTTGTGGAAAATGTACATTTAGAGGAGTGAAGAACTTGACATTACAACAATTAAAATACATTGTAACAGTGGCCGAAACCGGAAATATTACAGAGGCTGCCAAAAGGCTTTTTATTTCACAGCCAAGTTTAACCAATGCAATTCGTGAATTGGAAAAAGAAATGCAGGTTACTATATTTAACAGAACCAATAAAGGTGTGACTGTATCAAATGAAGGGGATGAATTTCTTGCATATGCCAGACAGGTGTTGGAGCAGGCAAATCTTTTGCAGGAAAAGTTTTTGAATGAAAAAGAGCAAAGTCCTCGATTTTCGGTTTCCTGTCAGCATTATTCTTTTGCAGTGAACGCCTTCGTGGATGTGATACAGAAGTTTGATGCACCGAAATATGATTTTACCCTGCGGGAAACCCAGACCCACGAGATTATTGAGGATGTCAGTCATTTGCGTAGTGAAATAGGGATTTTATACATATCTTCAAAAAATGAAGAAGTGATACTAAAAATGATCAAACAAAGCGGATTGAAATTTGAAGAATTATTTTTGGCAAAACCTCATGTTTTTATTTGTGCAAATCATCCGTTGGCAGGGAAAGATAGTATCAGCATGAAGGATTTAGAAGATTATCCCTACCTTTCTTTTGAACAGGGAGAATACAATTCCTTTTATTATTCGGAGGAAATATTAAGTACGCTGGATAGAAATAAAAATATAAAAGTCAGGGACAGGGCAACACTTTTCAATCTGGTGATAGGGCTGAATGGATATACTGTCAGTTCCGGTATTATCAGTCAGGAACTGAACGGGGAAAATATTATTGCAAAACCTTTACAGGTAGATGAATATATGCGAATCGGAACCATTACCCAGAAAAATATGCCTTTGAGCCGTTATGGTATTGCTTATATGGAAGCATTAAAAAAATATGCAAAGATAGAAAAATAGTCATATGGAAATATAGAAAAATAAAGAATAGCAGTTTGAAATAGCTTAAAACTATTTCAAACTGTTTCTTTTTTGTATTTTTCAAATATTTCTCTAAATTATATACTGATGACAACAGAAAAGTTTTGAATTACAAGGAGGTTGTCATGTACAATGCAGTGATAGGTTTTCCGAGAGTAGGGAAACTACGAGAATTAAAGTTTGCATCCGAAAAATATTTTCGTGGTGAAGTATCAAAAACAGAGTTGAAAAGTGTAGCCGAAGAAATAAAAACAGAAAACTGGAAAAGACAGAAGGAGTATGGCATTCACTACATATCTTCCAATGATTTTTCATACTATGATGGCATGCTTGATATGGCAGTTTTGTTGAATGCAGTTCCGGAATGTTATAAGAAATTAAATCTGGATGAATTAGACACTTATTTTGCCATGGCAAGAGGATATCAGGGAGAAGCAGGAGATGTACCGGCTTTAGCAATGAAAAAATGGTTTAATACAAATTATCATTATATGGTTCCGGAACTCAGCGCATCTACCAAGATTACATTGTCCGGTACGAAACCTTTTGATGAATTTTTGGAAGCGAAACAGCAGGGAATTCTTACAAAACCGGTCATCATAGGACCATTTACTTTCCTTAAACTTGTAAGATATCAGGAGGGAACGAAAGCGGCTGAATTTGTAAAAGATATCAGTGCTGCTTATGGAGCCATGCTGACAAAATTTCAGGAACTTGGTGCAGAATGGGTTCAGTTTGATGAACCGGCACTGGTAACGGATATGACGAAGGATGACATCAATCTTGTGGAAAGTTTATACAACGGCATTTTACAGCAAAAAGGAAGTGTAAAAGTACTGTTGCAGACATATTTTGGTGATATCAGGGATTGCTATGAAGCTGTCTTGAAGTTGGATTTCGATGGAATCGGTCTGGACTTTAAGGAAGGACGAAAAACCATGGAACTGGTGAAACAGTATGGATTTCCAAAAGAAAAAGTTCTTTTTGCAGGAATTATAAACGGAAAAAATATCTGGAAAAGCAATTATAAGAAGGTGCTTGAACAGATAAAGGAAATAAAAGAGTATGCAGAAAATGTGGTATTATCCACTTCCTGTTCTCTGCTTCATGTGCCTTATACCCTTGCTTATGAAGAAAAGTTAAACCCAAAAGTAAAGCAGTATTTTGCTTTTGCTGTGGAAAAACTTTTGGAATTGCAGGAACTTAGTGTACTGACGGAATGTGATGATTATAATAATGAAAAAGAATATGTAAATAATCAGCAGATTTTTGGGCAGGAAAGGCTTTATCAGGATATAGAGGTAAAAAATCAGGTGGCAAATTTGTCAGAGGATATGTTTGTCAGAACACCGGAGCGGAAAGAGCGTCAGGAAATACAGAAGAAAACTTTCGGACTTCCTTTGCTTCCTACCACTACCATTGGCTCTTTTCCACAGACTCAGGAGGTAAAAAGAAACAGAACCAACTACAAACGTGGAAATATTGACAAAGCAGCATATGACAAGCAGGTTTTTGCATTTATCCAAGAGTGCATTAAAAAACAGGAAGAAATTGGAATAGATGTATTGGTTCATGGTGAGTATGAACGAAATGATATGGTGGAATTTTTTGGAGAAAATCTGGCAGGCTATGTATTTACAGAAAAAGCATGGGTGCAGTCTTATGGCACCAGATGTGTAAAACCGCCAATTATATTTGGTGATGTTAAAAGAATTCGTCCTATTACAGTGGAATATTCCGCCTATGCCCAGAGTCTTACAGATAAGCCGGTAAAGGGAATGCTGACAGGTCCGGTAACAATTTTGAACTGGTCATTTCCACGAGAAGACATCTCTTTAAAAGAAATGGCATATCAAATTGGTATTGCCATCCGGGAGGAAGTTCTTGACTTGGAAAAAGCAGGAATTTCTATTATTCAGATTGATGAAGCTGCACTGAAAGAAAAACTTCCAATCCGTAAAAGTGACTGGTACAGTGAATATTTAGAGTGGGCAATTCCGGCGTTCCGTCTGTGTCACAGTGGTGTAAAGCCAGAAACACAGATACATACACATATGTGCTACAGTGAATTTAATGATATCATTCGCGATATTGATAACATGGATGCAGACGTAATATCCTTCGAAGCATCCCGTTCCAAACTTACGATTCTGGATGCCATTCAGGAAAACGGCTTTGAAACAGAAGTGGGTCCTGGTGTATACGATATCCATTCTCCAAGAGTACCGTCTGTGGAGGAAATCGTAGGGGCATTACAGAAAATGCTTACGAAAATTGATAAAAATAAGTTATGGGTAAATCCCGACTGCGGTCTAAAGACAAGAGGAATTCCGGAAACAGATGCAAGTCTGAAAAATATGGTGGAGGCTGTAAGGCGGGTGAGAAGTCAACTGTAATTCCTATATATAAAAATAGTTTATGCTTCATAATATTTTGGGGTGCAATGGAATTAGAAATAATTTGAATATTCACACTTATCGTTTTGAAAGCACAGCTCATAGGCAGGACAACTTCTTCCTTGGAAGGCAATTAAAGAGGCGCTTTTAACAAATGTGAAATCCACTGTCTAGGGCGGCTTGGGCGTGACAGCCTTCTGGAACGTCTTAGCCGCCCTTGACAGTTAGTTCACATTCGTGTTGCCTCTGCCTTCCAAGGAAGAAGTTGTCCTGCCTATGAGCGTCCTCTCAAACCAACAACAAAGTGCGAATATTTCAAATTCTTCCCCCAGAACCGTTGCAATCCCCCTCATCTTTCGTTACAATATCTTTAAAAGTGAAAATCCAGCAGGAGGGCATATGCGATGAGCAGAAAAGCGATTCTTGTGGTGAGTTTTGGAACCAGTCATGAAGATTCCAGAAAGAAAACCATAGAGGCCATTGAACAAAAGATTGCAGAAGAATTTAAAGAATACAAAATATACCGGGCATTTACCAGTAAGATGATTATTAAGAAGCTGGCAAAGTCCGGGCTTCACATTATGACCGTGGAAGAAGCATTGGAACAAATGAAAGCTGATGGCATAAAAGAACTGATCGTGCAGCCTACCCATGTGATTAACGGGATTGAAAATGACGAAATGATGGAAGATATTAAGGTGGCTGCAAAGAATTTTCAAAGGGTAGCCATTGGAAGACCTTTACTGAATGACACGGGAGATTATAAAAAACTGGCAAAAGCTGTGGTAGAGGACAATCCGGTTTCTGAGGATGAAATCCTTATGCTGATGGGACATGGTACCAGCCATTATAGTAATTCGGCTTATCCGGCATTAGAATATGTATTTAAAGAAATGGGCTATTCTAATATTCTGGTGGGAACCGTAGAAGGATATCCGTCTTTTGAGGAGGCAGTGAAACAGTTAGAAAAGACCAACAAAAAGAAGGTGAAACTGCTGCCCTTAATGATTGTAGCAGGTGATCATGCCAATAATGACATGGCAGGAGAAGAAGATTCCTGGCGCAGTCGGTTGGAACAGGAAGGGTATCAGGTTGCATGCCGCATGAAAGGTCTGGGAGAATTAGAAAGCGTACAGAAACAGTTTGTAGAGCATATTAAGGCAGCCAAAATCATAGCGTAGGTAAAAATATGGAAAAGAAAAAATTGCGAAGCGGTTATACCACCGGCACTTGTGCCGCTATTGCAGCCAAAGCAGCGGCAAAAATGATTTTTAAAGAAAAAGACATCAAAAAAGAAACCATAATTACGCCGAAACAAATAAAAATCGTAACACCAATCGAAGATATTAAACGCCAGAAAGAGAAAGTATCCTGTGCAGTAAGGAAAGATGCAGGAGATGATCCGGATGTGACCAATGGAATCCTGGTGTATGCTCAAGTGTCTTTAAAGAAAGAGCCGGGCATTGTCATTGACGGTGGAATTGGAGTTGGCAGAGTAACCAAGAAAGGTCTTTGGCAGAACATTGGAGAAGCGGCAATTAATAAAGTACCAAGACAGATGATAGAATTGGCAGTAAAAGAAATCCTTGAAGAATATGGATATGAAGGCGGTGCGGAAGTTGTAATATCCATTCCACAGGGAGAAGAAATCGCTAAAAAGACTTTTAACGAAAGGCTTGGAATTGTAGGTGGTCTCTCCATTCTTGGAACCAGTGGTATTGTAGAGCCAATGAGTGAACAGGCATTGATTGATACCATTCATGTAGAAATGAATGTGGCAACAGAAAATAATCAGGGAATTTTGTTAGTTACTCCAGGCAATTACGGTGCAGATTTTGTCCGGGAGAATTTACAACTTTCACTGGAAAATGCAGTAAAGTGTAGTAACTACTTGGGAGAAATGATGGATTATGCCAAAGAAATCAACGTGCAGAAAATTCTCTTGGTAGGGCATGTGGGAAAATTGATAAAGCTGGCAGGAAATATTGTGAACACTCATTCCCATATGGCAGACTGCCGTATGGAAATTTTAGGTGTACATGCCGCCATGGCAGGTGCAGAGGCAGCCACCGTAAAACAGATTATGGAGTGTATTTCTACGGACGAGGCAATCAGAATAATGAAAGAGCAGGAAGTTTTTTCCGATGCGATGAACACTATTATGGAAAAAATCAAATATTATATTAGTCTACGCTCTGAGAATAAATATAAAATAGAAGTTATTATGTTTTCCAATGAATGGGGGATTTTAGGGCAGACTTTGGGGGCAGAAACATTGGTAGAAGAAATACGAAACATACAGTCAAAAAGGTAAGCAAGGAGAAAAATATGAGTGGAATTTTATATGGTATTGGAACCGGACCGGGAGATGCTGAATTAATGACTTTAAAAGCAG
Source organism: Lachnospiraceae bacterium (assembly GCA_045126515.1). GTDB lineage: Bacteria > Bacillota > Clostridia > Lachnospirales > Lachnospiraceae > RUG11237. The sequence continues at coordinate 163,917 of JBGVOM010000110.1, forward strand.
TAAAATGTTTAAAGCAAGTGGATATTATTGCCCTCCCCATTTCGGATAAGACATTTCAAAAAACGGTGGCAGGAAAACCACAAGATTTAGGAACAGCAGAAAAATATATACAAAATGCTACCGCCTTTCAGATTGCATATCAAAACGCACCGGAAATGCTTCAAAAAGAATTTCTTCTGCTTCCCATGCCAATGATGAAAGAGAAAGAAACTTTAAAGAAAATACATGACGAAGCAGCAGAGGCAGTAGCCAAAAAGCTTTTGGAAGGAAAAAATATCGGCTTTCTGACCTTGGGCGATCCTACCATTTATTCTACTTATCTATACATTCACAACCGTATTGTGGCAAAGGGACTTATGGCAGAAATTATCAATGGAATTCCGTCTTTTTGTGCGGCAGCAGCAAAATTAAATACCGGGTTGGTGGAAAATAAAGATATGCTCCATATTTTTCCTGCGTCTTATGGGATTCAGGAGTTAGAACAATATCCGGGTACGAAAGTGTTAATGAAATCCGGGAAAAAACTTTCCAAAGTAAGGGAAGAATTAGCAAAGAAAAAGCAAAATGCAATGATGGTAGAAAACTGTGGAATGGTTGGAGAAAAGGTGTATAAGGATGTTTCGGAAATACCGGATACAGGAAGCTATTACTCGTTAATTGTTGTAAAATAAGGAGACATAATTATGATACATTTTGTAGGTGCCGGATCCGGTGCTGTGGATTTGATTACTGTCCGGGGAAAACAGTTGTTAGAGCAGGCAGATGTGATTATTTATGCCGGCTCTTTGGTAAATCCGGAATTGTTAGAATATAAAAAGCAGGATTGTCAGGTATATAACAGTGCTTATATGACTTTAGAAGAAGTAATAGAAGTGATGGAGCAGGCAGAAGAGAAAAACTTACTTACCGTGCGGCTGCACACCGGAGATCCTTGTCTTTACGGTGCCATAAAAGAGCAAATGGACATTTTGGGAGAAAAAAATATTCCATACAAGGTGGTACCGGGAGTCAGTTCTTTTTGTGGCGCAGCGGCGGCACTAAAGGCAGAATATACCCTTCCGGGAGTGTCTCAGTCTGTGGTGATTACCAGAATGGCAGGGCGCACTCCGGTGCCTGAGAGAGAAAGCATAAGAAGTTTTGCAAAACATAAGGCAACCATGGTTATTTTCCTTAGTATGTCGTTATTGAAAGAATTGCAACAGGAATTGATAGAAGGCGGTTATGAAAAAGATACGCCGGCAGCCATTGTTTATAAGGCAACCTGGCCGGAGGAACAGGTTTTCCGTTGTGAAGTTCAGTCCTTGTATCAGACAGCAAAAGAAAATAAGATTACCAAAACAGCATTGATTGTGGTGGGAAATATTTTAGATTCTGGATATGACCGCTCGGAATTGTATAATCCTGCCTTTACCACAGAATTCCGTCAGGGAAAGGAAGAATAGCATGGGAACATTATATATTGTAGGTATCGGACCGGGGTGTCATGAAGACATGACATTGCGCGCGGACAAAGCTTTAAGTGAAAGTGATATCATTATCGGCTACACTGTTTATGTGGATTTAGTGCGGGATTATTATGCTGATAAGGAGTTTATCTCAACTCCCATGATGCGGGAAGTAGACAGATGCCGGATAGCGTTGAAAGAAGCGGAAAAGGGGAAGACGGTATCCATGGTGTGCAGCGGTGATGCCGGTGTGTATGGTATGGCAGGACTGATTTATGAACTTTCAGAAGAATACGAACCGATAAATATTCAGGTGATTCCGGGAATCACTTCTGCCTTGAGCGGAGGCGCACTGACAGGTGCTCCCCTGACACATGATTTTGCAGTGATTAGCTTAAGTGATTTGCTGACACCATGGGAGAAAATAGAATGCCGCTTACGAGAAGCTTCTAAAGCAGATTTTACTTTGTGCTTATACAATCCTTCCAGTAAAAAGCGTCATGATTATTTAGAAAAGGCATGCCGTATCTGCATGGAATACAAAGCAGAGGATACAGTCTGTGCCATTGCAAAAAATATCGGCAGGGAAGGGGAAAACTATCAGGTAATGACATTAAAAGAGCTGGCGGTCACATCGGTAGATATGTTTACCACAGTGTTTATCGGAAACAGCCAAAGCCGTGTCATTGGCGGGAAGATGGTTACGCCGAGAGGGTATATGGAGAAAGAACATGGAAAGAAATAAAGTGATATATCTTGTTGGCATCGGTATGGGAGATTTAGACTATCTGGTATCTTATGCAGAGCAAAAAATAGCACAGGCAGATATCTATATTGGTGCAAAGCGGATGTTAGAGCCTTTTGCCCATTATCAGGGAAAGCGGCTTAGGTCCTACAAGCCCAAAGAAATGCGGGAGTATTTGACGCAGGAAAAAGAGTGGCAGAGTGCAGTAGTACTGTTGTCAGGGGATAGCGGATTTTTCAGCGGTGCCAAAGGGATTCTGGAAGAATTTGCGGATACATCTTATGAAATTCAATGTATTCCGGGAATTTCCAGCATTTCTTATTTTAGCGCGAAACTTGGAATGAACTGGGAGGACATGTATATTGCCAGCGCCCACGGAAGAAAAGAAAATCTTATAGGAAGAATTGTACAGAATGAACGAACCTTTGCATTGCTCAGCAGTGGCAGTCAATTGCAGGAATTGTGTGAAAAACTGCAATATTACGGAAAGAATGAAATAAAACTTTCCGTAGGAGAAAATCTCTCTTATGAAGAGGGTGAAGAAGGGGCGGAAGGTGAACGGATTATGCAAGGTAGTCCGGCAGAAATTCAAAAGCAAAGCTGGGGAAATTTAATCTGTATGATAGCAGAAAATCCGGCACCTGAAAAAAGAATGGGTGAAATTAAGGATGAAGAGTTTATTCGGGAAAAAGTACCTATGACAAAATGCGAAGTGCGCACAGTTAGTATTGCCAAACTGGATTTACAGGAAACTTCGGTGATTTATGATATAGGGGCAGGAACGGGAAGTGTTTCTGTGGAAATCGCTGCAAAATATCCGGGAACAAGAGTGTACGCCATGGAAAGAAATGCGGAGGCGGTTTCACTAATAGAAGAGAATAAACGAAAATTCACCACAGATAATGTGGAGATTATTTCCGGGGAAGCATTGGAAGTGCTGCAAAACAGTGAGTTAGAGGTGCCTACCCATGTGTTTGTGGGAGGAAGCGGAGGCAATTTTAAAGAACTGGCAGAGTGCCTGTTTACACGAAACCCGGAATTGCATATGGTTGCCAATGCAGTTTCCTTAAATTCCATTGCAGAGATATATAAGACGGTGGAAGACTTGCAGCTGCAGGCGGATGTAGTTTCCATGAATGTGAGTAAATCAAGACAAATGGGTGGATATCATATGATGATGGCAAACAACCCTGTGTATATCTTTGACATAACGAAAACAGCAGACAGGTGAGAATATGGAAAAACGTTGTAACAGAATTATGATTGCAGGAACAGGCAGTGGCAGCGGTAAGACTACGCTGACCTGTGGTATTCTTATGGCACTGAAAAAACGGAAATTAAAAGCGGGAAGCTGTAAATGTGGACCGGACTATATTGATCCTATGTTCCACAGCAGAATCTTTGACATTCCCTCCATTAATCTGGATTTGTTTTTCACAGAGCCTCAGGTAATGAACTACCTTTTGTACCGCAATGGACAGGATAGAGATATTACTGTCATTGAGGGAGTTATGGGGTTTTATGATGGTCTTTCCATGGAGTCAGACCAGGCAAGTTCTTATGAAGTGGCGAAAGTGTCAAAAACACCTGTGATCTTAACAATACCTTGTAAAGGTATGGCATATTCTGTAGTTCCTCTTATCCGGGGCATGGTGGAATTTCGGAAAGACAGCAATATCAAAGGTATCATATTAAATCAGGTGTCAGATATGACGTATCCACAGTTAAAGGCAGTGATTGAACAGGAAATCGGAATTCCCGTATTGGGACATCTTCCGGTATTAAAAGATTTTGTACTGCAAAGCCGGCATCTTGGACTGGTGATGCCTCAGGAACGGGAGAACTTTTCAGCAGAATTAGAACACCTCGGAGAGGTAATAGAAACCTATACTAATATAGAAGAAATCATCAAAATCGCATCCCAGGCACCGGAAATTTCCTGTAAAAATCCTTTGGAAAAAGAAGAAAAGCTGTTTGTGCATCCGGAAATCAGCCTTGGTGTAGCAGAAGATGAAGCCTTTTGTTTTTACTATCGGGATAATCTAAAGCTATTAGAAGAATTAGGATGTAAGCTGGTAAAATTTAGTCCCCTCCATGATAAAAAACTGCCGGAACAAATACAGGGCATGTTGCTTGGTGGCGGTTATCCGGAATTATATGCACAGCAGTTAAGTGAAAATCAATCCATGAAACAAAGTATTCAAAAGGCGCTAAAGGCAGGGATGCCATGTATTGCAGAATGTGGCGGTTTTCAGTATTTACAAAAGAGCCTTTGGGTGGAGGGCGTGGAGTACCCCATGGCAGATGTGATTTCCTCTACCTCCGAAAATACAGGAAAGCTGGTGCGATTTGGTTATATTCATTTGCAGGGGAGCAAAGAGAATCCCTACTTGAAATCAGGTGAGAAAATGAAAGCCCACGAATTTCATTACTATGACAGTACAGACAATGGAAAGACTTGTCTTGCAGTGAAGCCTTCCGGAAAACGTCAGTGGCAATGTGTTCATGGAGTGAAAAATTTATTTGCAGGCTATCCCCATTTGTATTTTTATTCTAATATTGAGTTTGTAAAACGCTTTGTCAAAGCTTGTCAGGGGTGGAAGAGATGATGACTTTAGTAACCGGCGGTAGTGCCAGCGGAAAATCAGAATACGCAGAAAATTTAGCCTGTGCCATCCACAGGGAAAGGGAATCAGCCCCTTTTTTCTATATTGCAACCATGCAGGCATTTGATAAAGAAGCAGAAGAAAAAATAAAACGTCACAGGGAAATGCGAAAACACAAAGGCTTTATTACCAAGGAATGTTTTTTAGGGTTAAAAGATTTAGAATTGCCCCAAGGAAGTATTGTATTATTAGACTGCATGTCAAACTTAGTGGCAAATGAAATGTTTGACCGGAAAGGTGCCGGAGAGTATACTGTAGCTAATGTGATGGAGGGAATCAAAAAGCTTCTGACAAGCTGTTATCATGTGGTGGTGGTTACCAATGAAGTGTTTGGAGAGGCTGGAAAATATTCCAAGGAAACCATGCAGTATGTAAAGTTTTTGGGAGAAATTAACCGGCAGACGGCTACCTTAAGTCAAAAGGTAATCGAAGTAGTTTATGGAATTCCCGTAATACACAAATAGGAGGGCAGAATATGATACAATCGCTATTAATCGCTTTTTCCATGTATTCCAAAATACCGGTGCCAAAAGTGGAATGGAACGAAAAAAATATGCGCTATGCCCTGTGCTTTTTCCCCTGGGTGGGAATGGTGATAGGAATACTGGTGTATTTCCTTGGAAATCTGCTTCTTGGAGCAGGTGTAGGAAAACTTTGCTTTTCTGTGGCGATGACACTTTTTCCTCTGTTTCTTACCGGAGGAATTCACATGGATGGATTTTTAGATACCATAGATGCCATTCATTCTTACGGAGATAAAGAGAAGAAACAGCGGATTTTAAAGGATCCTAATTGCGGAGCTTTTGCGGTGATTTTTGGTGCAGCCTATCTGCTTCTTAACGTGGCAGTCTGGAGTGAGTGTACCAGAGAAATGCTGCCTTTTATTGCAGTTACTTATAGTATCAGCAGAACTTTAAGTGCCTTTAGCATGGCAACCTTTCCACTGGCAAGAAATACGGGGCTGGCAGCAACATTTCAAAATGGTGCCAGACGAAAAACAGTGCAAGTGGTAATGATAGGTTACTTTTTGTTGGAACTTGTTGGTTTGACCTTGTGGAGTCCCTGGATGATGATGGCAGTGGCAGCAGCATTTCTGGTAGCTTTTTTGTACCATTATCATCTATGTAGCAAAGAATTTGGCGGAATCAGTGGAGATTTGGCAGGGTACTTTTTGCAGGTGGCAGAATTACTTTCCCTGATTGCTGTCTGCATTGCAGGAAAGGTGGTTTTGGTTTAATGGAAAGAATTCTTGTGCTGGGCGGAGCTTTTCAGGGAAAAGGAGACTTTGTACAGCAGGAATATCACATAAAAAAGCAGGATATGATAAACAGTCTGGAAAGCTTGAAGTCTTGTATATTATCAGAAGAAAACAGGAATCCCATGGTAATCAACGGGTTTCATGCCATTATTGGTGAAGCAGTAAAGAAACAGGAGGATATGAGCTTTTTCAACCACTGGCTTGCCCAAGAACATGGCAGCTTCGTAACGGGAAATTGGATTATTATTTCGGATGAAATTGGATGCGGTATTGTGCCTGTGGAAAAGGAAGAACGACAAATTCGGGAAGAAACAGGAAGACTGTTATGCAGGATTTCATCACAGGCAGACAAGGTGTTTCGTATTATGTGCGGCATACCAACACAGATTAAGTAAAGGACAGAGGAAAAATGATTTCATTGTATGCGTGTATTACAGGTTTTATACTGGATATGATATTTGGTGATCCCCAATGGAGTTTTCATCCCATTCGGCTCATTGGTAATCTGATTTCTTTTTGGGATAAAAAGCTTCGCAAGAACCAACAGGAAGTAGCCATGAAACGGGCAGGAGTGCTGCTGGTGCTTCTGGTTACTGTACCGTGCACAGTTGTGCCTTTGGGCTTGTTAATTCTTTGCCAGATGATACATCCGTTTCTTCGCTATGTGGTGGAGAGTACTATGTGCTATTTTCTTTTTGCAGCAAAATCGTTAAAAAAGGAAAGCATGAAAGTTTCTAAGGAATTGGAGAAAGGTGATGTGGAAGGTGGCAGAAAGGCAGTTTCCATGATTGTGGGACGGGATACCAAAAGTCTTACCCAAGAAGGAATTATCAAAGCAGCGGTAGAAACAGTGGCAGAAAACACTTCGGACGGAGTGGTGGCACCGGTGATTTATACATTGCTTGGCGGGGCGCCATTAGCCTTCCTTTATAAAGCCATCAATACCATGGATTCCATGGTGGGCTACAAAAACGATGACTATTTGTATTTTGGCAGAGCTGCGGCAAAATTAGATGATGTGGCAAACTTTATACCGGCCAGGATATCCGCTTACCTTATGATAATATCTGCCTTTCTTTTAAGGGAAGACGGAAAAAATGCCTTTAAAATATACCGCCGTGACCGTTACTGTCACGCAAGCCCTAATTCAGCCCACACAGAAGCGGTATGTGCCGGAGCATTGCGGGTACAGCTGGCAGGAGATGTCTGGTATTTTGGAAAATTATACAAAAAAGAATACATTGGAGATGCTTTAACTTCCATACAAGTGTCTATGATAGCACGTGCCAACCGGCTGATGTATATGACCTCAATACTGGCGTTAGTAATTTTTTCAGGAATTCGTTTGATTCTTATTAGGATAATTTAGGAGGGACACAATGGCAAAAGCAAAATCCATTATGATTCAGGGAACTATGTCAAATGCAGGAAAAAGCCTTTTAGCAGCAGGGCTTTGCAGAATCTTTGCACAGAATGGCTATAAGGTGGCACCTTTCAAATCCCAGAACATGGCATTAAATTCCTTTATTACGGAAGAAGGTCTGGAGATGGGCAGAGCCCAGGTGATGCAGGCGGAAGCAGCAGGCATAGCTCCAGTGGCAGCCATGAATCCTATTTTATTAAAACCCACCACAGACATGGGCTCTCAGGTAATTGTAAATGGCAGAGTGCAGGGAAATATGACTGCCATGGAATATTACAGAAATAAAAAAAAATACATTCCGGCGATTTTAGATGCATATCATAGTCTGGAGGAAGAATATGATATCATTGTACTGGAAGGTGCAGGCAGTCCGGCAGAAATTAATTTAAAGCAGGATGATATTGTCAATATGGGAATGGCAAAGATGGCGAAGGCACCTGTATTACTGGCAGGGGACATCGACCGGGGCGGAGTGTTTGCCCAGCTTTTAGGAACACTGGCTCTGCTTACGGAGGAAGAAAAAGAACATGTAAAAGGTCTTGTTGTTAATAAATTCCGAGGAGATAAAGAAATTCTCATGCCGGGAATTGATATGTTAGAAGAAATGGGGAAAGTTCCGGTGGTGGGAATTGTACCATATCTTCAGGTTGATATTGATGATGAAGACAGTTTAAGCGAACGTTTTTCTAAGAAGGAAACCATTGGACTTGTGGATATTGCGGTAATTCGCCTGCCCAAAATATCTAATTTTACGGATTTTAATCCTTTTGAGGGGCTGGAAGAAGTATCTTTAAGATATGTAAGCCGCCCGGCAGATTTGAAGGAGCCGGATATTATTATTGTGCCGGGAAGTAAAAGTACCATAGAAGATTTGATGTGGTTGCGGGAAACCGGTATGGAAGTAAAGATAAAGCGCCATGCCGCTCAGGGAAAAACAGTGATTGGCGTTTGTGGTGGCTATCAGATGTTAGGAGAAGTTATTCACGATCCGGATGGGGCAGAACATCAGGGAAGTGTAGCAGGTATGGGATTACTGCCGGTGGAAACCACATTTCAGGCAAAAAAAACAAGAAGTAGAGTACAGGGAAACTTTGGAAGAGTGGAAGGAAGACTGCAAAACTTGTCCGGAGTGGCATTTGAAGGTTATGAAATTCATATGGGAAGTACCACAGTGCTACAGGGAAAATCGCTTTCTTATGTAGACACGTTAGGAAGTGATGTTGGGAGAAAGGAAGATGGTGCCTTTTGCGGGAATGTTTATGGAACCTATATTCATGGTATCTTTGATGAACCTAAGGTTGTAGAGGCAATCCTTTCTTCTATATTACAGGAGAAAGGAATTCATGCTGTGGAAGGTCTGGTATTAAACCGTAGGGAATATAAGGAGAAACAGTATGATATTCTTGCTGAGGGAGTCAGGCAAAATATGGATATGAAATTTATTTATCAAATCATAGAGAAAGGAATGTAAAGGATGAACATGGAATTGGAACATCTTCTTCCGGCAGAGATAGAAAAGCGAAGTTTCGAAATTATCACGGAGGAACTGGCAGGAAGAAAGCTGAATCCGGAGCATGAATTGATTATCAAGCGTGCAATACATACCACAGCGGATTTTGATTATGCAGATAATTTGTGCTTTTCGGAACAGGCGGTGGCAAGAGCCTTGCAGGCACTGCGTCAGGGAGCGGATATTGTTACGGATACTCAGATGGCAAAGGCAGGGATTAACAAAAAGATACTGGCGAAATATGGTGGGACAGTGCATTGCTTTATTGCCGATAAAGATGTGGCACTGGAGGCGAAAGAACGTGGCATGACTCGTTCCGCTGTCAGTATGGAAAAGGCAGCAAGACTTAACAAAAAGCTTATTTTTGCCATTGGAAACGCACCTACGGCATTAATAAAATTATATGAAATGTTACGGGAAGGAACGGTGAAACCGGAATTGATTATAGGGGTTCCGGTTGGTTTCGTTAATGTGGTGCAGTCGAAGGAACTTATTTTACAGACGCAGATACCGTATATTGTTGCCAGAGGACGAAAGGGAGGCAGCAATGTGGCGGCGGCAATTTGTAATGCACTGTTGTATCAAATGGAGTAAGTTAAGTTTTGAAAGTCGGGAAAAAATCTGAAAAAGCAAGGAACTTAATAGACAATTTACACAAAATTAAAATAAAAATTTTTGCAGAAATCTTTTGATAAAAGATTGACAATTTCGAGCTGGGATAATATACTAATAGCATGGCTTGTTTTATGTGATTTTGCACCCATTGAAATATGTGAAATCAACAGAGCAAATAAATAAATTACTCATGGAAGTGTGATTAGGAGCTTACACTGGATGAGGGATTTAATTGAAAATTAAGGAGGAAAGAAAGTATGGGAGAGAACAGAGTAACAATGAGTTTAATCAAACGCTATGTTAGTGTAATGTTAGTTGCTGCACTTGTTTTAACTGGAATTCAGTTACCAACATATGTTTCAGCGGCTACTACACCGGCCAAAGCAACACTTACATTAAGAGTAGGTGAAACAGCACAGTTAACAACAGCTGATGTACCAGCAACTAAGGTGGTTTCAGCACCAACACCAGATGTTCCTACAGTGGAAACACCGGTAACAAAGGAAGTACCTACAGAACTTACATGGGCATCAAATAAAACAGATGTAGCAACAGTTTCTGAACAGGGTCTTGTAACAGCTAAGAAAATTGGTAAAGCAGAGATTACATTATCTGTAGATGGCATTGCATTTAAAGTATGGGAAGTGACTGTAGAAGGAACAGCAACACCAACCGTTACACCAGTTGAACCAACCGTTACACCAGATGAACCAACAGGTGAAGCAACACCAACACCAACAGGTGAAGCAACACCAACACCAACAGGTGAAGCAACACCAACACCAACAGGTGAAGCAACACCAACACCAA
>JBGVOM010000111.1:0-3923 GCA_045126515.1 Lachnospiraceae bacterium
CATTTCTACAACAATGAGAGAATACAACTAAAAACAAAACTGACACCACATGAAATGCGATGTCAGTATGTTGCTTGAATTTAATATTTAAACTACCATAGTTCCTTTTTTGTACTGTCTGCACAAAATGGGGCAGTTCAAAATCGCCACATCCTTTTTCCTTAAAAGCAATTAAGAGAACCGTCCCCCTGATTGTGGGACGCAGGAACCGTCCCCTTGTCTTGCGCTGAACCCGTAGCCTGAGCCGCATTGTCTGTAAAATTGCTCCAAAGTATAGACTTTTTTCCATATATATGATATAATTTCTGTACATCATTTCAGGAGGGAAACTAATGAAAAAATTTATAAGCATAGCTCTGGTTATTTCAATACTCCTTATCACCATGTCAATTACACCTATTGCGTCAGATATGTCAACACTTCCAAGCAACGTAACTCTTAAAAGCATTGTTTGTGACAACAACGGAAACAATGTTACCGCAAAAATGACCTTCAATAGCATACTTGACTGCACTGTAATAATGGCAGTGTATGATAACAATTCAGGTGAACTTTTAAATGCCGCATATAGTGATTCTCCTGCAACTGTGACAGATTTCAGTATCTCCTTAATCGGATATCAAAACTACCTAAACTGTCCCGTAAAAATCTTTTTCTGGGATAATTTAGATACCCTAAGACCAGTAAATACTGTGCTTGAAGGAACAGTTGAGCCAATACCATCATATCTCGCTGTTATCGAAGAAGTTGGCGAATGCACAGACATCGACGGCAAAGATATCTGGTCAATCTCATATCTGTTTGACAGAGATTCTTTAATCGCAGACACAACTCCCGAAGTTGCAATGGGTTTAATGCCCACAAAAGGGGATGTTGTAAAGCTTAGCTTGAATAAACAGGGTCTTATTTCATCAATTAAGTATGTTTGGGACTTTGATTTAGGCGTCCGCAACCTTACATCAAATGAGCCCAAACCTCTTGCGACAGGGGGTACTGCTTACACCATATCCAACCCCGATGAAACACTTGCAGGTGGAGTTGTAACATCTTTTGATGATAGTAAAGATATAGCTACCATTGATGGAACTGAATATAAGCTTTCTAAAGCAAGTAACGTTTATATTGTTGATAATACTGGTAAAAGTCTCACTATAAAAAATGGTGTATACAGCAGTTTCAAATACTTCCCTGACTTATATAACACTGTCGAAGGAACTTTAACCCTAACTGATTTATATGGCACAGCAACAGAAACTGGCGATATGAGCATCGCCGAAAACAGACTTGCTGCTATTAAATACGCAGACCATATATATATCAGAACTTATGAAGGTATACCTATTGATCTAATCATTGTTAAGGGATTTCTTCGTTCAGTTCGATAATTAAATGCATTCAAAAAAGAAGCCAAAGCTTTGGCTTCTTTTTTATTTCTAAAAACTTTCTATCGTCTTGGGTATTTATTTAAATCGTTCTTTGCTAAACCCATTTACAAAATCCATATTTTTCATTTCCCAATCCATATCAAGATTCTCGTCGACCACAATAAGCCCGCTGTTATACATTACATACCTGCCAATAGCATCAACACAGACACGCAACGGAAGAAAAACTCTGTCACCTTTAAGGATAGGGGCAACATCATTTTCTATTGTTTCACCATTTATAATAATTTCAGGGTTTCCCACAGACAAAGAAATTTCTCTGTCTTCAAAAGAAATACTTACCGTCTGTGTTCCTTCATTCCAGTCAACTTCGCCACCATATTCCTCACTCAAAAATCTTACCGGAACATAAGAGCGATCGTTTTCGGTAAAAACAACAGTGTCCGGATTTTCTTCATCAATAATCTTTTCAACATCATTTACAATGGCCTTGTTGCTGCCTACATGCAGAAAAATTCGCTTCTTCCATTTATTTTTTTCCGCTTCCTCTGCCTCTTTCTGGGCTTCAACTTCTTCCCTTGTTATGAGGCCGTCCCTGACCTTTCGTTCACGAACAAAATACTCGAGTTTTTCATAATCCACAAAATAGTACCATGCTACATCCTTCCACTCTCCAAGCTCTTCCTTGTCCCTAAGAATCCTATTTAAATCGTATCTATCATGGGCTGATATACTTTCTCCTGCTCTATTTCTTTTTGTAAGAGTAACTATTCCCGCAAGATAATATAATTCTTCCTGAGAATATCCCTCAACGAGATACTCCTGCTCCCAGCCATACTTGACATTAGGAACGCCGTAATTGGGAAGTTTGAGAGCTTTTACATCTGTATTTATCACTAAGGAAAGGGTTAAAATAATTACTGTCACAAAATCCTTTATCTTCATAATAAGCCTCCTAAATGTTATATAAAATGTTCTAACCTTTTCTGCGGTTACCTCATATAGCTTATATTACTTAAAATCCATAATATGCTACCTCTTCACAAATTTAGTATAACATAGTTAAGAAAAAAAGACAACATTATCCTTTATTTATTTTCAGTGTTGATGATACACAAAAAAAGAGATACCCTATTGGATATCCAATCAAGGGGCAATCAAGCAATCAAGGGCAATCAAGGGGACGGTTCTCCCGATTGATTATTCCTGCATCGCCCCGCCCTGACAAACTCACATAAAATCAGCAGATTTTATGTGAAGAGGAGAAACAACGGAGAAAATAAAAAAGACATCCAATTTTGAATGTCTTTTTCAAATCGCAGTTAGTTGCGACGAGTTCCGGCAGCGCCGGAGCGTAAAAAATGTGCCGGTGGCATATTTTTAGCGTAGGTTTACAAAAAACGAAAGTTTTTTGTAATCAGGCAGAAATCCGCAAGGATTTCAACAATCAGACGCTGTAGGAATTTACAAAGAAAAAACGGATATCCGATTGGATATCCGCTTTGTAAATTCCGGCAGCGTCTTACTTTCCCGGGCACCGGAGTGTTAAGCAAATATGCCGGTGGCATATTTGTAACGTAGGATTACAAAATGCAAAAGCATTTTGTAAACAGGAAGAAATTTGTAAGAATTTCAACACTTGAAAAAACGCCCCCAAGTAGCTCAGCGCTAATCAATAAAACTCCGCAAGGAGTTTTTTCTTTAGCTTTTAGCGCTGATGATACGCAAAAAAAAAGAGATACCCTAACGGATATCTCTTAAATTCCGGCAGCGTCTTACTTTCCCGGGCGGTCGCCCACCAAGTATCATCAGCGCTAAAGAGCTTAACTACTGTGTTCGGGATGGGAACAGGTGTGACCTCTTTGCTATTGCCACCGAATATATGTCAAACACCTTGCGGTGTCTTGACCTCTTTTCTTTGTGTGTCAAAAACTGAACGAAGAAGTTTCAGTATTTCGTTTTTCTGTTCTTTATATGGCTTACTCCATAATATCTTAGGTCAAGCCCTCGACCTATTAGTATCGGTCAGCTTAATACGTTACCGCACTTACACCTCCGACCTATCAACCACATAGTCTACGTGGGGTCTTACTAGCTTACGCTATGGGAAATCTTATCTTAGGGTGGACTTCACGCTTAGATGCCTTCAGCGTTTATTCCTTCCGTACATAGCTACCCAGCTGTGCTCTTGGCAGAACAACTGGTGCACCAGTGGTACGTCCATCCCGGTCCTCTCGTACTAAGGACAGCTCCCTTCAAATTTCCTGCGCCCGCGACAGATAGGGACCGAACTGTCTCGCGACGTTCTGAACCCAGCTCGCGTACCGCTTTAATGGGCGAACAGCCCAACCCTTGGAACCGACTCCAGCTCCAGGATGCGATGAGCCGACATCGAGGTGCCAAACCTCCCCGTCGATATGGACTCTTGGGGGAGATCAGCCTGTTATCCCCAGGGTAGCTTTTATCCGTTGAGCGACGGCAATTCCACTCTCATACCGCCGGATCACTAACTCCAACTTTCGTTACTGCTCGACCTGT
>JBGVOM010000112.1:0-8822 GCA_045126515.1 Lachnospiraceae bacterium
TAATTACAGAAGCTTCCAGAGCTGTTAAAAAGTCTGCTCTGGAAGCTTCTGTAATTATTAGGGGCGTCCTTTCAACCGAAAAATGAATTGTTTTTCGTTCTTATTTTCGACAACAAAAATTTCTTGCATATTTTTCCGAGAGGATTATAATAGTAAAGCAGAGAAAATCCGGGAGGCGCAACATGACATACCAAGAAGCAGAAAAATACATATTAGATGTACCAAAGTTTACAAAGAAAAACGGGTTAGACAATACCAGAGAATTAATCAGAGAACTGGGAAATCCCGAAAAAAGTATGAAAATAATTCATGTGGCAGGCACCAACGGAAAAGGCTCTGTGTGTGCATTTACAGCTTCTATGCTTACAGAGGCAGGAAAAAAAACAGGGTTGTTTACCTCGCCACATCTGGTGAGAATCACAGAACGATTTCAGATAAATGGCGTGGAAATGACAAAACAGGAGTTTTTAGAAGTTTTTGAACAGGTAAAAAAGGCAACAGAAAAGATTATGGAACGGGGATTTTGTCACCCTACTTTTTTTGAATTCCTTTTTGCTATGTCATTGGTATATTTTCAGAAAAATCAGGTGGAGTATGCAGTGCTAGAAACCGGACTGGGTGGAAAAATAGATTCCACCAATGTAATAGAGGCACCGGTGATAACAGCCATTACTTCCATCAGTTTAGATCACACAGAATATTTAGGAGAAACCATAGCAGAAATTGCGGCGGAAAAGGCAGGAATCATAAAATATAAGGTTCCGGTGATTGTGGGAATCAACCCGGAAGAAGCTGTAAAGGTAATTGAAGCAAAGGTAGAGGAAAAAATGACGGAAATTCTTAAGATTTCCAGAAAAGATTATAAAATTTGTGAAAAAACAAACAAACATATTGATTTTTCTCTCAATGTTAAGTATTATGATAACGTTAGAGTTTCCTTACCGTATTCCGCCATTTATCAGGTGGAAAACGCGGTAGTGGCAATTCGTTTGATAGAAAGATTGTTAAATAAAGAGGAATATAGCCCTGAAATGATAAATAGGGGATTAAATAAACAAGTATGGCAGGGGCGGATGGAGCAAGCCATAGAAGATATATATTTTGACGGTGCCCATAATGAAGATGGTGTGAGGGCATTTTTAGAAACAGCAAAAGAACTGACAAAAGGCAGAGAGTGTGTTCTGCTGTTTGGTGCAGTAAAAGAGAAAAACTACGAAGAAATGATAAGAGAAATAGCAATGACTCTTAACGCAGAGGCTGTGGTGGTGACAAAGTTGGATACACCGCGCAGCATGGAGTCAGAGCAACTTAAAAATATCTTTGAAAAGTATATGAAAAAACAAGTTGTTTGTTGCAAAAATACAGCAGCAGCCTGGGAAAAAGCTCTGGAATTAAAAGGTAAGGAAAGAGTTTTGTTTTGCGTTGGCTCACTGTATTTAATTGGAGAATTGAAGGCAATTACAGGAGTGTTGAATGATGATAAATTTTGAAGAAGAATTAAAAAAATTTCACCCAAGCTTAGAAGTGGAAGAAGCAGAAGAAGCAATTTACAGCCATGATATGACAGATATGATGGATATTTTAAAAGAAATGTTAAAAGAATCAAAAGATAGTGACAGATAATAAATATATTATGGAAAGTCTGTAACAGCAGGCGGAATGGAGTAGAAATGAAATGTTATCATTGCGGTGCTGCACTATCTGAAAATGATTTTTGTACTTCATGTGGTGCAGACGTTAAGACATATAAAACAATAATGCATCTCTCAAATCAATTTTATAATGAGGGATTGGAAAAAGCAACTGTCCGAGATTTATCAGGGGCAGTCATGTGTTTAAAACAAAGCTTAAAATATAATAAAAAGAACATACAGGCAAGAAATTTATTAGGACTTGTCTATTACGAAATGGGCGAGATTGTGGCTGCCTTAAGCGAGTGGGTTATCAGCAAAAACATGAAAAGCAAGAAAAATATTGTAGATGACTATATTAAAGCAGTACAGTCGAATCCGGCAAAATTAGAGGAGATTAACCAGAGTATAAAGAAGTATAATCTGGCATTGATTTATTGTAAGCAGGAAAGTTATGATTTAGCAGTGATACAGTTGAAAAAAGTCATACTGGTAAATCCAAAATTAATTAAGGCAAGACAATTGCTGGCATTGATTTATTTGAAAAATGAGGAATACAATCTGGCAGCAAAAGAACTGAAGAAAGCGGAAGAAATTGATTCTAACAACACAATGACACTCAGATATCTGCGCGAACTTGAAATTTTGCGTGGCAAAAAGGCAAGTGCAGTGTCCGAGAAAAGGAAGGACACTAGAGTAACTTATAAGGTTGGCAATGATACTGTTATCCAGCCAAAGGAGTATAAAGAAAATACCGGTATGAGCACGGTAATTAATATTGTGCTAGGGCTTGTTTTAGGTGTGGCTCTTGTGTGGTTTGTAGTGCTTCCGGCGAAAATCAGTCTGACCAAGAACGAGGCGGGTAAGGAAATTAAACAATACAGCGAACAAGTAGCAGTAAAGGTAGCAGAAATAGAAGATTTGCAGGAAGATATTGCTACATTGCAAAGCCAGAATAAAAGTATTCAGGAAAAATTGGATGAATATGAAGGTGATGGTGGTGTGCTGAATTCTTATGATGCATTGTTAAAAGCTGCAAATCTTTACATGGAAGGCAAATCCACAGAAGCGGCGGATGCCATTTCAGATATTACGCCGGAAACTGTGGAAGGGGCGAAAGAAGGATTTAAGGTTGTATATGAGAAGATTAATGGTGAAGTGATGGAAAAAGCAGCCAATGAATACTATAAAACAGGGTATTCAGCTTATTCTAGTGGGAAATACGAGGAAGCCATTGAAAATCTGCAAAAAGCTTATGCTATTGATGCTACTTCCGTAAATTCACTGTATTATACAGCACGTTCATATCAGAAATTAGGTGATAATGAAAACGCGGCGAAATTGTTTCAGGAAGTAATAGAAAAGTTCCCTGGAACCAAATCAGCCAGTGATGCAGAGGCAAATCTTGCATCGGTAACAGAAGCAGAATAAGTTTGAAATACGAAAGAAAAGCGATGGTTTATAAACCATCGCTTTTTATAATACTTAAAATGCATATTTAATAAGGGAAAAAGAAGGGAGAGAAATATATGAATCATATTTTTCAATTGGAAGATGAAATATTAAGAATCATGGTTCCGAAAGATTTAGACCATCACAATTGTATTGCAATCAGGGAAACAGCAGACAGTATTATGCTACAGGAGAATGTAAAAGAGATATTGTTTGATTTCCAAAATACTGAATTTATGGATAGTTCGGGAATCGGTGTAATAGTGGGAAGATATAAAAATATCAAATGTCTGGGCGGAAGGGTTTCGGCTATTCATGTGAGTGAACGGATTAAGAAAATTTTTTTGTTAAGTGGATTAAGTAAAATGATTAAGGTGTATGAGCAGGAGGCATGAAATGAAAGAAAATAATATGATGATAGAGTTTGACAGCCGTTCGGAAAATGAAGGCTTTGCAAGAGTGGCAGTGGCGGCGTTTGTTACTTCACTAAATCCTACTTTGGAAGAAATTGAAGATGTGAAAACAGCAGTGTCAGAGGCGGTGACAAATTGTATTATTCATGGTTACGGTGAACAGGTTCAAAAAATTATTCTGAGGGCTGCAATCAAAGAAAGAACGTTATATATAGAAATTACTGATTTCGGTTGTGGTATTGAAAACATTGAAAAAGCAATGGAACCTATGTATACCACCAGACCGGATTTAGAACGTTCGGGCATGGGATTTGCCTTTATGGAAGCTTTTATGGACGAGATACATATTAAAAGCCAAGTGGGTAAGGGAACAACGATATATATGAATAAAAAAATCATGGGATAAGAGGGGAAAATGGTGGAGCATACAATTGAGTTAATTGATAAATCACACCATGGAGATAAAGTAGCGAGAGACAGATTGGTAGAAGAAAATTTAGGGCTGGTATGGAGTATTGTAAAGCGTTTCGCAGGCAGGGGACATGACATGGAGGATTTATTTCAGATAGGAACTATCGGTTTAATAAAAGCCATTGACAAATTTGATATTTCTTTTGACGTGAAATTCTCCACTTATGCAGTGCCTATGATAATGGGAGAAATCAAACGCTTTCTGAGAGATGACGGTATGATTAAAATGAGCCGTTCCATAAAGGAAAATGCATATAAAATAAAAAGTGCAGAGGAAAGAATACGAAAGGAGGAAGGCAGAGAACCTACCGTGGAGGAAGTAGAAGAAACAACGGGTCTTGCTAAGGAAGAAATACTTATGGCAATGGAGGCGTGTGTGGAGGTAGATTCCATATACCGGTCAGTATATTCGGATGGTGAGAATGAAATCTGTCTTGTGGATAAGCTGACAGATAAGCGAAATGAAAATGAAAACACGATTAATCGCTTGGTGTTGCAGTCCTTGCTGGAAGACTTGGAAGAAAAGGAACGAAATTTAATTATACTTCGCTATTTTCAAGATAAAACACAGACAGAAACGGCGCAGAAGCTGGGGATTAGTCAGGTACAGGTAAGCCGGCTGGAAAAAAGAATATTATTGCGTATGCGTGGGAAATTGGGGTAACACATTGAGAAAAAGTAGCTTCAATGCTATACTAAGGAGAAAAGGAACAGGAAAGAGAAAGGAACCGATGACATGTTTAGAGTATGGGCGAAAATATGGAAAGAAAATAAAATGATTAGAGATACAGTAGTTGAGATTGCCGCAGAGGATACCAGAACCCATAAGGTGTTTCAGGCTTTGGAAAAAGCATGTTATGAATTTGATTTAAGTGTACCGATTTGGTTAGATCATAATGTGGAAGAATTTAAACGTGTGGCAAAGACCAGATTTCATGCCGATAATTTTGTGGATACGATAGATTTTGATGCTCTGGAATTTCAAATTATAGAGGAAGAATTTTGATGAAGCAGAATAATGTTAGAAATGAGCATTTTCAATCATAGAATATTGAAAAAAAAGTTCCTATACTATAACTAGAACAGAAAATCAAAAAACAAAGGAGCGTGTGAAAATGAACTTTGCAGCAGTATATCATAGAATGTCAGACAACATGTGTTACCCGTTAAATGAAGATGAGTTAATCATTAATATAAAAACAGGTTATGATGTAAAACAGGTGTTTTTACATTATGGCGATCCTTTTGCCACCGGTATTTTAGGTGGTAATGAAGCATGGGACGGCGTCAGAGAAGAAATTGTATTTAAGAAAAGACTGCAGAATCATATCTGGTGGACAACTACGGTAAAACCGGAGTTTAAAAGGTGTCGTTATTATTTTGAATTGATTACAACCGAGGATGAAGTTTGGTTTTATGCGGAAAACGGTTTCTATGATGAAAAACATAAAGAATTGTATGCAGGAACCATGCAGTGCTTTACTTTTCCGTGGATGAATCCGGTGGATATAGGAAGAACACCCCACTGGGTAACATCTACTGTCTGGTATCAGATTTTTCCGGAACGGTTTTGTAATGGTGATTCCTCCATTAACCCAGAAAATACTTGTGCCTGGGCAGGACCGGATGAAAACGTTAGTAATGAGCAGTTTTACGGTGGTGATTTAAAAGGAATTGAAAGTAAGTTGGACTATTTACAGGATTTAGGGATTACCGGATTGTATCTGACACCGATTAATGAGGCGGCCAGTACCCATAAATATGATACCACAGATTACAAAAAGATTGATCCTCACTTTGGGGACAATCAGGTGATGCAGGAATTGGTAAAAAATGCTCATGCAAAAGGTATGCGTGTTATGTTAGACGGGGTGTTCAATCACTGTGGATGGAATTTTAAACCGTGGCAGGATGTGGTGGAGAAGGGACCGAAATCCGAATATTATGACTGGTTTATGGTAAATGAATGGCCATTTAAATCAAACGAACATAATACAAAGAAGGGCAGATATTATTCCTTTGCCTTTGCTGATAATATGCCGAAATTGAATACCAACAATCAGAAAGTAATAGATTACTTGTTAGAAGTTTGTGAAATGTGGGTGAAGGAATATGATATTGATGGACTGCGTCTTGATGTGGCAAATGAAATTTCCCATAAATTCTGTAAGCTGTTAAGAGAACGCATGAGAAGCCTGAAACCGGATTTTTATATTTTAGGAGAAATCTGGCATGACTCTATTGAGTGGCTGCGTGGCGACGAATTTGATGCAGTTATGAACTATCCATTGGCAGGAAGCATTTCAGAATTCTGGATTGATGAAGAGAAGGGGAAACATGAATTTGAGTATGCCATTAATCGTTGTTATACCATGTATACACAGCAGATTAATGATGCTTTATTTAATCTGTTAGATTCTCATGATACCATTCGACTGATTACTAAAATAGGAAATCTGGATAAATTTTATCAGCAGATGGCAGTGTTATTTGCTATGCCGGGAAGTACTTGTATCTACTATGGTACAGAACTTGCATTAGAGGGAGGATTTGATCCGGATTGCCGAAGATGTATGCCGTGGAAAGAAATTGAAGAAGGCAGATATGATGACCGGATTAAAATTATGAAACAGTTAATTAAATTAAGAAAAGAAAATCCACTGTTTCGAAGTCGTAATTTCCATTTTACGGAAGAGTACAAAGAAAATCGTCTGGTGGAATTTATGAAAATTGATAACTATGGAGATGATAAAATGCAGGTGCTGTTAAATTGCACCAAGGAGGATGTAAAGGTAAAAGTCATAGGGGAAATACTGTTCGAGCATGGATATAAAGATGGGATTTTGAAGAAAGATGGCGTATTAATTGCGAGAATATAGGATAATTTCAAGCAAATTTTTAATCAATGCTTTTCTTGAAGATAATTTTGTGGTATCATTTAAGTATATTAGTGCATGAATGACTTGAGGAGGAACGATAGTGGAAGCAGAAAAAGAAATTGTATCCAAGAATTTTATCGAACAGATTATTGAAAAAGATTTAGAGGAAGGAACGTATGAAACTGTCTGTACACGTTTTCCACCGGAACCAAACGGCTATCTTCATATAGGACATGCAAAGTCGATTCTTTTAAATTATGGACTTGCACAGAAATATAATGGAAAATTTCATATGCGTTTTGATGATACCAATCCTACGAAAGAAAAGCAGGAATTTGTAGAATCTATTAAAAATGATATTCAGTGGCTGGGTGCGGACTGGGGTGACCAGATTTTCTTTGCATCCGATTATTTTGACCAGATGTATGAAGCTGCTGTGAAGTTGATTAAAAAAGGCAAAGCAT
Organism: Lachnospiraceae bacterium; assembly: GCA_045126515.1. Classification (GTDB taxonomy): domain Bacteria; phylum Bacillota; class Clostridia; order Lachnospirales; family Lachnospiraceae; genus RUG11237. The sequence goes on from JBGVOM010000112.1 coordinate 7,311, forward strand.
ATGTGTGCGATTTGACAGCAGAGGAAATCAGAGAGTATCGTGGAACTTTAAAAGAACCAGGAAAAGAAAGTCCATACAGAAATAGAAGTGTGGAAGAAAATTTAAAGCTTTTCGAGGAAATGAAGGAAGGCAAATATCAGGATGGCGAAAAAGTTTTGCGTGCAAAAATCGATATGGCATCACCAAATATTAATATGCGCGATCCGGTTCTTTATCGTGTTGCTCATATGACACACCACAGAACCGAAGACAAGTGGTGCATTTATCCAATGTATGATTTTGCACACCCGATTGAAGATGCCATCGAGGGTATCACTCATTCCATCTGTACCTTGGAATTTGAAGACCATAGACCATTGTATGAATGGGTGGTAAATGAGTTAGAATATGTGAATCCGCCAAAGCAGATTGAATTTGCAAAGCTGTATCTTACCAATGTAGTTACCGGTAAAAGATATATTAAGAAGTTGGTGGAAGATGGCGTTGTAGACGGTTGGGATGATCCGCGTCTGGTATCTATTGCAGCTCTTAGAAGAAGAGGATTTACACCGGAATCTATCCGTAATTTTATCGAACTTTGTGGTGTGTCAAAAGCACAAAGTTCTGTAGATTATGCAATGTTAGAATATTGTATCAGAGAGGATTTAAAATTAAAAAAATCCAGAATGATGGCGGTCTTAGATCCGATTAAATTAGTGATAGATAATTATCCGGAAGGACAGGTAGAGTATCTGGATGTGGTAAACAATTTAGAGAATGAAGAATTAGGCGTGCGTAAGGTTCCGTTCTGTAGAGAGTTATATATTGACAGAGAAGACTTTATGGAAGAACCACCAAAGAAGTACTTCCGTTTATTCCCTGGAAATGAAGTAAGACTGATGCATGCTTACTTTGTGAAGTGTGAAAGTTTTGTAAAAGATGAAAACGGAAAAGTGGTTGAAGTACATTGTACTTATGATCCGGAAACAAAAGCGGGAACCGGATTTACCGGACGTAAGGTAAAGGGAACCATTCACTGGGTACCGGCACCATATGCTGTAAAGGCAGAAGTAAGACTATATGAAAATATTGTAGATGAAGAAAAAGGGGTTTACAATGAGGATGGAAGCATCAATGTGAATCCGAATTCACTTACTGTTTTAAAGGAATGTTATGTAGAACCAAGCTTTGATGGGGCTAAGGCGTATGACAGTTTTCAATTTGTGCGTCAGGGATATTTCTGCATCGATGCAAAGGATTCTACACCGGAACAATTGGTGTTTAACCGAATTGTATCGCTGAAAAGTTCCTTTAAAATAGATAAAAAATAGGAGGTATTTTGGGATGAGTATTTTTGATGGATTGGGAAAATTTGGACTGGGGGATTTGGCAGAGTCGAATCTGTTTGAAGAAGAAAAGAAAAAACAGGAAGGTGCAAAAGCTGCAGCGGTAGCAAAAACACCGGAAGAAATTGAAGCAGAAATGCTTTTAGACAAAAAGTATAAATGTCCCCAGTGTGATAAAGAATTTACT
>JBGVOM010000113.1:0-2397 GCA_045126515.1 Lachnospiraceae bacterium
CATTATGCCATACGACCTTGAGAAGCAGATTATGAATCTTTTGCTTGAAAGAGTAGAATTATTTGAAGAACGACAGCCAGATGGACGATATGTTAAAAGTGTACATTTTAAAATTCCTGTAATTTACAAGGGTTTTTGCACTGATGAAGTGTGGTGGGACTCGGAAAGACATGTGGAGTGCGTAACACTGCTCCAAAAAATTGTGAAGTAAACTCCTTGAATTTTCGCGAAGGCAACGAGGAGAGTTCCGAAGAAACAACTGGCTACAAAGCCAGTGTTTATGCGGAATTCGACGACTGCCCGCGAACCGAGAAGTTTGTAAAACTTCTCGAGTTTAGGCACTTTGAGAGGCATATCGTGTTTTCAAAAAGTGACAGAGCTTGTTCTGGAGCTCTCGTTACGAAGATTATTAGGAGACAATATGAAGTGACCTCACAATTGTAGATTCGTGGATTTACCTGTAAGATATTATTTGCAGAAATAATATTAGGTAACAGGGATTACCGCATACAATAGGAGGTCACATATGAATAGTATAGTTTATGTTGGGATGGATGTCCATAAGGAACAGTACACACTTTGTTGTTATAGTTATGAGACAGATAAGGTTGAGTATAAGCAGACAATACCATCAGATTACAAGCTTGTTCTTAAATACATGGAGCAGGTTCGTTCCAGATATGATGGTGAAGTTACATTTGTTTGCGGATATGAGGCAGGATGCCTTGGATATTCATTATATCATCAGCTTAGATATCATGCTGTAGATTGTAAGATATTGGCTCCAAGTACAATGGCTGTAACTAATACACATCACGTTAAAACGGATAAAAGAGATGCTGCAAACATAGCCAGATGTCTGGCATTTCACACTTATAGTGAAGTATACGTTCCTGATAATGATGACAATGATGTTAAGGAATACATTAGAATGCGTGATGACCAGAAGCTATATCTCAAAAAGGTAAAACAGCAGATTCTTGCGTTTGTTTTAAGACAGGGAAAACGTTTTGAAGGTGGAAAAACTTATTGGACTATCGCACATCTGAAATGGTTAAAAAACTTAGAATTGTCAGATTTACAAAGAGAAACCTTAGATGAGTATCTTCTAACGTATGAATACTTAACGGAAAAAATCAACAGATTTGATGAAAGAATAGAAGAACTTGCATCAGCAGAAAGATACGAAGAAAAAGTAAAGCATATGAGTTGTCTTCTTGGAATTAAGACGCATACAGCACTTTCAATGATTGTCGAAGTTGGTGATTTTGAAAGATTTGAAAAAGCACCAAAATTTGCTTCATTTTTGGGTCTTGTACCAAGTGAAGATTCCAGTGATACGAGAGTTAATCGCTACAGCATAACAAAGGCTGGAAATAGTCACTTACGAAGACTTTTAGTTGAAGCAGCCCAGAGTTATACAAGGGGAAATATAGGGCACAAATCGGTGGCCTTGAAACAAAGACAGCAAGGAAATCCACCAGAAATAATTGCATATGCAGATAAAGCGAATGAAAGACTTAGACGTAGATTTTACAAAATGACTCTAAATAAAGGAGTTAACCGAAATGTAGCAACAACTGCAATAGCAAGGGAACTGGCATGTTTTATTTGGGGGATGATGACAGAACATGTAAGTTAGTAGAATATTCATCTGTTTCAGTCAAGGATGCTTCGCATCGCCGCTGGCGACAAGTCCTTGACAGAATCATCTGAATATTCTTAAGGGTAATTAAGCAGAAGAAACTGACTTTGTCAGATTTCATCTGCAAAAATAACTAATTAACACTGGATACAGAGGTGGGGTCTTAGAGCATTTCTAGGTCCGAATTATTTGCGAAGTACCTCTGTTGACATTATATAAATATATTTTGATTCACGCTAGGAGACGGCAAGATTCACGGCGGACCATTGACCTGTAGGTAACCAATCCACGTATAACAGAGTGGCCAAGGCCGGGGACTGTTAGATCTGAGGCTCTGCCTCTGTACCCAGTGTTAAAATTTAAAAGAAAGGAAAATGTGGTGATTTCTTGAAATTTACTCTTGACAAGAGGTCACTTCATAACAGGTAATTAATTTTATGAAGAAAAAAGAAGAATTGTATTCTTTTTCACAACAAAACAATGGAGCTGTGGTGGAAACAGATATCAGAATGATTCCTTTATCGGAATTGCACGATTTTAATGGGCATCCCTTTAAGGTAGAAAACGATATGGCACTAAATGTAAAAGAGGTTAAGTTCTTCAATGGGCAGGTACTTTGCTGAAAATAGCAGAGTGCCTGTTCCGTTGAAGATGTTATTTTTTCCTCTTCCATGGACCGTTGTAATAAAATCCAATGGATAGTACCGTAGCTACACACCATCCGATAGGCCATGCACACCAGATTCCGGTTG
>JBGVOM010000114.1:0-2971 GCA_045126515.1 Lachnospiraceae bacterium
ACTGGTCTGCTAACTGCTGGATTTCAGATGCTACAACGGCAAAGCCGCGTCCGGCCTCACCGGCTCTTGCAGCTTCAATACTTGCATTTAAGGACAAGAGAGTTGTCTGGCTTGCAATAGATGAAATGAGTGAAACAGCTTCACCAATCTTTTTAACGGAATCGTTGGTTCTTGTAATCTGGTCTGCGATATTGTGGATACCATCTGTCATCTTTTCGTTGGAGGCACTCAGCTCATTTAAGATAGACACTGCTTCGTCACTGGCATTCTTCATATGAACAGAGGTGTCGTCTAATTCAGCGACGTGGTTGACCATGTTGTCCATTAAAGTTCCAAGGTCTTCAATCTGCTGAGTGGACTGCTCTACATCCTCAGCCTGTGTATTAGCACCTTTTGCAATTTCGGAAATGGAAACATCCATCTGCGAAGATGTTTCATTTGTGGATTGAGCCATATTTTCCAGGCTGCTTCCGCTTATCTTTACTTCGGAAGCGATGGTAGCAACAGAACCAAGAACTTCTGTGAGCTTATCTGTCATGTGATTTAAGGAACGACCGAATACATCAAATTCATCGCCACTTCCCGTCTTTGCCTTCACAGAAATGTGTCCTTCTGAAATGCTGGAAAGAGTGCCACGGAAACCATTGATACTCTTCTGTACAGATAAAATGACAAATAATGTACTCTCGGAATCCTGAGTGATTATTGAATATTTTTATTGACATGGAACCTTGAAAAGTAAATTTTATTCGGAAAAATAAAAAAGACGTGACGAAAAGACATAACTGTTGCTATGCCTACAAATGGTGTATAATGAAAAAAGATTATGCCACATTTAAAATCAACTTTCTCAGGGTGGATTCAAAGGGCAGATCCCAGGCATCCATATGTTGAAGCATAAGGATGTGATAGAGGCGGCAGTACCACATCTTAGTTGAGCGGTGCCTGCCGTCTTCCAGTTTAAAATCGATTTTCTCACGTTTATTGGAACGTTCTGCAGAGGTTCTTGCATCATATTCCTTTTTCCATGCTTCACTATCCCTTGGTGGAAAGTTTATTAATCTTGGGTTATCTTTCATGGCCAGATGAACGGTTCGTCCATACTTTGAATCAGAGCATGGATGGGCACAGGAACAGCCATTTTTCCTGCTTGCCAGAGGGCAGCGATATTTTATTCTTGCTTTTGAAGGTTCCGTTCCATCATGGTTCATTTTTAACCCGGCCAAGCATACAGGAACTCCATCTTTGCCAATGGTGAAATCATCTTTATATTTGACTTTGATTCCACGTTTTTCATTCAGGTCAATAAAAGGAGAAATGCCATTTTTACGGCAGTACAGATAATAAGGCATGGCATCGTGGGCGGAATCTAAAAGCCATTTGTTAACATGAAAATCAGGAAGAAACGATTTCATGCGGAAATAGGTTTCAAGGAAGCCATGGGAATCATGTTTCGAAGCAGGATTCAAAAGTGGAAAAACAGGAAGATCACTGTCAGAATCGGAAGCAACGATTATGTAAAGATCATAGCCATGATAAAAACAGTCCCTGGATGAATCCCAGCCGATATTACAATCGGGTTGGGAAAAATACCGGTCACATTTGCAGTCAGTAATGCCTTTTTCTGCGCAGTCACAGATACGTTTCCTGCGTTCTCTGTGTGATGTCATTACCGGAGTCCCATCTCCGGCAACTGCAAGAGATTCCGGGGTAATAAGTTCACGTTTAACAGACTGCTCAAGGAACTCTTTCTGGTATAGTCTGAATAAAGAACCGTAAGGCTGCTCATCAATGGAGAAAGATTTCTGCTCAAGTGTCTTTAACAGCTGTTCAACGGTAGTTTTTTCAACAGATTCCGCTTTAGCCCCTTTTTGTTTAGGCTTTTTGACTTCTTTAGACTTAACAGGGCGGACATGAGGGTTAAGGTTATCTGAATCAGAATCCCAGAGGCGGTTCAGAAAATCATAAAAGGTACCAACACCGGGAGTATCACCAACCTCAAAACCACTAAGAATGGCATAGAGAGGGTTTATTTTAAGCTGTGCAGCCCAGTCTGTCAGTGAAGTAACCTTGAAATCAATAGATAACAGGTAAGAACGCTGCATGCAGGAAGGAGTTCTTGGTCTTGGACCAAAGACAGAATATCGGCTACGCATCAGTTCATCAGTATAAGACAGATCGAGGTTCCAGAAACGGTCAATGATGTCCCATGTAGAACGGGAAAGAGCATCAGGATTCGGATAATATTTACGAAGATTTTCAACAACAAAATTTTGGTAGGTGGAATGACCACCAGTGTTAACAGGTAACAAAAAAATCGCCTCCAATCGAAAATATGACTTATAAATAAGGGCGCGAAGCGCCGCATTTTTCGATGGATTTGTCAAGAGGATTTGACAAAAAAAGTGGGGGATTTTAATAAAAAAGGAATCTGAAAGCCTTGAAATTACTGGCTTAGAGATTCCGAGAGATTATTAAATATATAAGGAGGATTTATGTCAGAGAGAGAAAGAAATAGAGAAATACCACAGGGGTCGATGAATGATGAGGTGGTTTTTGAGACCATGACAAATGACAGTTTGAAGTGCGCAGATTGCAGGTTTAGAATACCGGATGGAGGGGTGTTACGATGTCATAAGTTCGATATGAAACCGATAGAAGTGTTAAATGGTGGAGAATGTAAAAAATATAAACCGGAATGATGTATCGGAGAGTGTCCACCTGTATCAATTATCATGCAAGAGTGCAAAATAGAAATACGTTGCTTTCGTTGACAAACAATAGGGTAATATTATAAAATATTTAATAAATATAAACAAAATAGTGCTGAAAATTATTGAAATTAACAAAAAGATTCACAAAAAATATAAATTTTGGTCTAACGAAAATGGGAAGAGAAAGTGAAAGCAAGTTCCGGTTAATTTGCCTTCCTTACTAATGGAATAGGGGCATGTAGTATAGGGGGAATTAA
>JBGVOM010000115.1:0-29892 GCA_045126515.1 Lachnospiraceae bacterium
ATTTTCCTGAACCATTTACGCCAATCAAAGCCCATGCTTCTCCCTTTTTTATATCAAGTGAAAAATCCTGAATCGCAAGAAATTCCTGAAACATCAACTGTCTCTTAATCAATTTCACAAAATATTCCTTTAAGTTGTCAATTTTTTCACTGGCCAGATTAAAACGGATGGTCAAATCATTTATTTCAATAATATTATCTGCCATGTTTCCTCCTTAAATATACAGAATAAATTTATCCTGAGAACGTTTAAAGGTAATTATTCCAAAAATCATCATTACCACTGCCCACACACATCCCGAAACCACAAGCCATGGTTCGGGAAATGACCTGTCTAACACCAGTGTTCTAAACTGAGTGACATAAGAATATAATGGGTTTATATGAATTACTAACCACTGTAAACTTTCCGGCAGTTGTTCCACCGGATAAAAAATTGGAGTCAGATACATCCATGCGGTTGTTACTGCTTTGTAAATATACTGCAAATCACGGAAAAACACTACTCCCTGTGCCAAAAAGAAACCAAGGCCACAGCTAAAAATATATACCTGCAGAATCACCAAAGGAAACAGCAAAAAATACGGACTGAGCGGTGTTCTTGTGAAAATCATAACAATCAAAAGAGCCCCCAGTGAAAACACACAGTCTACCATACCACTGGTAACCTTTGCCAACGGAAATACATACTTTGGAATATACACTTTCTTAATCAACGCATAATTCGTTCGAATAGATACCATCGCCTGAGACGTTGCGTTCATGACAAAATCAAACAAGGTACGTCCAATCAATAAATATACCGCATAATTTTCAATATTTCGGTTAAACATTCTTGAAAATACCATAGTCATAATAATCATAATCATCAATGGATTTAAAATACTCCAAAGATATCCAAGAAAGCTTCTGCGGTATTTTAATTTCAGATCTCTGGATACCAGCTCCTTAATTAAATCCGTATAATGAAAAAATGTATCAATTCTTAGTTTCCAAATATTCATTTTGATTTTATCCTTTCTGATAGCTTATAACCTAACTGGGCTGCAAAATAAAAATGAAATCTGCTTTTTCGCAGAAGCAGTACCGCTTTTTGCTTCACCGCATGATATATTTCCGGGTAATTCCTTCTAATATTTTCATCAAAGGTTTTCATTTCACCCTTTACCTTACTACTATATGGAAAACTCAAAAAAATCTTAAATCTGCTTGCCACCACTCTGCCAAGGTAATGATTCAGATAATTCAGCTTTTCTTTTCCAATCTTCTGCTTACATTCTTTATAAAAGGCAAGCATTCTCTCCAAAACCCTGTCAAAATTTTCCTGATTTCGCTGCATTTTATTTATGTTCATACTTTGACCTGTCAAACCAATCCGATACATATATACGAAATCCGGAATACAGGTCACTGTTTCAATCCATGGAATCGGAAACAAAACATACTCCACATCCACATAAAAGCAATGTTCATCTATCTTTGGAATCTTCTTTAAAATTTCTGTTTTTACTGTCATGCCATGCATTTTTACATACATATTTTCGCACACATCTGAAAATCGGTATTCCCTTCCATATTCCACACCGCCAAACGGCTCTTTTATTTCCACGCTTCTGGTTCCTTTTTTGTCATGGTACCAGTAAAAATTAGATACCACAAGGTCAGAATCACATTTTCTTAAAGTTTCCATTAACTGGAGCAGTCCCTGTTCTAATACCCAGTCATCTGCATCCACTACCTTGAAATACTTGCCCTTAGCTTCTTCAATTCCTCGGTTAATGGTAGAGCCATGGCCACCATTTTCCTTGCTGATAATCCGAAAAGTATCAGGATACTCCTTGGCATACTTTCTCGCAAGGGTGGCAGATGCATCCGTAGAGCCATCATTCACCACAAGCACTTCCAGCTCGTTCAAGACTTTTTCTACGACGAAAGAGTTTAAATTCTGTTCTATATATTTTTCTACATTATAGGTAGGAACTACTACCGTCAATAATTTTCCCATACCGCATCACCTACTGCTCTGCTTTGTCTGCTTTTGTGTTTTTCATTTCCGGCTGAATTAATATTCTGACCAGATAAGCCATAAAATCACCTACAATGGTAATTAATCGGTGAGTTACCGACAATGTAACAATCAGACTTTCTCCTACCACACTGCTTAAAAGCAATGTGATAACCAATTCTCTGACCCCAATCCCGCCAGGTGCCCCGGGAACAATGAAGCCCAACACCCACGCAATTATATAACCGGAAATAATAAGTTTTGCACTTTCTAAGGTAAACTGCCCACCCATATAGCAGTACAGTACTACCATGATAGCTCCCAAAGTACCTAAAACCAAAGCATACCATACCATGTTTTTCAGAAATGTTTTAACAAATTCAGTAACGCTGTAACCTTTCAAAATTCCTAACAGCTTCTTTCTAAAAAGAATAACTGCTGCTGCCAGTACTGCAATTCCTGCCAAAATGATAGCCAGTATAATCATGCCATAATTTTCACCTAACACATGATGTAGCGCCTGTTCTAGCTGGTTGAACGAAAACACCACCGCAATCACAAGTGCTACTGTCACAAGACTGAACACTTCCATAACTGTACTGACTGCCAGCTTTTTCTGGCTGATTCCCATCTTGTCTGCGAACAGATTACGCTCCACATAATGCATTACATTTCCCGGAAGATATTTTCCAATATTTGCCTTTGCGTAAACACAGACTGCTTCTTTTCTCTTATCCTTTTCCCCGGAAAAGAAACTAAGCCATCCATACCATACATTTCCGGACATATATACCGTAATACATTTTGCAATAGTGCAAAGTAAAGTAACTCCGAGAAAAACACCCCAGTTATCCACTGCCGAAAAATCAAATCCCAGTACATACACTGCACGTACAATAAATACAATGGATAACACGGATACCAGTTTCCCTAGTATTTTTATTCCTTTTTTTAACAGCTTTTTTTGCTCTGAATTCATCTAAATTCCTCTTTCCAAACTTCTTTTAAAAGCTTAACAGCACACGAATAAAGCACATATAATAATAAATTACTTTTGATGGAATCTTCGCCAGTTTATCATAATGCTTTTCTGAAAACTCTTTGTTTCTTCTAGCAAGGGCAAAGGCAAGTCTGTGATTCCACTTACATTTTTCTTCCGTATTTAAACTTACCTTACTTCCTTTTTTCTTATAATATTTTTCCTTTGCTTTCGCACAGTTAAATTTAAAGTTCAATGCCCGTTTCTGGCTTCTTAAGATATCTCTTCCGCTAATATAAGATGCCACAATTTCGCCTGTCTCTACAGCTTCATCGAACCATTCCATGGCTTTTTGACTTCGAATCACACAGGAAGTATGCTTAATTGGATTTCCCTTCATTTCTTTCAGCCAGATATCACCAAAGCTGATATCTGCTGAAGAAGCATAATGATCCTGACATAACATACAACTGCTCTTTTCAAAGAAATACGCATTTTTATAAGCACATATAGTTTTCGTATAAGAAAAATGTTTCTCTTCGCCATTCTCATACACCACTGCTGACTGACCTCTCCAATGACCACGTCTGTAATATAAGCGTTTTGCATTTTCTAAAGGAACCTTTGACTTTTCCATAGAAAGAAGCGTTGCCTTATCAGAATGATTTCCACTGCAATACAAACCTAATTTCAGCACAATCTTTTCTGCCAATTCCTTGTCCTTTTCCATCATAGCAGTCAGCGCCCTCATAAGACACGGCACAAGTACCACAGCAACTTTTCCGTCAAAATTCCGCACCACATCAATGTGTTTCAACAACGGCATATCCATATAAATACTAGAAGATGCATCTTTAATTTCTTCCTGTGTAGTTGCAATATATGTTTTATATCCTAATTTTCCATCTTTAATTTCTGTTTTTGTTACCCAGGCACCATCAATTTTGCCTGTTTCTAATAAATAACACAATAAGCCGGTAATCATTCCCCCGGAAGCAGCATTAGCACGAATTTCTTCTTTGGAAGAATATCCTTTTCTACATGCCAGATATTCTCCTGTATACTTTTCCGGTGCATTAAAGTCTACAAAACCTTTTCCTCTTTTACCGCTTTTTTTTTTCACAATTTCATCTAATACTTCTGAAATGTAAGTTATATTCTTTGCAGAACTTTCCATCACTGCACTGTGGTTTTCTTCTAATTTTTTGCGGATGACTGCTTCTTCACTTACAAATTTTTCAAATTCTTTTTGAATCAGCGCCAAGTCAAGCTTTGAAAAATCAATGGCATACTGACCAAGTTCAAACATATCAAGTACTTCCTGATACTTATGGCTCCATCCAATCAATAAAACCGGAACCTTCTGTTCTAAAGCACCAATCATGGCATGGAATCTGGATGCAATTAAAAATCTGCATTTTCCAATATATGCTCTGATTTCTTCCGCATCCATTTCTTTATGATACCACCGAACCATGTCTTTATTGGCTATGCCTTCATAAATAGCATCTCCAATCATCAAGTCATTGTTTCTTGGCTTATCACTGTGGATTCTGGCAGCATTGGCAATCAACAGCACCGGATACCCCTGATCGTTTAAATAGTCCACCAGCTGAATCATGGTATTTTTATAGTCTATATTCATTTTATTACATTTTTTCTGAACCACCGAACTGATGGAAAGTCCAATTACATTTTCATTGTAAAAACTGTCTTTGCTACAGACTTCATCTACCTTCCTATTCCATTCTTCACTGTCTTCCATAGTAAATGCACCATCTGCACACAGCTTTACATTTTCTGTAATTCCAATTCCTGCCAGGTTATCATAAGTTCCCTGACCTCTGGCACAGATTAAAGAAAGTTTTGGAAGAATCCATTTTGCCAGAAAACGATTATACGGATTCTTAAAAGTACCCATTGCCTGAGAATATTTTACTACCGGTGTCCCCACCAGCATTGGAACTGCTGCACAGACAAAGGCATAAGTATTCATTACAAAGCCTCTGCTGTCCACAAAAGAAATTCCTGCCTCATCCACTACTAAATCAGTTTGTGTATATGCTTTGATTATCTTATTTTTTTTCAACAGTGCTTTCACTCCCGGAATCCAGCCTAAGCCTTTGTATAGAATTGCCAGGGGAAATGCAACAAATAACAGCTGTTCTGGTTTACAGGATACAATATCAATAAAATCATGCGGAAGCTGCTCTTTATCTTCCCCCGGATATACTGACATCAGATTAATTTTTAACTGCTCTCCATATTTTTTATGAAGCTGTACAATGGAGCTTTGCAACATGGCTGCTGCCCCTTTGTTTCCACTGTAACTGGCAGCGGTAATGGCTACTACGATTTCTTTCATGATTTATTCTTCCTCTTTTTTTACATTTACTTTATCTGCTTCCCATGCTTTTTCCTGTTCTCTGTCAAAATCTAATCTTCTTACATGGTACTGCACATCTTCTAAGATCTTACGGTTTGCAGAGATAATATCTGCTAACAGCCCCACAATAAATGTCTGGAAGCCTAAAAGCATTAAGGTACTTGCAAGAATCAGGGACTGAATATGACCTGCTCCTGTTCCACCAAAATAGAAAATCAGAAAACGGATTCCCACCGCAAGTCCCAATGCAAAAATAATAGCACCAATCACGGTAAACACCATTAACGGACGATACATCATAAATGCTCTTAAAATAGTCAGCATGGATTTCTTTACATATCCAAACATACTGTTAAACAGTCTGGATGGTCTTAACTCACCATTGGTACGGATTGGCACCGATTCCATTGCAATCTTGCTTCTTCCAGCCTGTACAATGGTTTCCAAAGTATAAGTATATTCATTTACTACATTCAGACGCATGGCAGCTTCACGGCTGTAAGCGCGAAAACCGCTTGGTGCATCCGGAATATCTGACTTTGATGCTTTGCGCACTACAAAACTTCCGAAATGCTGCAATTTTTTCTTCAAAGGTGAAAAATGCTCTGTCTTATCAATAGGACGTTCTCCAATTACAATGTCTGTTTTTCCCTCTAAAATCGGACGAACCAGTTTTTCAATGTCATCTGCATTATACTGATTATCCGCATCTGTGTTGACAATGATATCAGCTCCATTTCTAAGACAGGCATCTAAACCTGCCATAAAGCCCTTTGCAAGTCCTTTATTTCTTTTTAAGTCTACAATATAATGGACACCCCAGTTTCTTGCCACTTCCATCGTATTATCTTTACTTCCATCATTGATAATAAGATATTCAATAGTATCAATGCCGTCAATGTGCTTTGGCAAATCATTCAAAGCAATTTCTAAGGTTTCTGATTCATTATAACATGGTATCTGAATAATTAATTTCATTTCTTTTTCCTCTTTTCATTGTGCATTAGTATAATGCTTTATGTTCTGTGTATTCAGCAAAAGTTTTTAAAGATTCTTCAAAGGTCATATCACCCTTAAACAAAGAGGATGAACCTGCAACCAAAATATCGCCACCCAGCTTATGCATCAGTCTGGCTCTTTCATAATTCACATTTCCGTCTACCATAATTTTGATATCATATTTTTTCTGTGAATCCAGCCATTTCCTGGTTTCCATAATCTTTTCAATCATTCCGTCTACCATCGGCTGTCCTGCAAATCCCGGTGTTATCATCATCAGATTGACAAATTCGATTTTATCAATATAAGGTAACAGCAGTTCATAGCTATCTCCGGTATCTAATACAATTCCAGCTTTTGCTCCCAGTTCATGTATTAATTTAATACATTTCCCAATGCTGTCTGCCGCATGATAGTGAAAACTAATCAAATCGTCTTCTCCCGCATCCAGCAACGGAATAATATCTTCCGGTTTATTTACCAGTAAGTGAAAATCGCTTCTCACCTTAACTCTTTTCTGAATCTCACAGATAGTTTCCAGACCCAGTGTCATATTTGGCACAAAATGACCATCCATGATATCATAATGAAAATAATCCACACCAGCCTTCTCCAAGGCTTTGATGTCTTTCTCTAAATTTAATAAATCTGCACACATTATCGATGCTGTAATTTCTGCTCTCATATTTTCCCTACCGTATCATCATTACTTTGTTATAGAATTCCTTGCGTTCCTTCATAATCGCAAGCCCTGTGTGAAGTTCATCAAAGGCAAGTCTGTGAGTAATCTGCAGCGCTGCCTTTAATTGTCCGCTTTCTAAAGCTTTTAGCGCTTCTGTCCAATCGCTGTCCAACGCACCATGATAACTGGAATTCCATGTTCCATAAATTGTAATCTGTTTTCTAAGTATCTGCCAGAAGACTGACTTTTCTATCTGTGCATCTCCATGAGGGTTTCCCACTATCAGCAGTTCGCCACCCGGTTTCACCACCTGAAGGCAATGTGCTAAAGTTTCATTGTTTCCCACACCCTCAATAGCAATATCTACACCTTGTCCTTTTGTATTTTCCTGTATAAATTCCTCTACATTCTGTGTTTTTACATTGCAGAATTTATCCACGCCAAGCTTTGTTGCCAATTCTGCCTGTTCCTTTTTTGTGCCTATAAGAAACACTTCTGATGCCCCCAGAATCTGCAGCCACTGTGCCATAAGCATTCCTATGGTACCTGGTCCGAAAATGCAGACTGTCTTTCCCTGCACTTGCGGCAACCGTCCAAGAGCATGTCTGGCAACGCAAATCGGTTCTAGCATCGCTGCTTCTTCAAAGCTGATTTCTTCCGTAAGCGGAAGCAGATTCCATATTGGCACCAGCACATATTCAGCAAAACCGCCATCGCATCGTGAGCCTAAATAATTATAATTTCTGCAAAGTTCGTAACTGCCTTCCTTGCACGGTGTACATTCTTTGCATGGAATCAGCGGAAATACACCTACTCTTTCTCCTACTAAGTCTTTGTATTCCTCATCTGCCACTTCTCTTACGATTCCGGCAAATTCATGTCCCGGAATTGTAGGAAAATGATAGGTTCCTGTTTCAAAAATTCTTGGAATGTCGGAACCGCAGATACCTACCGCCTTAACTTCCACCAGTGCATATCCGCTTTTACATTTTGGAGTTTCCACTTCTTTATATACCAGCTCATTTACTGCTTCTAATACATATGCTTTCATTTATACTCCTTCCTTATTCAATTCCGCCTCAAAGTTTGTTAAATCTTCCATGGTTGTTATTTTAAAATTCTTTTCCTCACCTGAAAAAAGACGTATCTCCATTCCATTTTTGTAAGCAATCTCACTGCTTCCTCTGGTGTTCATCAGTTCTTCATCAGTTGCCAAATCATGAATACTTCGGTACTTTCCATAACGGAAGCTTTCCGGCGCCTGACCTGCGAACAATTCGCTCCGTTCCAGCAGACTGGTGATACTCTTTCCGTCCCTGCTACGGTACACCGTATCTTTTACCGTAATCACCGGCATAGCCCCATCTAACTCTCTTGCTCCTGTAATACATTCACTAATAATTTCTTCGGTCACAAATGGTCTTGCCGCATCATGAATGATTACAATGGAATCTTCTCTGGCAATGTCTTCACAGGCAATCAGACCATTATAAATAGAATGCTGTCTTGATTTTCCTGCCGGTGCGAAACCGGAAAATTTAGTGATTCCGTCTTTTTTTATCCACTCACTAATATAATCCTGCCAGTTTTCATCTGCCACAATATAAATTTCGTCAATTTCTTTATGATGTTCAAAAGTTCTCAGACAGTAATTAATAATCGGTCTTCCCTTTACTTCTATATACTGCTTCGGTCGGTCAATTGTCTTCATCCGGCTGCCTACTCCACCTGCAAGAATAATTGCTATATTCATTTACATTTCCTTTCCTGCCTGTGTGATTTCCATCGACTTACTCCTGCGGAAACCACAGTGCATACACTTATTATCAGAATAGTAACAAGAACAGAATAAAGGAATCGTTCTGTACTATTGTGCAATTCTTTTATCACGCCGGCTTTCTCCAGACATTTTATCATTGGTACATGACTATAATAAACCACCATCAGATTTCTTGCCAGCGTAGTGCCATAAGCTTTTTCTCCCGGCAAAATAGTAAAAAGCAATATGCCGCATACTGCAGCCATCGCATACTGTATCATACGAAAATATACGGTATACCCTTGAAATGCATAAGAGGTATAACCAAACAATGCCCAGGTATTAATCTTTGGGCTTATCAGATAAATTCCTGCAAAAGCCGTCAAAAGTACAGTACCACAGAAAACTCTTACCCACGCTTTTTCTTTACATATTCTTCCCTTTTCTATCAGTTTTGAACCAAGATTTTCCTGTCTGACATAATACCCTGCCAAAAAAAACGGAAAGAACACAAGAATTCTAGAAAGTGAAAATGCTTTTCCTATCCAGTCCACATATCCGGCAAGCAGACCTACAGCCACACTTACCAGCAGCCAAAACATCTGTTTTTTTCGTTCTCCACCTGTTTTAAGTAAAGGTAGTACAAAATTCCACACTGCCAATGCTAAAATGTACCATAACACATAATAACTTTCCCAAAAGTGAAATTCCTCTGCTTTCATAACATACACGTCAAATATTCCATATAATGTTTGGAAAACAACATATGGAATCAGATATTTTTTCACTATTTTCTTTTTATCACACTTGGCAAATGCTCCGGAACAAAAGACAAACAATGGCATATGAAAAAAATAGATAAAGTTATATATGCCAAGAAACAGCTTATCATCAAAGCGTATCTGCTCAATGGCATGTCCAAACACCACCAGACAGATAAGCACTATCCGAACATTGTCAAACAAAGGATTTCTTTTCTTTTCCACCATAGTTCTTCCTACTATTTTATGGTAATTTCACTCAATATCGTTCCTATGTTACCATATTCATGTAGAAAAATCAACTTTTTAAGGGAAAGTTTGAACGTAACTATAACTTATTGAATCTTAAAACGCACGTAGAGCAGGTTCTTTCGAACCTGCTCCTTATATATAATACCTTCCCCAAAATACTATAATCTTCATCATTTCCTCCCTAAATGATGAATTTCAACTACCTGAATAAGTGTCAGGCAATCTTTATGATGTAATATTACCTTATTTTTTCTTAAAAGTCAATATTCTTTTGTGAATTTGCACATATTTCTTTTACTTTTTTCCCAGTTTTTGCTCACTTTTAACAGTGCTTTAATTAATTTGTAATAATTTGGTATCTATTTTGTTATATTTGCCCTTTTACTTATAATATGTTACCATAATTAACACAGATTTTATGAGAGAATAGGAGATTTTTTTAATGAACTGGTTTAAGAATACTTCCAAACCATATAAGGCAGAATTTTTTCTTGCCTGCACTACCTTACTTATTTTTTATCTTACTTATTTTTATACAGATGTGGCAATCACCACCCGCTCGGGAATTGATTTCTGGACTTATCTTTTTGATGGACAGATTACCCATTTCTACGAATTGAGCAAAGATATGACTTTTTATGACACTTTGCATTGTGATGCGCTTTACGATTTCAGTGTTTATATTATATTTGCCATTTGGGATTTTCCTTTGTGGCTGATAGAAAAGTTCTGTGGCATTGATGCGTTATATTCCACTCCTTGCCTGCTCTGGGCAAAGGGCATTATGCTTCCGTTTCTTGCCGGTAGTGTTGTGTATCTGAAAAAAATTGGTGAGGAATTAAAATTTTCCAAAGAAAAAACAAGCTGGTGTCTTTTGATTTATCTGACTTCTGCTTTTGTGATGTCTTCCATCTTTGTGCTTTGTCAGTATGATATCATTGGCATTTTCTTTTCTTTGGTTGCCCTTTACTACTATATCAAAGGCGATATGAAAAAATTCACTTTATTTATGGCAATTTCCATTACCATGAAAAATTTTGCGCTGTTTATTTTTCTGCCACTCCTTCTATTAAGAATAAAAAAAGTGGGCAAAATTATTCTATATACCCTTGGCAGCATGTCTATTTTCCTGCTGTCACAGATTCTTTTTACGCTGTTAGGGACTACTCCTGCCGGCTCTTTTCTGTTTGCACAGATGAATAAAATGCTGATGGGGACGATGGATTTAGGTCTTGGAAATGCTTCTTTATTTATCATTGTTTATCTGGGAATTCTTCTATTCTGCTATTTAAAACAGATTGACAGCGATTATGAATTACAGCGTTTCAGCACTTATATTCCTTTTACTGTATGGGCTGCCTTCTTCGTCTTTTCCGAATCCAGTCCTTACTGGATTATTCTTATCACACCGTATTTTGCCTTGCTGGTGTGCCAGAATGTCTCTCTGTTAAAAGTAAATCTCTGGCTGGATACCTTAGCCGGCATCGGACTTATTTTAGCCCAGAACCTGTTTTTTCCATGGGTATTCAGTTACAAGTGGCTGATGCCTTTGATGCCTTTTGCGAAACTCATTCATCCACTCGATACAATGGTACAGGAAAACAACCTTGCCCTTTTAGGAAATGAGGATAGTCTTGAGGTGTTCACCAATACCTTCGGACTTCCGCTGACACTGGCACTGTTTGCCTTTTCCATGATTGCACTGGTAATCCTAAATTTTCCAAGAAAAAAACAGACAGAAGCAAATCTGTCTGCCGGTACAAAGGACTTTTCCGAGCCATTGCAAGTAGAGCGAAGCGTTATCTGGTTCCGCTATGCAGCCAGTGCCGGAGTTTGCATGGTACCATTATTCTTTTATATTTTGGACTGGATTTTCTAACCACATAATTACAACATATCCGCATATCAATCAGAGGTGAGCCCATGAGAAAGACAAACTTTCTGCATAGGCTCACCTCCTTTTTCAATAAGGGCAAACTCTCCAATCACTAATTCTAAACTACTTCTTCACCCATTCCTCGAACTTCATAGGATACTGAATCCCAGCTGCCTTATCTAGCTTTTCAGAATCAAATACAGTATCTCCAGATTCTATTTTTAACGCTGTTTCCGGCCATTCCACGTAAGATACACCTACATTGTAATATTTTGCAATCAGTTTTGCCATTTCGTCTAAGCTGTAATCTTCACCGCCAATATTATATACATCATTAGTTAAGGCCTCTGATTCCGCTCCCTGAATCAGAGCATTGCAAAGATCCTCCATATAGGTTAGCGTTCTTCGCTGGGAACCATCACCATACAGACTGATGTCTTCTCCATTCTCTGCCTTGCTTAAAAAGAATTCCGCTGTTCCATAAGATTTTGCTCCCGGAATGATGGTTCCGTAAGGAATGCAAATACGGAAAATCCGATAAGAAATCCCATATACATTTTCGTACATTTTCAAATACTGCTCGCAGGCATATTTATTGGCTGCATATATGGTTTTAAATTCTTTCTCCGCATCTTCTTTTAATTTTCCAGGCATTCCTTTATACACAAGTCTGGTAGAAGGAAAGATGATTTTTGCCTTGGAATTCTGGTTTCTGCAGGCATTTAATACATTTAACAGTGCCCGCTCATTCACATCAATAAAATTATCATATTCATCAAATCCCTGTACACTTCCGGTTCTTCCTACGAACATGTATACAATATCACAAGAAAAATCAAGACGATTCACAGCTTCTGCATCCAATATATTCAAAGACTGGTAGCCATTCACACCATCTTTTTGTTCCTCTTCTCTGTCATATAAATTCAACTGATATTTCTCCGGGTTTCTAAGCAGTACCTGAGTTACATTTCTGGCAATGTAGCTATTAGCACCCAAAATCATTATTTTCAAATTTCTCACCACCATATATTTATATTACTCCGACAACTGCATAAACTCCTCTAACAATTCTGCCTGTCTTTGTATCACCTGATAATTTGCTTCTCTTTCTTCTTTTTGTTCTACGCAACTTTGAAACTTTAAAATGGATTTTTTAAAAGTATCATCTGCCGGAAGTTTCTTCATCTGTTCTCCCTCTGCGGTCTTTATGGTCATATTGGGTTCAAAACCTGCCGGTGCAGTTAAAACTCTTCCGGTAAACAAACTTCCCTTGCTTCCCCACACCTCTAAATCACACTTGTATCCATTATCCATACCAAAGGAAATCTGCACAGTTTCACCTTTGTCGTTTTCCATTACAGCACTTCCAAATAAATCAACATCAAATTCTTCTGTATAATTTCTTCTGGCATGAACTACCTTTGCCGTATCACCTAATAACATTCCCCCAAACTTTAAGGTATAACCGCCACAGTCTAAAATTGCGCCGCCGCCAAGTGCTTTATTGTATCTGAAATCTCCCGCTGCTCTTCTTGGAAATCCAAAGGAAACACGGTACAGCCTCACATCACCAATACTGCCACTCGCTATTTCTTCTTTTATGGCAGATAACTGGTCATGAAATACAAACATATAATTTTCATGAAGCGCAAGCCCCTTTTCTTTTGCTGTGGCAATCAAATCCTCTGCCTCCTTTTGACAGGTGGCAAAAGGTTTTTCCAAAAAAACATGTTTTCCATAGGACAATGCTTTTTTTGCCCACTGGTAATGTAATGCCGGAGGCAACGGAAGATACACTGCATCAATAGAATCGGAAGATAACATAGTTTCATATCCGTCAAAAATTTCTCCGCCATAATTTTTCTGAAATTCTTCTGCCTTTTCCCGCTCTTTTCCTAATATGGCAGATGCTTTTTCCTCAGAAACTTCTTCCTGAAACCATTCCTCTTTGCTGGCAACAGCCACTCCTGCATAAGCAAACTGGGTTGTTTCCTTTAATGCCGGAAGAAAACGTCTGTATGCAATTTCTGACGGACATATTATTCCTATACGAATCATATTACTATACCTCCAATAATGACAATAAATTTCTAAGTTGAATATTTAAACAGTTATTTACCTGTACCAGATAATTCAAAGAACTGTAATTTACCCAGAAATATCCTTCCGGCAATTCACCTATTCTTTCTTTATCCACTTCCATAATCACATTACGATTCTGCTCATGATAAAAACGTCCGCCTTCTTCGGAAAGCATCACATCCAACAGGATTCCTTCTCTTGTTTTTAAGTGTTTTTCAAATACCTGTTCCACAAGATTTCTGTTTTTTGCCTTTTCAATAGGCTCTTTTTGTATACTTGGACCTAACTCTATTTTATCAAAAGAACCAATTTCCGGTCTGGCACATACTAAGAATTTGCGCACACCATTTTCCACACAAGTGATAAGTCCAAACATAGCCTGTCCAATAGCTTTAAATAACGGCTGTGTCCATTCCTGCACTTCTCTTCCCGAAATAGCAATATCATAGAACCGTACCTTAAAATTTGCTTCCTTTCTGCAGGTAACACCTCGTCCATCCACCTGCCAGTCCACCAGTTCATTGAGCGGTACTGCTTTTGTCTTCACTTCATGAAACATTTTATAATTATTGATATATTGATAAATTTCTGCTAAATCCTCCAACATATCCGTGCAAAAGATGGAACGAAACAAAGCTACATCGCCAAAATATTTCTTCATTTCCTCCAAATCCGCCTCGCTATATTGGCTGGTAACAAAAGGAATTCCTGACAGAACAGTACGAGTATCCATATTTACCAGATTATCAATTTTCATCAATTCCTTAATCTGTCCCAGTGTCAGCCACTTATAGTTAGCATACACCTCAATCTCATCTTCAATCAGCATAATCATATTGCGGTTACGTTTTTTATAAAATCTTGCAGACTGTTCTGACTGTATCTGGTCATAAATCACATGATATTTACCGGAATTTTCAAAATACTCAAAATATGTAGGCAGATTACCTCCATGTGCTCTGGTAAAATTGCTTTTTGTTGCCTGAATAGTAGGCGAAATCTGTACACAATTCACATTTCCCGGCTCGATTTTCGCCTGCATCAGGAAATTTAATTCCCCATCAATCATTTTGCAGATAATTCCTAAATAACCAATTTCCGGCTGAATAATCACCGGCTGTTCACAAATAAATTTATCATCCACAAAATTTCTCATTCCCTTTATGGAAAAGAAACTGCGCTTACGGTTTAAAATTTCCCCATTATAATCATCATAGAACCAAAAAGTACTGTCCGATATATTACATTCTTTTATATCCACATAAGTTTCCTTATTCAGTTTCTGAATCCACACAATAATATCCTGTGTTGAATTCACGTTTCCCTCTGTGTTGTTCCATGACTTTACAATACTTTTTATAATTTCTTTCATGCTTTTATTCCTTTTCTCCGCCACATACCATATCATTTTCTGTAATATTCAGCTGTTCTCCAATGACAAATTGTGGTGAAGCATTAATGCAGATATAAATACGTCCCACGTATTCGCCCACCAGTCCAATCATTACCATCAGCATCCCGCCGATAAATAATAAAACTGCCATAAGAGAGCTATAACCCGGTACCAGCTCCGGATTCATCAATTTTTTCACAATGGTAAAAATAATAAAAAGCACACCAACCAAAGAAGTACATGCTCCCACACCGGTTGCCAGACGCAATGGTTTTACCGAAAATGCGGTAAAGCCATTCAGCCATAAATTAATCAGTTTCGCAAAAGTATAACCTGATTTTCCTTCCTTACGCTCCTTATGTTTGATTTCCACATTTACAATATTCTTGGTAGTACGTAGTACCAGACCCCAGATATATGGATAAGGATTCTGATATTTTGTAATTTCATCAATAATATATCGTTTTGCCACAAAATAGCTGGTTAAGTGTACATTCTTTGGCTTTTCAATCATCGCTTCCAACATTTTGTTGTTCATTAATGTGCCAAACTTACGGAAAATATTATCCTTGCGTTCTGCATAATAACCGTAGGCTACATCATAACCCTCTTTCACCTTATCCACCAGCTTAAACACTTCTTCTGCCGGTGTCTGTCCGTCATCATCCAGTGTTGCAATGTAATCTCCCGTCACGAAGGTGTAACCTGCCATTAACGCAGAATGCTGTCCAAAATTTTTCGCAAGTTTAATGGCACGAATATGTACATCCTTTTTACAGAGTCCTGTAATTACCTTCCACACATTATCCGGAGAGCAGTCATTTACCAGAAGTATCTCATAATCAAATTCAGCTCTGGTATTCATAACCTGTTTAATCTGTTCTGTAACATTTTCTATTGTATGTTCTGAGCCATAACACGGTATGACAAATGAAATTTTTTCCATAACTATTCCTTTCTTGCTTTGGATATATATTCACTTAATTTTACTACAATGATTGGAATTATAATTCCTGTTATTATGATTACTACCTTGGAAATCCATAAATCTGCCGGAATTTTCAAAATTGCAAAGACTGTCTGCATTAATGCAAATACAAACAAATGCAGACACAGGATGTCCATGGTATTCACTCCTATTATCATAAGCGTTTTCCCTAAGAAATGCAAATACTTTTCAATCAAGAAGGAAAACATAATGCATAGAAAAGTTCCCAAAAAAGAACTGACCAAGAATAGCAGCATACTTTTCCCGTAATCTCCGATTGATATATTTCCACATCCATTCAATACTGTAATGACAATAAACGCTAATAACGACATCGGCATAATCCAAAGCCTTTTTCTCGTTGCTGTTATATAATCTACCGTTGCCAGTCTTTCACCTGCATAAATTAATGGTAGCATCGCCAACGCCGTATCAATGCTCCAAGGCAGAAGTACCGGTACTGAATAATGGCATATCATGCCTAACACATAAACTGCCAGTACTCCCCATTTCTTTTTTTCTCCCAGAAAATCGCTTACTATGTAATACACCACCAGGCTTATAAATAAAGCAGGTAAAAACCACATGGGGGCATTCATAATCTCCATCAAATATACTTTCTCCTCTCTGCCCGGGAAAAGATAAGTTCTGGCATACAGGCAGCCTGCCACTTTTCTGACAACATCAGATATCGTAAATGTTCCCGATACTGCCGAACGCAGACTGTACCACGCCAGATAAAACAGGCTGTATACTCCATATGGCAGTAACAGACGTTTCGCTTTTTTCGATACAAAACTCTTTATGGTTTCGCTTTTCTTTTTATGGAAGGTCATTCCAGAAAGCAGGAAAAATTCGGAAACGAAAAACACTCCCAAAAACTCATTCGCCCTGCCTAACGAAAGTTCAATATGATTAATCAAGACAATAATAATTCCGATTGCCTTAGCGATATCTAAATATCCCTTCCTGTTTTTGTTACTTTTCTCCATGATTCTTTTCCTCTACAAAGCACATATCTGCCACTTTATTTGCCAGTTTGATTCCCTTAGCATCCACAAATTTTGTCAATAACACAGCAAGCACACCAATCACCACCATTGTAATGCAATAATCTATCAAAATCAGCTTGTAGTAGGATAAAGCTTTTCCTACATATTTTACAACAATGTAACTGGACAGACTAATCATCACCGGCCAGTGTACCAAATATAAACCAAAAGAATATTTTCCCAAAAACGCAAAGGGCTTCAACTCAAAAAACTTTTGAAGCACTCCACTGTTTAATATGGCAAAAAACATCAATGTTGCCCCAATAAAATGATATACCGTTACCGAATCCATCCACTGATTTAAGTTAAACCAGCGATACATTGTCTGACTCTGATCTGTACCGGAAGGATAACTTGAGAAAAATAATCCTACAAAAAAAGTTATCCACACAAGCCATTTCTTTGACTGGTATTTCTCTACATATTTCCCACCATGCACCATAATATCACAGATTGCAACCCCCACCATAAACTGGGAATAATTTGACTCCCGAAATAAAATCAGAAAAATCACATACAAAGGATAACGTACCTTTTCTTTGCCAAACAAAGCAAGAAAAGCAAACACCAGCAACGAGCCGTACATCTCATAAGACATAGTCCAAAGCGGTGACACATACGTTGCCTCATTTCCAAAAAAGTTTCCCAAAAATGCTTCCTTTAACATTCCCAAAAGACTTGGTTCAAAATCGTTAAACACCACCAGCCAATCATAACTTTTCGATATCATGGCTGCTTCCTGATGATAAGTCAGTCCAAATTTCATTAACAGATAAGCAGCAATATTTACAACCACTACCGGAAGCACTAAGCGAAAATACCGTTTCACTGCCCCACGCTTTAAATAATTTTCATTGCCGTTACGAAAAAAAGCATAGCTTAACACAAAACCGCTGGTAATAAAAAATACCCGTACGCCAAAATTTCCATTATAAAACAGATTCAGCGGAGTTTTTCCTATAAGCAGTTCAAACTTTGAACCATTTTGAATCCGATCCGGCAGTGCAGTAATCCATACATTGCAGAAAGCAGCAATGAAATGGGACATCATCACGCAAAAACAGGCAAAGCCCTTATATCCCTCAATGAATTCCAATCTTTTCTTATTCACCGTTCTCCTCCTTAGCTTCTGCCACAGCCTCTAACAACAATTTCGTGTAAGTTCTTCTTCCCTCACCGGAAAGATGAAACAAATCCTGATAATATGCCGGATTACTATTGTCAAAAGAAAGGGCTGAGGCCTTGATAATAGTTTCAGCCGCCACTATATTCTCCAATTCTGACCGAAGTCTGATATAATAATCCGCTTCATCCAAAGTACAATACTTTGGCACTTCTGCAAAATAAATCTGAATATTTTCTTCTCTGCAAATCTCAATCATCTCTAACAACGCAGCTGCCTGCGTTTCATTAATTCCTTCTCGTGGCCCCGGAGTAATCAGATTGTCTAAAACTTCCCTGGTACTTCCAGAAGTTTCTCTAATATTTCCGCCTTTATAAAATTCATTTTTCATGACGGCATTAAATACAGGATACATTATCATGTACTGATTATTGGAGGCGATAAAAAAGTCTACAAAGTCCGAAAGTCCTGCTTCACTGTAAGTTGTCATATCACCATAAACTTTGCATTTTCCCTGAAAATCTAAGTCCCAGATTAATTTTGTATCACTAATCGCCGGACGGAGTGCAGAAGAATATACATACAAGTCCACGTATAAATTATCAATCTCCACTCCACTCCGCAATAGCATCTTTAGTTCTTCTAACATCTGCACCGGCTGATTTCCATTATAAGATAACACAAAACTGTTTCCCTCTAACATTTCCTCTGCCGTATAAATATCAATTCCCTGTCGAAACAGCGACGAGCCCAGGAATAAATGCTCAATGTTTCCCTGACTGATTGCTGCCTGCATTCCACTGCTGGAATTTGGAAGCTTATATGCTATGAAATTTTTCACACCAAGAAAGCAGATGGCAAGCAAAAGCCCTACTGCTATCGCATTCCTATATTTCTTCATATAATCACCTAAAAATTAGCATAAATAAAGCCCTGAGTCCCAAAATTTCCCAGGCAAATAATTGCAAACACGCAAAAAGCCAGCCACATTAAGGCTTCCTTTTCCTTCCTTCCCTCTGGAGCATCTGCCAGTTTTCCGTAAGTATAGCGATATTCTCTTATCAGGAGCAACAGGCTCATAACTACACTGCTTACAAAGTAGGCGAGACTCATAATATCTCCTGTAAACACCAGCACTGTTTGAAGAATGGAATCCATAGAAAATGACATTTCAAAGCAAATCTTTTCCAATACCTGAAATGCCTTTTCAAAACTGTCCGCCCGGAAGAAAATCCACCCCACCGTTACCAACAGAAATGTAACCAGCATCTTTCCGAAACGATAGAAACATTTAATGCCGGATATTTTTTCTTCTGTTTTTATTTTTTTGCAAAAGCAGTTTAATATTCCATGATAAATTCCCCAGAACACGTAAGTAAATGCCGCTCCATGCCACAAACCGCTGACAAGAAAGGTAATCATGGTATTTCGCACTTTTACCATCTTTCCCTTCCTGCTTCCTCCGCATGGAATATAAATATACCTGCGAAGCCAGGAAGAAAGGCTGATATGCCATCTTCTCCAGAAGTCCTTAATGCTGACAGAAAGATATGGACAGTCAAAATTCCTTTCTACCTGAATGCCAAACAATGCAGAAACACCGATACTAATATCAGAATATCCGGAGAAGTCACAGTAAATCTGCATGGAATACAGCACTGCCCCAAACAGACATGATAAGCCGTTCTGAGTTTCTGTACTCTTATAAATAGTATCTACATACCATGCCACCAAATTCGCAATTGCCAGTTTCTTCATATAACCTGTGGCAATGAGCACAATCGCCCTTTTCATATTTTCTTCTTTATAAATCAGTGGCTGATTAATCTGTGTCAAAAAACGATCCGGTGTGTCAATTGGTCCCGCAATAATCTGTGGAAAAAACAAAAGATAAGTTCCCAAAGATACCAGACTTTTTTCTGCTTTGATGGTTCCCCTGTACACTTCCACCAGATAACTGATGGCTTTCAGGGAATAATAGGAAATTCCTATCATTGCAAGCAATTCGAACGCTCTGCTGCTGTGCTCCACATGAAAGAACCTCAGCACAGTATCTATAATTTCTGAAAAAAAGTTCAAATATTTTGAAAGCCCTAATGCCAATACCACAAGAACAACAGTTCCCGCCAGCACTCCCTTTGCCGATTTCCCCTGCTCTTTTTGCTTTTCTATCTGTTTTCCTGCGAAAAAGGTAACAAGTACCGTTGTTACCGCCAGACAAAACACTTTCCAGTCAAGGCTTATGTAAAATACCACACTTCCCAAAAAAAGCAAATATTTCCTGTAATTTACCGGTGCAAGATAAAAGATGCTCAGCATAACAGCCATAAATATACAAAAACTTATGGTATCAAAGGTCATGGGTTCCCTCCTATCTCTTTATACATTTTCCACTTTCTTTTGTGGCTGATGGTATTTTTCGTAAAAATCCTTTGTCACCTCGTACATGGCAAACAAAAATCCTAACGCTAACACTACATACGGAATCGGAAATGTTCCTGTCACAAAACCTACATAGCCGCCTAAAGAACACATAACTGCTAAAACAGGAACATAAAATTTCTTTACATTGTACAGACCATATGCCACTGCCAGCAAATCTGCCACGTAACCATATCTTTCATGCATATAAGGCAGGAAAAAGGTCACAACCATCATAATCAGCAAACCGGCGTGTACCATAAATTCCACATCCGGAGTAATCTTCTTTGCCACCATATAAAACATAAAAAGAATCAGCAGTCCCAGAGTAAACCATACACCGGCTCCTCCGATATATTCCTGCAACATATCCACAACTGTTAAAAAATAGGCATTCGGACGGTTCATGGATAAAATTTCTGTATATTCTCCATAATGATTGAAATAAATAAGAAGTAAATCCTTCAAATTTCTTCCGGCAATCCATGATGGTATCACAGACACAATATAGGTAAGTGGAATCAGCAGAAAATGCCACAATTTCATATTTTTCTTCTTCACCCACAGCACAATATATAATGGCAGTAAAAATAATGACTGCATTTTTAGTGCAAAAGATACGCCATAAAATAAAAATGATTTCACCGGCTTGTCTTTTGCCAGAAAATACATACTCAAAATCAACGGTGCCGCATAAGATGAGTCCACTTGCGCCCACAGCGCGCTGTCAACTGCCACCGTTGGCAGCAACACGACAATAGAATACATAGCTAACGCCATAGTTTTACTCTTTCTTCCCTCATATACCAGCAAAGCACAGGCAAATGCCAGCACATAATCACACAGGCAGAAAAACGCCTTCACAGAAGTAAGATAAGAACATGGCAGGTAGGAAAGCAGGGTAAACACATACATGTAAAGCGGTGGATAATTACCCACTTCCACCCCTAAAGAGCGAAGTCCGCCCAGTTCCTGTATTCTTTCCATCCATGGTCCAATGAACAGATTATAGTCTGCCCCTGCATATCCCTTCATGGAATAGCGCATAAGAAATCCCGCAAAAGATACCCCAACTACAAATAAGATATCCAACACAGTTAGTTTCAGCTTACCTATATTCACTTCTTTTTTTATCCATTGTCTTATTGCATTATCCATTGGTAAATTTCTCCATTAATTTAATTCTTTGATATATTCTGCAATGGCATCTTCCCACTGAGCAAATTTATAATCTGTAGTTAACTTAAGCATATAATTTTCCAATACAGAATAAGCAGGTCTTGGTGCCTTTGCATTAAATTCTGCTGTAGTAATACGATTTACCTTAGTAGAAAGTCCTTTCAGACGGAAAATTTCTTCAGTGAAGTCAGCCCAACTGCACACGCCTTCGCAGGTTCCGTGGAACAATCCGTAATTATCGGTAGGAATCAGATGTGCAATGGCACCAGCCAGTTCCTTTGTGCTGGTTGGAGAACCAACCTGGTCATTTACCACGCTTACTGCATCATTTGTTTCTGATAAGCGAAGCATGGTTTTTACAAAGTTCTTTCCATCTCCATAAAGCCACGCTGTACGGATAATAAAATATCTGTTGGCAAATGCTTTTACAAACTCTTCTCCTGCCAACTTTGTTTTTCCGTATGCTCCCTGAGGATCCACCGCATCAAATTCTGTATATGGTCTGGTTCCTTTGCCATCAAATACATAGTCTGTAGAAATATGTACCAGTTTTGCATTTACTTCATTTGCAGCAAGACTTAAATTGCGTGGTCCAATAGCATTGATTCTGTATGCATTATCCCAGTCTGTTTCACAGGCATCTACCGCTGTATGTGCCGCACAGTTTACAATAACATCCGGCTTTTCTGCCTTCACTGCGCTCATAACATCATCTACTTTAGTGATATCTAAATCTGCCACATCTGTATTTACAAAAGTTACATTTGGATCATCCTTATACTGTACATTTACGGCTCTTCCCAACTGTCCATTACATCCTGTTACAAAAATTTTCATGTTCTGATTCCTCCAATTTCTATTTTCATTTTACTTTTCATTTTGTATCCGGTTTTGTTCTAGATTCGCTTTTAACTCTCTCAGTTCCTGCCCTTCTTCTTCCCGAAGTTTTTCCTCGATGGCAAGTCGCTGGGTCAACTGTTTTAATTTATCCTCTAACTGAGAGTGTTCAATTGTCTGCATAAACAGCTTTATCATCAATGCAAAGATAACAAGCAGAAATACACAGTTAATTGGTGACTGCATTCCCACGGCTCTGGTTAACATAATCATAAGACTCGGAAAAATACTGATAACAAGCAGTATTCCCGCAAACACCAGCCAGAAAATAGCATATTCTATCTGAAGTTTGGCATGTCTGATTCTTTTTAAAATATAAAGCATGGTACTCAAAGAGGCTGCAATCAGCAGCAAACGTAATACTATTCCCATAAGCTACCTCTTTCTCTTTCTAAAGTTCTGTATAAACAAAATGGATATCAGCATCCTAAGCATATAATTCATAGAACGTCCAAAGGTAAGATAACTTTCTCCCTCGATACGTTCCTCCATATCTGCCTGTACCTCAGTAATCGTAGCCCCCTGTTTCAGCAAAAAGGAAATAGTGTCCGGCTCCGGACCATAATTTAAGCTTAGTGCAAATTCCTTAATCATCTTTTTGCTGAACATCCGCATACCGGAAGTGGGATCCTTTACTTTACAACCGGTGGTCATGCGCATGGCCGCAGAAATGAAAAAGCTGCCTAACATCCGAAGACTTTTTGGCTTTTTCTTTTCCACAAAACGGGAACCGATGACGATATCATATCCTTCTTCAATTTTTTCCATCATGGAAGCAATATATTCCGGGCGGTGCTGTCCATCTGCATCAAACTGTATGGCACAGTCATATTTTTTCATATATGCATATTTTAAGCCTGTCTGAAAAGCACCCGCAAGTCCTAAATTTACCGGCAAATCAATCAGATTATAGCCTTGCTTCCGACATATCTTTGCAGTATCATCCCCAGAACCATCATTTATTATTACATAATCATATTGGGGATAATCACGCTGTAGTTCTTCCACAACCCTTACAATGTTTTTTTCTTCATTGTAAGCAGGTATGATTATCAAACACTTCATAGTATCCTCCATTTTCTACTTTCCAAGCAGTATCCATTGTTCTTTCTGGTACAGCACGTCACAGTCTGCCAGAGCCTTTTTATTTTGTTCGTATAAATCCATGGAAAGATATATCACCGCCTGCTCTTCCTGCAAAAACGCCTGAATGCCGCCGTTTTTACAATGATAATCTCCCTCCAGTTCACCTAACAAGTGATTGCACTGTGTCCAGTACTCCGGATATTCCGGTACATTTAATTCAATATAAGCATCTGCTCCTGCATATTCCGAATCTCGCTCCACGCTTTCTGCCAAAAAATTCTGAAATTCATCTCCGGCAAGGTCACGGATATTCGTATAGGTATCTTTCATGCCCCGTGCCAATGAAATCAGACATAAGCACAGGCAGATAAACCTTAAGGAATACATCAGTTTTTCATCTTTTAAGAATCTGTCCATAAAAACAGCGGCACAGATAAACAATGGAATTAATACCGGATATACATACCAGTTTAATTTGGTAGCCGCAATGGAAAATCCTAAAAACGGTACCAAGAACCAACAAATATATCCTGCAATCTCTCCTGCATTTTTCTTTACAAACATTCTGCTAAAATACAAGATTCCACTAAAGCAGATAATCAATGCCGGCAAATATATTTTATCATCACAGAAAATAAATTCAAAATAATAGTTGAACGGAAAATTGTGGTTTTCAATTCCCTCTCCGGTTCTCTTTAACAAATCATATTCTAACATTCCCTGCAGAAAAGTGATTCCATCCTGAGAATACCGAACGCCAGCCCAGATTCCCAATGGCAGTAAAAAGCTTAACCCAAAGAAAATCCACTGCTTCAAGGAAAGCTTTTTTATCTCTCCGGAAATCAGCAGATACAGTCCGCCAATCGCCACAATCATCATGGCATGCCAGCTTTTGGTAAGAAAAGCGCAGGCAAAACAGAAACCGCAGATATACAACATATATTTTTTCTTTGGTATTAAGAACATGGCAAGCATGGCAAAGGTAAAGAACATCACATACATACAGTCCGCATCTCCGGAACGAATCATGTGATACTCAAAGCAGCGGAAATTGGCTGCCAGAAATGCCATCACAAAAAGGGATGCCAGTTTTCCGTACCTTTTTACAAACAAACCAACCACCAGACTCATAATGCAGTAACAAAGAGCGGAATAAAAGCGCATTCCAAACACACTATAACCAAACAGCTTATACCCTAACATCACTCCATAGAAACTGAACGGTGGCTTGTAATTCCAATAATCTGTTTCATAACCATACGTATTTACTACATAATTTCCATTCTGCATCATTTCATAGGCATTGACACCATGCCTTGCTTCGTCCCAGCTGTTGACGTAAGCTGCATCTAACCGCCAGAAGCTGAAAAACACAATCAATGCCATCAGCACTGCAAACAGAATCCAGTAATATTTTTCCACAACCTGTATCATTGTATCGTAAATTTTCTTCATAAACAATTCCCTTCATAGAATTTTAAGACTTTTTTGTTACAGTTCAGCCCATAGGAACCGATGTATGCGAATCATGCTTGCATGAATGAGCATTCATCGGTTCCTATGAGGTGAATGCCCGTTTATGAGCAAACTTAGCTGCACAGCAGCGAGAAAGCATCGCAGATGCGGGTTTGCGAATGGCATGGGCTGAACCGTTACACTTTTTCTAAGGCTTACGCACAAACTGCAACAAAACTCTAAGGGTGCGCACAATATCCACCCACCACGCAAATTTAATTCCATTTTCCTTTAATGCCCGGTGTCCTTCCTTCAATCCCTCTAAATAAGAGCCTAAACTGTTGGTACTGGTTCCTCCATGGGACATCATAATCAGAACACGGTCAATATAGGAAAGCTTCACCTTGCCATCCTTTAAAATTCGTATCATATATTCGTAGTCTGCGGAAATCCGGTAATCTGTCTTATACAGACCATACGTATCATAAACCGACTTTTTTAAATACAAGGTAGGGTGTCCCGGCATCCAGCCCTTTCTGATATTTCCCTGCCCCTGCTTCCAGTAGCGGACGATTTTTTCTCCATCCATATAGTACAAATCTCCATGAACCCCGTCGGTTCCTTCTTTTTCTATAATTTCCACCATATCAGAGATTACATGCTCATCTGCAAAGCGGTCAAAGCAGCAGCCCACAATATCTCCGGTTGCCATGGATATTCCCTTATTTAAAGCATCGTAAATTCCCTTGTCTTTTTCCGATATATATTTCATCTTCCCCTGAAATAACGGCTTGTATTCTTCTAATACTTCTATGGTATTATCACTGGACTTACCATCTACCACAATATATTCTATATTTTTATAATCCTGCTTCAGGATTTCCTTCATAATCCGCTTCAAGTTTTCTGCGTCATTATAAGTAGTTGTAATAATCGATACTTTTAATTCTGACATATTATTCTCCTGCATTTTTTTCTATGATTTTTCTGTATAGAGTAATATATTCTTCAAATCTCTTATTTTTATCGTATTCCCTGCCACGCTTCAAGCATTCCTGACGATTCAAGGGATGATTTTTCAGACAAAGCAGGGCATCATAAATTCCTTTTGCACTTTTTTCTTTCGTCACAAGACCACAGGATTCGTTCAATGCTTCTGCACTCCCCCCGGTATCAAAGGTAACTACCGGCGTGCCACAGGCCAATGCCTCTATATTCGTTGTTGGAAAATTATCTTCTAAGGTAGCGTTTACATATACATCTGCTGCCCGGTATCCCGCTGCTAATTCTTTCGCTCCATTGGTGCGTTCCAGTGCAATTATGGATTCTGGAAGCTTTTTCTTATCTTTTTTACTAATGCCTATTAATACTATCACTGTATTTTTATCATTAATTTTATCGTTTTCTCCCGCTGCCTTTAACAGGTTCGCTAAATTTACAAAATACTCCAAACCTTTTCGCTTTTCCCACACATTGGCAACACCAAGAATCATAAATTTATCCTGAATTCCATATTTCTTCCGAAAAGCTTTACTATCTGCCTTTTCGTTAAAGTTCTGCAGTTCAATACCATTTGGTATCACTTTCACCGGATATTCACTAAGTATAGACTGCTCCACTAATTTTGCCAGCCAATGTGATGGGGTTACTATTGTCAAATTCTTCACACCTTGAAAAGCCTTTTTCTTTCGTTGGTACGCTTTTTTTGAATAGTCCAGTAAGCTGTAAGGATATACCTGCCTGTGCTGAGGGCAGCTGCCACATCCCTGTTTCCATTTGTCACATCCCGCATAATCAAAATAAGCGCAATGTCCGGTAAAACTCCAGCAATCGTGAAGTGTCCACACCACCGGAATAGCTGCTTCTTTCAGATAGGAAAATAACTTCTCTATCTGTACATAAAATCCGTGAATGTTATGCAGATGGATTACATCCGGCTGTTCTTCTTTAATTTTTTCAATGATGCTTTCCGTAATTTTTCCCGAGCCAAAGCCTCCCTTACCGGTCACTACTCCTAACAGGGCGTGACGGTAAAAGTCCGATTTACTTCCGATTTTAACAGCATTGACCTGCGCCGGTGCATCATTTCTTCCATACAGGATGATTCCATCCTCTCCTGCTTCTTTTAATGTATGATAAATATCCGCTGTGATTTTTCCCACACTTCCGCTGCCACAGACGGTATTAATAAGCAAAACCTTCATGATTCCTCCATGCCTTTTCCTTTACATCATCCCAAAGTGTGGTATAATGCAATAGGAATTGTTTCCAAATCTATATAGAAAGTTGGACATACTATGATAATAATACAACCTTCCGGCGGTTTATGCAATAGAATGAGAGTAATTAATTCAGCCTATATCCTTGCACAAAAAAAGAACTGCAAGCTTTTAGTTCTTTGGAAAATGTGCGATGAGTTGAATTGTCCCTTCGAGGAATTATTCTTACCGCCAAAAGAATTTGAAATAATTAATTTCAAAAGTAATTTTAATATAAAAAAATTATTTTACCAATACACAGCAAAGCAGCGTTTTCAAAATGATGCCATCGAAAACAATAAAACAGACGGTGTATTACATACGGACTTTTTTGAGCGTCTGTCTTCTTCCTGCTACATTTCTACCTGGGAGCATTTTTATCCTGCAAAGGACTATCACCTGTTTGTGCCTACCGCCAGTCTGACGAAACGGATTGACGAGATTGCTCAGAATTTCGGAAAGCACGCTGTGGGAGTACATATCCGAAGAACGGACAACACCTGGGCCATTGCCAACAGCAAAAGTGATGAATTTTCCACTGCAATCCGTGAGGAACTAAAACTGTTTCCTGATGCGAAATTTTATATCGCAACAGATGACATCACGGAAGAAGAACGTCTACGAAAAGAATTTGGTAATGCTATTATCTCTAATACCTCAAAGACTTTGGCAAGGGATAGCGTGGAAGGAATGCATGATGCGTTGATTGATTTGTTCTGTTTGTCTAAAACCAGTAAGATTTTCGGAAGCTTTTACAGCTCCTTTACAGATATTGCTGCAGATATGCGGGGGATTGAGAAGATTGTGGTTGGGAAAAAGTAAAATTTGTAGGGGAAGGTGTGGCAAGAGGGGGCGAAGGAACTGTCGGTTTGTCTCTGGAGAGCCGCTCTCGGCACCTGCGACTAGTCCACGTAGCTGTAAGAGCGTGAGGCGTATCGCCAAACGGGACTCTCACCTCACACTCTAACAGCTTCGGGACGGATTCTCCGGTGCCTACCGCTACAAGGTGAACCACCTATAAAAAGAACTTTTTTATTCATTCTCCTTTGCTCCTTTCATAGATTTTTTTTTCTATTTTTTGGAACATTCCTTATTTATTATCGAAAAAGGAATACTCTTTTTCTGCTTTAGCATTTGATCAAATACTATATGTTCTCTTTTCTTTTTTCCCATCTGAAACCTCCATTATACTAGTTTAGTTTTCAGATACCATCCAAATTTCCATCACCAATTACCTCCTCTCCAAATATAAAAATAAACATTTACCAATTCCAAATGCTGATTGAACCAGTTCTGAAAACTGGAATTTGTATCATTCCATTCAGTTAATTGGTACTTCATAAAACAACACATGATGCTCGTTTACATAACCATGTGTTCTAAATTTTTCATCTTCTTCAGGTTTATACCAAGCACTAATTACGGAATATTTTATCTTTCTCTTTTTTATGTCTCGTGTTATTTCATCCAGCATCATATCCAATGCCTGCGTTTTCAAAAATTCTTGGCATAATGCTATTGGATATAATGGATAATCATGCTTATCTGCTTTTCTTACTTCCATTTGTAATGCTCCTTATTTTACTCTAGTCAGCAACCACCAGTTCAACTGGTGGTTTGCTATTAGCCCTCATAAGGGCCATTTTACTGCTCGCCCATAAGGGCGGTATCGCAAGCACTGTTACTGGTCCGCTATAAAGCGGTACTTCTCATATCTTCTTTGCGGGACTCTTCGGCTTGCTCCTTAATATACTTCTGCACGGCTTCGTCGGTTATATTACCAATTGTCTCAACATAATATCCTCGTGCCCAAAATGCTTTGTTCCACTTACTTTGCAATTCGGGATGTCGATCATATATCATCAGCGTACTTTTCCCTTTCAAATATCCCATAAAATTGGATATACTGACTTTCGGTGGAATTGCTACACTTAAATGCACATGATCCACACAGACTGCTCCGGCAATAATCTCTACTCCTTTATACTTACAAAGGGTATTGATAATTTCTCTTACATCATTTCTTATCTGCCCGTACAGTGCTTTCTTCCGATACTTTGGGATAAAAACTATATGGTACTGGCATTTCCATCGGGTATGTGATAAACTCTTATTGTCCATTTGGACCGCCTCCTATTCTTTGAGTTTGGCTTGCGACACCATTCTCATTGTATCATAGGAGGCTTTTTATTAATATCCTCATCGTTTCCACTTACCCTATTCTCCCCAGCATAGCTGGGGGATTAGACTTTTCATT
>JBGVOM010000116.1:0-5927 GCA_045126515.1 Lachnospiraceae bacterium
AGGTGGTAAGAAGTTCGTTGCATCTGTATATGGATTATCAGGATCTGGTAAATCTACATTGACACATGCAAAGCATGATGGAAAATATGATGCATTTGGTGGTATTAAAGTTCTTCATGATGATGCATTTATCATCAACACAGATACATGTTCATCTGTAGCATTAGAGCCAACATATTTTGATAAGACAGCAGATTATCCTACAGGATGTCCTGATAATGAATATTTATTAACAGCACAGAACTGTTCTGCAACATTAGACGAAAACGGAAAACTTCAGTTAGTAACAGAAGATATCAGAAATGGTAATGGACGTGCTATTAAGTCTAAATTATGGTCACCAAACCGTGTAGATAAGATTGATGCTCCTGTAAATGCAATCTTCTGGATTATGAAAGATCCTACCATTCCACCAGTAGTTAAGTTGAAAGGTGCAGCTTTAGCTTCCGTTATGGGTGCTACACTTGCAACAAAGACTTCTACTGCAGAACGTGTTGCAGCAGGTACTGACTTAAATGCATTAAGAATTGTTCCTTACGCTAACCCATTCAGAACTTATCCATTAGTAAATGATTATGAAAAGTTCAAGAAGTTAGTTGAAGAAAAGAACGTAGACTGCTACATCGTAAATACAGGTGACTTCATGGGACATAAGTGCCAGAAGGAAGATACTTTAGGAATTCTTGAAACAATCGTAGAAGGAAAAGCTAAATTTGAAAAATGGGGCAACTTCGAAGATATCGAAATTATGTATGACTGGTCAGGTAAGACAGGTGACTTTACACCAGACTTAAATGATCCGGAATACGTAAAAGCATTAAAGGCTGCTATGCAGAACCGTGTAGATGCTGTAGAAGGATTTGCTAAGAATAAAGAAGGATATGATAAACTTCCAGATGAAGCTTTAGAAGCTCTTAAGAAAGTTGTTTCAGAAGTATAATTATCTGAAAAATAATATCAAATGATTTTATAAATCACCGTGTTCTTGGGAATGCGGTGATTTTTCATTCGTAATAATAAAAAGTACTCAAAGCGTACTTTCCATTATTGGAACCGTTTTTTTGATTTTGTCAAGATATATTAGTACAAAGAATTAGATTTAAAATTTGTGAGATATAGAGAAATATTACATTTTGTTTACAAGATTTGAATTAATGCTTGAAAATCGGCATATACTAAGGTATAATCAAAACATGAATAGTTCCTGAGGTGTTCGATGCTCCTGCTATTTTGAACCTACATTTACGTTTATGGGATTCCTATATTGCAAATTGGATGTCAAGCCGTCATTACGCAGCGGAAGACTGAAGAAATGTTGCGGTTACCCACCTAGCTTTGCTAGGCGTCAAAGTGCAGGAAACGGCATTTTGGGTTATTAAGATGGGAAGCAATTTGCTTCCCATCTTTTTTGCAAGTAATATATTGCTGTGAACAGGGAGGCAAGAAAGTTGAAATTAAATAGTATGAGAGATGAAAGAATCCGAAAAAAGTGTATTGCAATTGTTTTGTGCATGTTGTTATTGGGTATCATGGTGATAGTGGCAGTCAATACCAATAAAAATCAGAACGAAGAAGGAGAATACATTACATCGGAAGATGCTTCCAGACTCCTGGAATATATTACGAATAAAACTTTTGATGACGGGTTTTGGGACGGAGAGAAGTATGTTACCGTCAGCAAGGGGAGAGAAATCTATAGCCAATTATGTGGAAGTGCAGCAGTATATCCAATCATTGGAAAAGGTGAAAAGAAAAAACTGACAGAAGCAGAATGGTTTACTATATATATGGCATGTGTGGAAAAATTGCAAATGTCTGAAGTGGTTTATGAGGCAGACTATACGATTATTTCAGAAGCATCCGAAGAGGAAAATAAAAACAAAGTATACACAGAAAAGGGATTGGTGGAATATCAGGGGATTGATATTTCAAAGGAAAAATATAAAAACAATAAATACTTAATGTATGATAAGGTTATGATATATAAGATTGCTGAAAATGAAGAAGATGCAGTCGTGAAAAATGTCTGGCTGGATAAGTATGAAAATAATGTGCTTTGTATTTATACTATGGATGGGTATGTGGAACTGACTGATGTTCCGTTGGAAGAAGACATAGAAGAAACCATTGGAGACATTACCATTGGAAACGGACAGGTAAAGCATGTTGCTTTGAAAAAGGATTTGATTCATGGTAAGGTGTTATCTATAAGTGATGACGGAATCGAAGTTGAGGGTTACGGAAAATTAGCCTATGATGAAAGTTTTTCTATTTATAGAACTTATGCAGAACTTTCCATTGGTGGAAAAAGGGATTTGGTAGTAGGATATGATTTAGCAGAATTTGTGGTGGGGGATGGCAAGCTGTGTGCAGCTTTAGTGAGAAAGACACCGGATATGCAGAATATTAGAGTTTTAATTAAAAGCACCGGATATGCGGATATCTTTCATGATAAGGTGAATATTCAGGTGACCGGGGATACGGTGGTGAAACATGGAGACACAGAAGAAACTTTAAAGGCGGGAGATACCATAGAACTGACTGCTGATGGTGAAAGAATGAAAGATGGCAGGGTATATATTACGCCGGTAAACAGCACTGGAAGAATAATACTAACTTCAATAGAACGTGCCTGCGGGCAGCCGTCCTATTGTGGCAATTTCGAGATTGCGAAAGTGGATGGCAGACTGATTGTTGTTAATGAGGTGTTGTTAGAGGAATATTTGTATGATGTGGTTCCTAGTGAAATGCCACAAAATTACGGTATTGAGGCATTAAAGACACAGGCAGTATGTGCAAGGAGCTATGCCTACAATCAAATTTTATATAATGGGTATGCTCAGTATGGTGCTCATGTAGATGATAGTGTAAGTTATCAGGTATACCACAATATTGATGCGAATGAAGATGCAACCAGAGCAGTGAAAGAAACTTGTGGTGAAGTGGCAGTTTACAATGACCAGGTAATAGATGCTTATTATTATTCTACTTCCTGCGGAGTGACTACGGATGCGGGCATCTGGGATTCGGCGGAAGAGAAGCCGTATATTACAAGCCATACAGTCAATGAAAGCAGGGAATATCTGGATTTGACCACGGAGGAGGCGTTCAGTGCCTTTATTAAAGATAAAACTTATTCAGCCTATGATAGTGATGTGCAATGGTATCGTTGGAGTACCAGAGTCAGCTTACAGCAGTTAAAACGTAATATCGATAATAATATGATGAGCCGGTATCAGGCAAATCCAGATAATATCCTTACTCGCAACGAAGAGGGAAAATATGAAAGTGTTCCGGTTGATACTGTGGGTACTATAAAATCAATTAATATAACAAAACGTGGTCAGGGCGGCGTTGCCACAGAAATGATTATTAAGGGAAGTAAGAATACGGTGAAAGTACTGACAGAATATAATATCCGCCTCTTTCTTGCACCGGTAAACACAAATTTAAAACGAAATGACGGAACTTGTGTAGACAGTCTTTCTATGTTACCAAGTGCATATACGACAGTGCGTCCTGTAATGGATGAAAAGGATAAGGAAACTGTGGTGGCATATGAAATGTCTGGCGGTGGTTATGGCCACGGTGCGGGAATGAGTCAGAATGGAGCGAAATCTATGGCGGCACAGGGAAAAAGCTATGAAGAAATACTGAAGTTTTTTTATGAGGGAATTGAGTTGAAGAAATTATATTAAATCAGGTGATAAATATGCTGTTGACAATTTTAAATATTTATAAAAAACTTAAAAATTTTACCAGCCAGCTAAATGAAAAGCATGTAAGTGCATACGCGGCAAAAACAGCATATTTTATCATGCTATCCTTTATTCCCTGTATGATGCTTTTATTTACATTGATTCAGTTTACCTCCCTACACAAGTCGGATGTGTTATCGCTTTTTGTAGGCGTGGTTCCTTCGTCTATTGACCCACTGATTATCTCCATCGTGGATGAGATA
This sequence comes from Lachnospiraceae bacterium, assembly GCA_045126515.1. Classification (GTDB taxonomy): domain Bacteria; phylum Bacillota; class Clostridia; order Lachnospirales; family Lachnospiraceae; genus RUG11237. Next base: position 3,962 of record JBGVOM010000116.1, read on the forward strand.
TACGGAAAATCAAGTACAATGATTTCTATTTCTGTAATTGTAGTTTTATGGACGGCAGGAAAGGGTGTTACAGCCATTATTCAGGGGTTGAATTCTGTTTTTGATGTAAAAGAAACCAGAAATTACCTGATGCTACGAGTTTATGGAGCTTTTTATACAATCTTAATGATTTTGGCAATTTTATTGCTTTTGATTTTAGTAGTGTTTGGAAATAAGATTCAGGCACTTCTGATTGTGAAGATTCCTTTTATTGGCAACATAACAGGAGCAATTTTAAGAAACAGATATGTGATTTCTGTCTTGTTTCTGGTACTGCTTTTTGCAGTGATTTATCATTTTATGCCTAATACGAAAATACGATTTAAATTTCAGATTCCGGGAGCGGTGTTTACGGCAATCAGCTGGTCATTATTCTCTTTTGGTTTTTCTTTGTATGTGGATTATTTTAGTAATATGAGCAATATGTATGGTAGCCTTACCACGCTGATTATCGTAATGCTGTGGTTGTATATGTGTATGTATATTATGCTGATTGGTGCAGAGATTAACGCCATGCTGATGGAAAAAGAGCAGATATACAGCCGGGAGTAAGCGAGAAAGTGCTTGCAAGTTATGCTATTCTATATTATTATTTTAAAAGAACGAAAGGGAAAAGGAGAGTCGATGTGAGTAAGATAGCAGTTATTACTGACAGTAATAGTGGAATTACACAGGAAGAGGCGAAAACATTAGGAATTACCGTTCTTCCTATGCCGTTTAATATTAATGACGAAACATTTCTTGAGGATATAGATTTAACACAGGAACAGTTTTATGAAAAATTAACTGAGGGCTCGGAGATTTTTACCTCTCAGCCGTCTATTGAAAGTATTACAAAGTTGTGGGATAAGATGTTGGAAGAGTATGAACAGATTGTGCATATTCCTATGTCCAGCGGTTTAAGCGGCTCCTGCCAGACGGCTATGATGTTAGCACAGGAATATGAGGGAAAGGTATTTGTTGTAGATAATCAGCGTATTTCTGTTACTCAACGTCAGTCTGCAATGGATGCTTTAGCACTTGCAGGCCAGGGGAAAAATGGTGAAGAAATCAAAAAAATACTTGAGGACACCAGATTTGATTCCAGTATATATATTACTGTGGATACTTTGAAGTATTTGAAAAAAGGAGGGCGTATTACTCCGGCGGCAGCAGCACTGGGCACATTGTTAAAAATTAAGCCGGTATTACAGATTCAGGGAGAAAAGTTGGATGCTTTTTCAAAGGCACGTACCATGAAACAGGCAAAGGCAACTATGATAAATGCCATTAAAAATGATATTGCCACAAGATTTTGTCCAGAAGGTGGTAATGCAGGCATGAAGCTTCAGATTGCTTATACCAAAAATAAAGAAGCAGCACTGGAATTTAAGGCAGAAGTAGAAAAAGAATTTCCGGGAGTTCCGATACATATGGATCCTTTGTCGTTAAGTGTATCCTGTCATATCGGACCAGGTGCCTTAGCTGTGGCTTGTACTAAGGATATTATATGATAAAAACGGAGGTTTGATTATTAAGGGGGGAAGGAGCTTATGGCAAAAATACAGTGCGAGTTAAAAGGAAACTTTGGAATTATTCTTGGAAATATTGAAAATGCGGTACTAAATGGAAGCGTTACAGCCACAAAGGAAGGTTATTCCGATCTTGATATTGGTGATTGCAGGTGTGCAGTACGAGTTTATGAGAGATATAGCTGGCTGGGAAACAACCGCGTAAGCATGAATGTTACACTATTGCAGATGGACGATAGGATTCGGTTGTCGGTTATTACTTCCGGTGGAAGTCAGGCCATGTGGAATAAGATTAACACCATCGGGGAAAAAAGTTTTTAGATACCATTCGCGAAACGGTGGACAAGTATAGGGTATAGGAGTTCAGTTTTTGCGTTATTAGGACGCCCATAGTCGATTAAAATATTATAAAAAAA
>JBGVOM010000117.1:0-2990 GCA_045126515.1 Lachnospiraceae bacterium
CTGGCATCATACTCATATCTGGTCTGGGCATAGCCTTTTCCACAGCCTTCTCTGTCTGCTGTTTCTGCAACCCGTTCCAGCCGTCCGTTGCTGCGGTAGAAGTAATGCATTTCCCGCCACTTTCCTTCTTCCATCTTTTCCCTGATGGAAGTCAGGGCATTGCGGCTGTTGTAAGTATATCGCAGCTCTGCTCCTGTGGTGTCTGTGACACGGGTGATGCGGTTGATTTTGTCGTACTCATAGGAAATTACATGAATTTTGCCGCTTCGGCTGGTTTCCGTCTGGTACTCTAAGAAACGTTTTTCTTTTGTCAGATTTCCATTTTTGTCATATTCATAGGTAGTCAGGCGGTAGGATACTTCACCGCTTTCGCTGATGTTTAACGGCTCTCTCTTTTCTAGCATCCAGCCTGCTAAGTTATAGATAAATAACGTCCCTACCCGGCTCTCGTTGGTATCTCCCAGTTCATAGCCTTTGGCATCAATCTCTTTGATGATATTGCCGCAAAGATCATACACGAACGTATGCTTATCCTAACTCTCGCCATTTCTTGTAACTCATGACTATAAAACTTCTAAATCCAAGGTGCTTATCACATGAAACACCTAGGATTTTTCTTGAACTAACTAGCCTTTTTATAAACTCTGTGTCATAAACCAACACCTATCAAATCGTTTATTCTTCAAATCCTCTTTTCGAATATAATAATACAATCTTCCAGTGTCTCCAATCATCAATTCAAAATCCGAATTTGAAATGGTGTCTACTTGAAATAGAAGTACCCAATCTGATGCTTTATCTTTATATTTTTCCCTCAAAGGTATATAGTCAAAATTGCCACAGCTTATACCAGCACATACCATTTCACATTCTACCAACATACTACCTTGACACAAATCAGCATATCCTAATAACTTAAATATTTCCTGATCATGGTTATGGTCTAATCCCACACTTTCTACTGCATAATTGTAATCATCATAATGTATTTTTTCTCCTGTTATTTCATTAAATTCTTCGCACATAGGAACTTCATATTGTGTTGAGAATCTAATAGAATATTCTGGAATACGAAATAAATGCTGTTATTACACAGCAGGACTGCCTTAACTATTTAAAAAATGATAATACGGACAAACTGGTACTGTTGGATGTACCATATATCGGTTCAGAGCATACTTGTGCTGTTACTGGTTACAAATATCAGCCTTTCCACCAGAAGGTAGCTGACTTCCTACAGAACGCTGAATATCCATTTTTGTACTACTGCCGAAGCACACCGCCAAAATCAGATAGCACTTTCAATAGAGAAGAGGCTGAACATATCATGAAGATGAAGCTGGGGCAGTATTTTATGAATAAGGGATTCTACTTCCAGAAAGTCCGTCTTGATAGCGATACTGAGCTAATGGTAAGCAACCAACTTTATAATTCCGAGGTGCAGTTCCAGTGGACAAATACAGATGAGAATATTACATAATGCAAGAGCCAGCTGATGTTATCAATACACAGCTGGCTTTAATGCTTACTATTCAGTTTTGATTTCGAATGTCCTTAAGTAGCCCAAAATAATTTACTTTGTTGAGCGTCCTTATGTATAGACATAATTAAAGAAATAATAATTTTTCTCTTATCTCCATCAAGATAATTCCCAACATATTTTTCCCCGAACCATCCTTTCCACATCCCCAATAATAATCATTGGTTGTTTTTTCAATAATAGTTTCCTTACCAGTAGAAATGAGAATATCTCTAATTTCTTTATTCTGTGTAAATTTTGCACATACAGCTCTTCGCATAATATCATCTTTTACTCGTTCCCAATCTTCTCTCAATGGCAAGTTTCTATTTCTTCCCATCTCTGCTGCTTTCATTGGATTATCAAGTAAACGGATTACTTCTTCATATTCTGTTCCAAAAAATTTCTGTGCTTGGAAGTAATGCTCGCTAGTCATCCACCTTTTTCCATCTAACTCAAAATCATAATGTGCAAAATTTGAAAAACAACCATATTCATCATTAATTTTGTAAAAATATATTGCCATATTGTCATCTCCTTAAGCTACATGTCCATTCTTCAAAATATTCTAATTGTTCCTTTATTGATGCATATTCATCTACCGAACAAGAAGCAAATATATCAACTAATGAATCCATTTTAGCCTGCTCTCCATATATTAATGTATAAGCATTACGTCCTGCACCCATACATAATAGCATTCCAGACGGATAAACGTTTTTACAGCAACCTTTACACAACAATTTAATATTTGATTTTTCAAGTTCTTCCCTTAATTTTATTAATGTATCAAAATAATTATCTCCTACTTTTTCCAACAATAATTTTCCTAGAGAAAACTTGATTGTAACACTATCTTCACTTTCTGTTAATTCAATTACTGCATTTTTATTTTGTTCTTTTTCTACGCATATAACATTACATATTTCTTTTTCCATTAATTTCCTCCAAAATTCGGATTAGGAATAAAATCTCCTATGATTTTTCCACCTTGTTTTTTATATGCACCAACAATTTCAGATGGTTTTATTCCACCTGGTATCGAAAACTCCATTTGTTCTGGAAAATATGCTCCTGCTCCATATGTGCTATTTATATCAACATAATTATCGGTTTGTATTACATATACATAACCATTTTTACCAGCAAACTCTGTAGCAATTGTTTTATCTCCAGAAGTAGATACAAAATTTCCAGCAGTTGTATTGCTTTTAGTATGTAACAATGCATCATTATGTGTTCCCTTCGGTTTAAATCCGTTTTGGAATACATCATCAGGAACTACACTAGCTCTATCACCTCTGAATAATGTCTTAGTATTACTACCACTCTCATTATCACCTTTTTTCTTCTCATTATCTGGCTTTCTCGAACCCTTATTCGTCTGGTTTCCCTGTTGGTAAGATTGCTTATTCTTTTGGCCTTGAAGATATCTGTCAGCCGCTCTCTTTCCCTGATTTTTCTTAATCAA
>JBGVOM010000118.1:0-13123 GCA_045126515.1 Lachnospiraceae bacterium
TATGGGCGTCCTGTTAACCGTCAAGGCTGAACTGTTACAGCTTTTTCGCTTTTGACTATATACAAATTTCCCTCTAAATGCTATACTAATGTAGCATTTGAAACTAAAAATTGAAGGAAAAAACATTAGTTTATTAATGGAGGATTTAACGTGAGGAAACAGGCGTTATCAGATGAAATATTATTAAAGATTGAAAAACCGGCAAGATATATTGGTAATGAGGTAAACAGTGTGGTGAAGGATTTATCCAACATCGATGTGCGTTTTGCCATGTGTTTTCCGGATGTGTATGAGATTGGTATGTCTCATCTTGGCATACAGATTTTATATGATATGTTTAATCAGTGGGAAGATGTGTATTGTGAACGGGTGTATTCTCCGTGGATGGATTTGGATAAAATTATGCGGGAGCAGGATATTCCATTGTTTGCCTTAGAGTCTCAGGATCCAATCAAGGATTTTGACTTTTTAGGAATCACAATACAGTACGAAATGTGCTATACAAATATTTTACAGGTATTGGAATTAAGTAAAATTCCGTTGGAAAGTAAAGAAAGAACCTGGGAGCATCCGATTGTAATTGGGGGTGGTCCATGTTCCTATAATCCGGAACCATTGGCAGATTTCTTTGACTTGTTTTATATGGGTGAGGGAGAAACTATTTATCGCAGATTGCTGGATTTATATAAAGAGCATAGAGCAAAAAATTCTTCCAGAGAGGAGTTTTTGCGTGAAGCAGGAAAACTTCCGGGTATTTATGCTCCGTCCATGTATGAAGTGAGTTACAATGAGGATGGTACCATTGCAGAATTTAAGCCCAAATATGAGGACATGCCTCGTACCATTAAAAAAGAGATTGTTATGGATTTAACAAATACTTACTATCCGGAAAAGCCGGTAGTACCTTTTATTAAAGCGACTCAGGACAGGGTGGTGTTAGAGATTCAGCGTGGCTGTATCCGTGGCTGTCGTTTCTGTCAGGCAGGAATGATTTATCGTCCGGTAAGGGAACGTGATGTAGAAATGTTAAAGGACAGAGCCTATAAGATGTTAAAAAATACAGGGCATGAAGAAATTTCTTTAAGTTCTTTAAGTTCCAGTGATTATTCTAAGTTGGGAGAACTGGTAAACTTTTTGATTGATGAATTTAAGGGAAAAGGTGTCAATGTATCTTTACCATCTCTGCGTATTGATGCTTTTTCACTGGATGTTATGAGCAAGGTTCAAGATGTTCGAAAAAGCAGTTTAACTTTTGCACCGGAAGCAGGTTCCCAGCGCATGCGTGATGTGATTAATAAGGGGCTTACGGAAGATGTGATTATTAAGGGGGCAGGTCTTGCCTTTGAAGCCGGATGGAACAGAGTGAAGTTGTACTTTATGTTAGGTCTGCCTACAGAAACAGAAGAAGATATCAAAGGAATTGCCTATTTGTCAGAAAAAATAGCGGAACGTTATTATGAGATTCCTAAGTCTGAACGTAACGGCAAGGTACAAATTGTGGCAAGTTCTTCGTTTTTTGTTCCAAAGCCGTTTACACCATTCCAATGGGCTTCCATGAACACAAAGGAAGAATTTTTGGAAAAGGCACATATAGTAAACGATACCGTAAAAGAACAGTTAAACAGAAAGAGCATCAAGTATAATTATCATGAAGCTGATGTTACAGTACTTGAAGGTGTTCTTGCCCGAGGTGACCGCCGAGTTGGAAAAGTTATCTTAAATGCATACCGTAAGGGATGTCTTTATGATGCCTGGTCAGAAACGTTCCAGAATGATTTGTGGATGGAAGCATTTGAAGAAGAAGGCGTTGATATCATGTTCTATACCAAGAGAGAGCGTGATTTAGATGAAGTGCTTCCATGGGATTTTATTGATGTAGGTGTTTCGAAAGAATTTTTCAAGAGAGAATGGCAGCGTGCTAAAAATGAGACAGTTACGCCGAACTGCCGTATGGCATGTCAGGGCTGTGGTGCAGCTGCATTTGGAGGAGGTGTATGTTTTGAAGCTAAGAATTAAGTTTACAAAATCCGGTGTTATGGTGTTTATAGGACATCTTGATATGATGCGTTATTTTCAGAAAGCAATGCGCCGGGCAGATATTGATATTGCTTATTCTCAGGGTTTTAACCCTCACCAGATTATGTCTTTTGCCTTGCCTCTAGGTGTGGGTGTATATAGTGATGGTGAATATCTGGATATTGAAGCAAATTCAGTCACTTCTTCCGAAGACATGTGCAGACGGTTAAATGAAGTTATGGTAGAAGGGGTTACCGTAGAAAGTGTAAAGTTACTTGCAGATAATGCCGGAAATGCCATGAGCCTTGTGGCAGCGGCAGATTACGTGGTAAGTTTCCGAGAAGGTCATGTGCCGGAAGGATTTTCGGTAGAAAAATTCCTTGCGTTTTGTGCTCAGGACAGCATTGTAGTTACAAAGCAGACAAAGAAAAACACAAGAGAAATTGATTTAAAGGCTTATATGTATGAAGTAAGGGAAGATAAAGACGGAATTTATATGATGATTGGTGCCGGAAGTGCCAATAATATTAAGCCGGATTTGATTTTCAATGCATTTGCCCAGTATGCAGGCATTTCCATGGATGAGTTTGCCCTTAAGGTAAAACGTCTTGACCTTTATGCAGATATGGGAGAAGAAGATAAGCACAAATTTGTGTCATTGGAAGCTTTAGGAGAAGATTTTTATGAGTAATCTTGTTATTACGGAGCTTGGAAAGACTCTTGTGGCAGCAGGATATCAGGAAGGAAAGCCTTTATGGTTTGAATGCCGGAGAAAAGAGGAAACGTCCATTCTCGGAAACATTTATGTGGGAAAGGTGATGAATATTGTAAAAAATATTCAGGCTGCCTTTGTACAAATTGAAGGTGGAATCATTTGTTATTATTCCTTAAAGGAAAATCCGAATCCTATATATATAAAAAAAGCAGGGGGAAAAGAACTTGTACAGGGAGACGAGATTTTAGTACAGGTGGAGAAAGAAGCACTAAAGACAAAGGAGCCTGTAGTCTCCTCGAATTTGAATATTCCGGGAAAATATATGGCAATTACCACAGGCAATCAGAAAATTGGGATTTCCAGTAAGATTCATTCGGGAAAAAAGCAGGAATTAAAAGAATTTTTTGAAGCATTGGATTTGCAGGGAAATGGAATCGTGATTCGCACCAATGCAGCTACAGCCACTCAGGATATATTGCAAAAAGAGTTCGACTTTCTGATGGCACGGTTACAAAAGATTAAAGAAACTGCTATTCACAGAACTGCGTTCAGTGTGGTATACCACTCTGAACCGTTCTATGTGCAGCGTCTTCGTAACATTTATACCGATGAGCTGGATAAAATTATAACCGATGTGGAGCCTGTATATGAACAATTAGGAGAATATCTTTCTAAATATCAGCCGGAAGATAAGGAAAAGCTGAAATTTTATGAAGATGAAACCCTGCCTTTAGCTGCCCTATATAATATAACAAGAGATTTAGAACGGGCACTGCAACGTCAGGTATGGATGAAATCGGGGGCTTATCTTGTGATTGAGCCTACGGAAGCCTGCACAGTCATTGATGTAAATACTGGGAAATGCGACAGTAAACGTAAAGATCGTCAGAAAACTTTTTTGAAGATTAATTTAGAAGCAGCGAAAGAAGTGGCAAATCAGATAAAACTTAGAAATCTGTCTGGGATTATTCTGGTGGATTTTATTGATATGGAGCAGGAAGAGGACCGGGCGCAGTTAATGCACGAATTACATGAATTGTTACGAAAAGATTCCGTTCCTACAACTCTGGTGGATATGACAAAGTTACAGATGGTGGAAATCACCAGAAAGAAGCAAAAAAAGCCTTTACATGAACAGATAACTTTAAAGGACATAACATAAAATGAGGTGAAATTATTATGAAGTTAACTGATTTAAGGAAAGTGAAGGATGGAAAATATTTAAAGAATTATGTGCTGACTTATATAAATAAGGCAGGCAGAGAAAAAGAATATGAAATTGTAAGCCGCAGGGAGTTAAAGTCACCGGAAGATATTGGACGAAAATCCAGCGGCGTTTCCATCGCAGTAACTATGGATGACAAGCTTTTGCTGTTACGTGAATTCCGTATGGGTGTAAACCGGGAAATTATCAATTTAGTAGCGGGAATGATTGAAGAAGGGGAAACCATGGAAGAATGTATTAAGCGTGAGCTTTATGAGGAAACAGGGTTGTCTGTTAAGAAAATAACAAAAGTTCTTCCATCTTCTTATGCGGCAGTGGCAATTTCCGATACTATGACTAATATAGCATTTGTGGAGGCAGAAGGGACCTTCAGTGACCATACTTCGGAGAATGAGCAGATTAAACCGAAGTTTTATACCAGAGAAGAAGTGAGGGAATTGCTGAAAACGGAGAAGTTCAGTTCACGCTGCCAGCTGATTGCGTATATGTTTGCAGAGTATCCGTGGGGGAAGATGACTTGAAATTGATGATGGAATAGGATACGATTGTTGTTGAGGTAAAATAAGGAGGATTATAAGATGAAAAGAATTAAAAAAGTAATATCATTAACGGTAGCAGCTGCTATTATGGCAGCGTCTATGGACGTTTCTAATGTCATGGCAGCTGAAAGTACCCAGGAGGAAGTGGTATTAAATGAGGCAGAAGCCAGTGAAGAAAGTGATTTTATCATTGAAGATGGGGTGCTTAAGAAGTATTTAGGTTCTGGTGGAGATGTGGTGATTCCAGAAGGGGTGAACTCCATATGGTTTAGTGCGTTTGGAGATTGTAGTACTATAAATTGTATAGCGATTCCTGAGACCGTGGAGAATATAATGGGCAATGCATTTTCAGGTTGTAGTGGTTTAAGTAGTATCAAAATTCCAGCCAGCGTGACTCATATAGGAAATGGTGCGTTTCGTGGATGTAGTAGCTTAAGTAGTATAGAAATTCCAGCCAGTGTGACAGAGATAGAGGAGCGTGTGTTTAGTGGATGCAGCAACTTGAGTAGTATAGAAATTCCTGCCGGTGTGACACACATAGGATATCATGCGTTTGAAGACACAAAATGGCTGGAAAATAAGAGAAAAGAGAATCCATTGGTCATTATAAATGAAATTTTAATTGATGGAACTACATGCAGTGGAGATGTGATAATTCCAGAAGGTGTAACAGGTATAGAAGAGTATGCATTTTGTGATAGCAATAGTATCAGTAGTATCAAAATTCCAGTCAGCATGACAAGTATAGGAGATAAGGCGTTTTATAAATGTAATAGTTTGAGCAGTATAGAAATTCCGTCCAGCGTAACGAGTATAGGACATTATGCGTTTTATGAATGTAATAGTCTGAGCAGTATAGAAATTCCGTCCAGTGTAACAAGTATAGGGGCTCTTGCGTTTTCCGGATGCGGAAGCTTAAGCAGTATAGAAATCCCCACCAGTGTAACGAGTTTGGGGGCTGGTGTGTTTTTAAGCTGCAGTAGTTTAAGTAGTATAGAAATCCCTACCAGTTTAACAAGTATAGGATATGATATGTTTGCTAAGTGCACAAGCTTAAGCAGCATAGAAATCCCTACCAGTGTAACCAGTATTGAAAGTGGTGCGTTTTCAGAATGTACTAACTTAAGCAGTATAGAAATTCCCACCAGTGTAACGAGTATAGGGACCGAGGCGTTTAGTGGCTGCAGTAAATTAAGTAGTATAGAGCTTCCGTCCGGTGTAACCAGTATAGAGAGTGAGCTGTTTAGTGGATGCAGTAAGTTAAGTAGCATAAAGATTCCTGAAAGTGTAACAAGTATAGGGGAGAGTGCGTTTAGTGGCTGTAGTAATTTAAGTAGCATTGAGCTTCCATCTAGTGTGACAAGCATTGGAGGAAATGCATTTGAAGGAACAAAGTGGCTGGAAAATAAAAGAGAAGAAAATCCGTTAGTAATCATTGATAATGTTTTGATTGATGGAAAGACATGTAGTGGAGATATAGTGGTTCCGGAAGGGGTAGTAAGAATAGAAAACAGTGCATTTTCGCAGAATAGTGATTTAGAAAGCATCGAACTTCCGGCTGGTTTGAAAAGCATAGGAAACTCAGCGTTTGAAGGTTGTTATAATTTAAGTAGTATTAAACTTCCGTCGGATTTAATGACGATAGAAGGTTACGCATTTTTGGGATGTGATAAATTAGAAAGTATAGAAATTCCCGCTAGTGTGACAAGCATAGAAAGTACATCATTTCTGTTTATGAGGAATTGGTGGAGTGCTCCTTCGGGATATAAACATATTCCTATAACTATATTCTGTGATAAAGATTCTTATGCAGAAGCATATGCAAAGCAGGAAGGCATATCATATAGATACATAGATGATGAACTTAAATATTTTACGATTAAAGATGGTGTATTGGTGAAGTATCTGGGAACCGACGGAGATGTAGTGATTCCGGAAGGCGTAACCAGCATTGGAAGCAAAGCATTTAGTGGCTGCAGTGGTTTAAATAGTATTAGAATTCCGGAAGGTGTGACCAGTATTGGGAATGGTGCATTTAGCCAGTGCAGTAATTTAGAAAATATAGAAATTCCGTCCAGTGTAACAAACATAGAATCTTTAGCGTTTGAAGGAACAAAGTGGTTGGAGAATAAGAGAAAAGAAAATCCGTTAGTAATTGTGAAGGGAATTTTAGTTGACGGGAGAGCATGCAGTGGAGATGTGGTGATTCCGGAAGGTGTAACGTGTATAGTGGGATATGCATTTGAGTTCAATGGTGAATTAAACAGTGTAGAAATTTCAGACGGTATAACCGATATAAAGGCGTATGCATTTTATCGTTGTGATAATCTGGAAAGTATAAAAATCCCATCTAGTGTAACAAAGATAGAGGAATATGCATTTTACGACTGTAGTAATTTGAGTAATATAGAACTTCCTGTCAGTGTGAAGGACATAACGTATTATGCGTTTGAAGGAACAAAGTGGCTGGAGAATAAACGAAAAGAAAATCCATTAGTTATTGTAAATGGAATATTAATTGATGGAAGAACATGCAGTGGAGATGTAGTGATTCCGGAAGGGGTAACAAGAATTGAGAATCATGCATTTAATGGATGTAATAATCTAAAAAGCATCAAAATACCAGAAAGTGTAGCGAATATAGAGGAATTTACGTTTGGTGGCTGTGATAATTTAAATCATGTAGAGCTTTCATCTGGTGTAAGAAATATCGAAGATTTTGCTTTTCGGGGGTGTGATAGTTTAACCAATATTATAATTCCGTTTGGTGTAACACGTATAGGCAGGTATGCATTTGATGACTGTAGTAGTTTAATTAGCATAGAAATCCCACCTAGCGTGACTGAGATAGAAGGTTATGCGTTTGAAGGAACCAAATGGTTGGAAAATAAACGAGAAGAAAATCCGTTAGTTATTGTAAATGGAATATTAATTGATGGAAAAAAATGCAGTGGAAAAGTGATAATTCCGGAAGGTGTAACGTGTATAGTGGAAAATGCATTTTTTAATTGCGGAAATTTAAGTGGTATAGAACTTCCGTCCAGTTTGAACAGTATAGGGGATTATGCCTTTGCCGAATGTCATAATCTGCGTAGTATAAAGCTTCCGTCAAGTGTGACCAGCATAGGACAGCGGGCATTTGTATGCTTTGGTAATTTTTATAATATATTGGTATATTGTGTCAAAGGATCTTATGCAGAAACATATGCGAAAGAAAATAATATCTCATATAGTTACATAGAAGTAATTACACCGTCAGAACCAAGTGTGAGTGCAGCTCCAAGTCCGAGTGAGGAACCGGCTCCAAGTACAGCTCCAAGCCCAAGTGCGGAACCAACATTAAGTGTAGAGCCAAGCCCAAGTGCAGAACCGAGCCCAAGTACAGAGCCAAGCCCAAGTGTAGAGCCAAGTCCGAGTAAGAAACCAAGCCCAACTACAGTTCCATCACAGCAAAAAGCACAAACCATCACAGCAAAAAACATTACAAAAGTCTATGGTGACAAAGCCTTTACCATGGGAGCAAAAACAGATGGCGACGGAGTGCTTACTTATTCATCAGAAGATAAAAAGGTAGCGGTTGTATCTTCTAATGGTAAAGTTACCGTTAAGGGCTGTGGTAAGACAACTATCACCATTAAAGCTGCAGAAACCAAAGAATACAAAGCAGCAGAAAAGAAGATAACCATCACCGTAAAACCGGCGAAGCAGAAAGTATCTTCCGTAAAAGCAGGTAAATCAAAGAACATTACTGTAAAATGGAAGAAAGATACCAAAGCAACCGGTTATATCCTGCAGTATTCTACGGATAAGAACTTTAACAAGAATGTGAAGAATATAACAATTTCAAATAATAAGACAATTTCGAAGAAAATAAGCAAATTAACAGCTGGAAAGAAATACTATATAAGAGTTTGCTCCTACAAGAAAGTTTCCGGAACCAAATTAAAGGGAAGTTATAGTGCAGTGAAATCTGTTTCAGTTAAAAAGTAAAAAATATAAAAATAGATACATTGCCATTGTTTGATAAGGAGAGTGTAAAATGAAGTGGTTAAAGAAAGCAATATCACTAACAGTAGCAACCGCTATTATGGCGGCTGCTACGGATGTTTCTAATGTAATGGCAGCCGAAAATACTTATGAGGGAGTGGTATTGAGTGCAGATGAAGTTAGTGAAGAAAATGATTTTGTAATTGAAGATGGGGTGCTTAAGAAGTATTTAGGCTCTGGTGGAGATGTGGTGATTCCGGAAGGGGTGGTAAGGATAGGAAGCGGTGCATTTGCGGGATGTAGTGACTTAGAGAGTATTGAATTGCCATTAGGTTTAAAAACTATAGGAAATTCAGCATTTCTTAGATGCTATAAGTTAGAGAGTATTAAACTGCCACTGGATTTGACTAGTATAGAAGATTATGCATTCACGGAATGTCATGCCTTAGATAGTATCGAAATACCGTCTAGTGTGACCAGTATAGGGAGCAATGCGTTTGCATGGTTTCGGGGGATTGGTTTTCCGCAGGATAATGGGACACTTCCCATAGTGATGTTCTGTGAGAAAGGTTCTTATGCAGAATCCTATGCAAAGGAAGAAGGCATATCATATAAATATACCGATGATGAAACGAAGTATTTTGTGATTGAAGATGGTGTGTTACTGAAGTATCTGGGAGCAGATAAGGATGTTGTGATTCCAGAAGGGGTTGTAAGTATAGGAAACAGTGCATTTGCAGGATGTAGTAGTTTAGAAAATATAGAAATTCCATCTAGTGTAACAAGTATATCTTATTCAGCATTTGAAGGAACAAAGTGGCTGGAGAATAAAAGGAAAGAAAAACCGTTAGTGATTGTGAATGGAATTCTAATTGATGGAAAGACATGCAGTGGGGATGTGGTGATTCCGGAAGGTGTAACGAGTATAGAGAATTACGCGTTTGCTCACTGTGACAGTATAAGCAGTGTAGAAATTCCTTCAGGTGTAACACAGATAAAGCCATATGCGTTTTATAACTGTAGTAATTTGAGTGATATAGAAATCCCGTCCAGTGTGACGAATGTAGTTTATTCGGCATTTGAGGGAACAAAGTGGCTGGAGAATAAGAGGAAAGAAAATCCATTAGTAATTGTGAATGGAAATTTAATTGACGGGAGAACGTGCAGTGGAGATGTGGTGATTCCGGAAGATGTAACACGTATAGAGAACGGTTCATTTCTTCGCTGTGATAATTTGAGTTATGTAGAACTTCCATCCGGTATAAAAAATATTGAAGCGAATGTTTTTGGTGGCTGCAGTAATTTAACCAGTATTAAAATCCCTTTGGGAGTAACGAGTATAGGTAATGGTGCGTTTGCTAATTGTAGCAGTTTGACTAATATAGAAATTCCGTCAAGTGTGGTTAATATCGGGAGCGATGCATTTGAAGGAACAAAGTGGCTGGGGAATAAGAGAAAAGAAAATCCGTTGGTTATTGTGAATGGAATATTAATTGATGGAAAGACATGCAGTGGAGACGTAGTGATTCCGGAAGGAGTGACATGTATAGCAGGATATGCGTTTTATAATTGTAGCAATTTAAGCAGTGTAGAACTTCCATCCGGTGTAGTTATGATAGGGGATAGTGCATTCGCTTCATGTCATAATTTGAATAGTATAAAACTTCCTTCCAGTGTGACGAGTATAGAAAATAATGCATTTATTTATTGTTGGTGTATATCTAAAATACACATATACTGCACGAAAGGCTCTTACCCAGAAATATTTGCGAAAGAAAATAATATTTCCTATAGCTACATAGAGGAAGTTACATCGTCAGAGCCAAGAGCAAGTGTGACTCCAAGCCCAAGTGCAGCTCCAAGTCCAGTTTCTTCACAGCAAAAAGCACAAACTATAATAGCAAAAAACATTACTAAAGTTTATGGTGACAAATCCTTTACTATAGGAGCAAAAACAGATGGTAATGGAATACTTACTTATATATCAAGTGATAAAAAAGTGGCAGTCGTATCTGCCAATGGTAAAGTCACCATTAAAGGCTGTGGTAAGACAACTATCACCATTAAAGCCGCAGAAACCAAAGAATACAAAGCAGCCGAAAAGAAGATAACCATCACAGTAAAACCGATAAAGCAGAAAGTATCTTCCTTAAAAGCAGGTAAATCAAAGAACATTACCGTAAAATGGAAAAAGGACACGAAAGCAACCGGTTATATCCTGCAGTATTCTACGGATAAGAACTTTAACAAGAATGTGAAGAATATAACAATTTCAAATAATAAGACAATTTCGAAGAAAATAAGCAAATTATCATCAGGAAAGAAATATTATGTAAGAGTCTGCTCCTATAAGAAAGTTTCCGGAACCAAATTAAAGGGAAGTTATAGTACAGTGAAATCTGTGACGGTAAAGAAATAGAAAATCAATATAATATCCCCGAATATCATATACAATGATGTTCGGGGATTTATAGTGCGCGCTTTGTGGCGCACGTTTCGTTTATTAAGAATCTTCTTTATTGGATTTCACACCAAATACAGCAATTAAAAGCAAAATTGTGCTTACCGCTGACATTGCCAAAAATGTGATGTTCAGTCCGTGAATTTGGGCGTTGTTTCCGTAGGATGCAGATGAGTTATTGGCAACGGTTGTCATGAGAGCTACAAACATTGCGGAACCTATTGCACCGGAGATGGTTCTTAATGAGGTAAGAAGTGCTGTGGCATGAGCAGTTGCATGACTTCCGATTTCACTTGTTCCCCAGGTAATCAGAGGCATTAAAAGACAACCTATGGAAACACATCTTATTACATTATAAAATGCAGGAAGCCATACAGGTGTCTGCATGTTTATGAATATCATACCAATATTACTTAAAAGCATACACAAAGCACCTGCAACAAACAATAATTTCATTCCTATTTTGTCGTATATCTTTCCGGCAAATGGGCTTATGATAGCCATTACCAGCGAGCCTGGAAGTGCAACCAGACCGGAAATGGTAGCGGAATATCCCATAATGGATTGAACATAAAGGGGCAGAATAATAGAAGACCCCATCATTACAAGGTAAAGAAGCATACTTCCGATAACGCTTAAGGTAAAATCTTTGTCTGTCAGCACTCTGATTTCAAGAAAAGGCTCATTCAGATGAAGTTGTCTGTACACAAAAATAACAGCTGAAACAATTCCTATTGCAAGCAGGAGTAATACCTGAACACTGACAAAAGGATAAGTACCCAGATTGCCTATTCCCAACGTAAGTCCTCCAAAGACAAATGCGCTGACGATAAATGATAATACGTCAAATTTTTTCTTTACGGTATCAAGAACATTATCAAATACACAAACAGCAAATACAAGTGAAATAATCATAATTGCTATTGCAATGTAAAAAATCATTTGCCAACCCATGGAATCAATCAATATGCCTGCTAATGTAGGGGCAATTACAGGGGCTGCTCCCACTGACAAACCATACCATCCCATAGCGCTTCCTCTTTTTTCGTCAGGATAAATTGTCAAAATTATAACCTGCGCCATTGAAGTAAGAACTCCATTTCCGCATGCCTGCAGAATTCTGCCGCACATTAAAATAAAAAAGTTCGGAGCAAATACACTAAGCATTAAGCCTACAATAAATCCAATAATAGCTGTCAGATACAGCTTGCGTGTAGGGAATCTGGTAATTAAAAACGCTGTAAGCGGCATCATAATTCCCATAGCAAGAGAATATCCGCTAGTCAGCCATTGTCCTGTTGTAACGCTTATATTAAAATCCTGTACCATGCAGGGAAGTGCAGTTGTTAATGCTGTAGCAAGCATTGACGAGGCAATACAAGTTATTATAATATTGATAAAAATTAAAGTACGTTTTTTATCTGTGATTTCGTTAGTCTTCAATGTTATTCTCCATTCTGTGCCATATTTTCTGGTTAATATTTTCTGTCATCTGCTTCATAATCTGTTCAGTTAACTGAATATCCGGTGGCGAGATACCGGAACATAAAGTCTGATAGAAATCGTTATGTACTTTCTTAATCTGTTTTACTGCCGGAATTGCCTTTTCCGTAAGATAGAGATGTTTGACACGTTTATCTTTTTCATCTCCTACAACCTTTATGTAATCAATTTCCACCAGTTTTTTTATGATTTTGGTCAGTGTTGCTTTATCTACGCGAATGTATTCCACCATTTCTTGTGCAGAAGCACCGGGATGGTCATAGAGATATTCCACATAGAATTGCTGTCCCCAGCCTATTTCAAAATCAGACAGTCCATGGTTATAGTACATTTTCATAAGTCTGTCCAAGATAGAAATATAGCGACCAAGGTTTGAGAAACTATCATTCATGTAATATTCACCCCTTTTCCGTAAGTAGTAGTATATCATGAAAAAGGTAGCGTATGCAACTAAAATTGAATTTTGAGTGTGAAAACATTGATTTTCCGAAAGAAATTTTAATAAATCCCTTGACATTACCACATTTTGATGCTATTATCCTGACTTTTGCAGAAAATTGAGTATAAAATACCCGTCAAGCCCAGTAATTACAAGGCTTGACGGGTTTGTCATTTTGTCAGATTTTCATAGTGTATTTTCCAAAATTAAGGTTTTCAAAAAAATTTTTTTGGCTCTT
>JBGVOM010000119.1:0-6857 GCA_045126515.1 Lachnospiraceae bacterium
ACCTCCACGTGTTCTGTAGTGTGTCAGTCTAATAAAGGAATTATATCAGAAGGGAGAGAGAATTGAAAAGCGAAAGTCAATCAACACGTTTCATGACGCATTGGTGCCTTTCGCAGAAAGGCGGATTATAGTTATGAAAAAGAATTTGAAAAAAACACTGGCCCTGCTTTTGTGTGCCACATTGCTTACGGGCTGTAGCCAATCTGCGGAAACGAAGGATACTATCTCAGTATCTACAAAAGCATCTACAAAAAAGGATACTTCTGACAAGAATATTTCCGTTGTAGAAAATCTGAAAGCAAAGTATGCGGAAGATAGTGCATACGATTATGCGGAACCTATGTACAATTTAGAGAAGGATCATGTGTTTGTTTATGATAATCTTCCGGATCGATATTTTGATCAGGATGAAAGAAGTTGTTTTAAAGTGTTTTATGACAGTGAATTGACACGTCCGGTAAATATTTATGTTAATGATGAAGGCTCTAAAAATCGGACAACAATTTCACCAAACAGAACCTTCTCCTATAAAGAAACAGCTGCTGAGGGAAACTGGGGAAGAACTTTCTGCTCCTACCCTTACGCAGACAGTCGGTTCTGATGGACTTTATAATCTGAGCTGGGATGCCGTGGAGGGCGCAGATTATTATGAAGTATATAGCTATGACGAAAGAGGTTGCGGATATTGTGATTTAGAGGTGACTACCAACGAAACCTGCTGTACATATGATGATTTTACTTCCCAAATAGAATATGAAAAAGAGTTTCATGACATTTTTGGTCTGGAACAGTTAGGCCCGGATGAGACCCTTGAAATCAATGGAAAATCCTACAACAGTTCGGATCTTGATTTAGAAAAGATAAAAAACAGTACCTACTCCGTAAATAGTTTGTTGTCACCAGATAATGCGTATTTTGTCGTAGCCAGAAGTAATGACCAAAAAGGTTCTGGTATGAGTAACGTATGCGAAGTTTCCCAATTGGCGAACCAGATTCCTATTCGCGTAAGTCAGGACTTTCAAAAAGAATACAACATAACGGAAGCGTCTGAACTTCCTGCTTACGCAAAAGTGGAAATGGTAGATGGTTCTACCGGAGAATTTTTGATTCAGTATCATCAGGCACATGTTTCCCTGTTGGAAAATGGTACGGTTACCATCAATACCCGGTTTAAAAATTTACCGCTCTATTTGCCGCTCATGAGTTTTACTGGTATGGATTATCATGCATTTTTAGAACAGACAGATGTGCTCACAAAAAGAGAAGATGACCTTTCCACAAAATCAGTGACAGCAAAGGAAGAAGTGAATATTCCATTTGCTCCAACAGATACTACCACTCCATCCGATACCACTACTCCATCAAATACTACTACTCCATCAGATACTACTACCTCAGAAGAGAGCACTGATGAGCCTGAAAAGAATGTTACACCGAAAGAAACTGCAGATTTTGATTTAGATGAAGAATTGAATAAAAGTGTATATGGAACTTCTGCTCTTTCGGAGTGGATTGCGTTAAATATGCTTTCTGGAGAAACGGATATTTATCTGGGAGATTTTCCGGAATGTGCAGATTCTGAAAATATTGTTGCTGCACTTTCTGAAGCCTGTACCCAAAATCCATTAATGGGTGTTATGGATACTGCATATTATGATTACGATACAGAAACACTAGAGATTTCTTATGTGATGGATAAGAAAGATATGCAGAATATGCAAAAGGCGTCTCTTGAAAAAGCAAAGCTTCAATATCGTTGATATTTTGGCAAAAGAAAAAACGCCAGCCACAAGATTACTATATCTTGTACTGACGTCTTAACATATTTACAGACTTATTTTTCTCCTAACGGAATAGTTATCTCCTAATATATGTGTTGAATTGGGACTTGCTATTCTGAATCGCTTCGAACATAAAAGGTTGATCTTCCTGACCCCTTCTTCAAAAGGACTCCATCTTCTACTAATTGTTTCAAAGCCAGCTCTACAGACTTTATTCCAATCGAAGGGCATAACTCTGCAATATCACTCTTGCTTAATTTACCCATTTTACTATACACAGCACGCCTAACTATCTCTTTTGCTGGAAGCTTTTCGCTCACAAGATCTACTCGCTCTTCAAAATCCCTGTATGCTGCAAGAATTATTCTTAGCATGTATTTTACAAAAGGAGTAACATCTTCCTTATTCTCATGCCAACCTTCCTGGCAGTCTTCCAAGGCCTGATAGTATAAGTCTTTATTCGCTGCAATCTTGCTTTCAATAGAAACATATTTTCCAACAACATATCCGCTTCTATATAAAAGTAAAGCTGTGAGCAAACGACTCATTCTTCCATTTCCATCGCTGAATGGATGTATGCAAAGGAAATCATGTATAAAGATTGGAATTAGTAAAATCGCATCCAACTCCTCATTTTCTATCATTCGGTTATAATTCTCACAAATCGAGTCAATTGCAGTGGGAGTTTCATATGGTGCCAGAGGGGTAAAAAGTACATATTCTTTACCAGTCTCGTCAGTAGCAGCAATCACATTCTGTGATATTTTAAACTGTCCACCGATACTTTTTTCTGTGTATTTATATAAATCACGATGGAGCTGCAAAATGTAATTTGCTCTTATTGGAATGTACTCATAGTTCTCATGAATTGTGTTGAGAACATCTCTATATCCAAGAATCTCTTGTTCATCGCGGTTTTTTGGTGTTGTCTTTTCCTCGCAGAGCTGCCTTAATCTGGTACTTGTCGTTCGTATTCCTTCAATGGCATTCGATGCCTCTGTGCTCTGACGCTTTGCTATTTCTACAAGTTTATCCAGTTCTTCTGGCTTCTGCTTTAGATATACTTCCTGTCTGCCTTTATACTCATGGATTTTCGCAACAAGCGAGATAATCTCACTATCCCATGTTTTTGCTTTTAAAGATGAATAATCAAATACTCTCATGGCACATCTCCTAAAATACTATTTATCTCCTAAATTATATTATATTTTAGGAGATAAATCAATCGTTAGGATATAAAACCCCGTTTTTCATAGTATTTCTACTTCAAAAAAACTTATTCTTCCATTTCTATTCAAATTGGTTTTAATAAAATCCATCTGAATTAAAAAAAGGCAGCTACAAACCTTTATGGTCTATAACTGCCCTTACGCTGTTGTGTTTATGTTCTTTTGTTTCAAATCTGCAAACAGGAAGTTATCGAATTTTTTTGTGTAAAGAAAATATCAATTGTAACCGTTTACTGGATATAATGTAATTCTTGTAACAATTCATATATTTCCATATGAGCATCCAAAACTCGCTCATTCGTTTCTTTATCCATAAATAAGCTTTCTCCTGCGGTTTGATCTAAAAAATCAATAATTGCCAAGAAATCTTTAATTGGTACAGTTTTTTGTTCTTTCCAATTATCAATGCATTTTTCAATGGTCTTTTTTATCATTCCATAATCATTTTCATCAAAACGATTTTCCATACGCATTTTAATCAGAAAGCTATTATCATCATATATCAATTCATTTATAGTCATTTTTTTCTTTCCCCACTGGTAAATACCGATTTTATGGGCTATTGTCATTGCGATAGACTGGTTTCTATATGCTTTGACTATCAACCCCATTGAGTATAAATTTTCCATCCTTGTATGTAAAATTAACATCCAGTCCTAGATAATCATCCTTCTTCCCTGTGGCAATACCAACGAAGCGAGTTTCTATTTCTAGAAAATCATCTACAAAATATATGCTGCTGATATACCATTCGCCTGTCATCATAGATGGTTTCGGAAACATTCCGTCGTCATCACAACAGAGCATGGGATCATTAACATATTCATGAATTTCATTTCTTACAATCTCTAATAATCTACTTTCATTTTCCTTAAATATCTTTTTATGTTCACTAGTCCCTAACACAATTCTTGGAGACAATTTATTATCATACTTCACATATTCATTCAGCATATTACTTTTTTCAAATCATTCATTTGAAATGCCAAGGTAATCAGCGAAAATTAATAATTCTATATCATCAAGGAATTGATCAATATCCAAAGTCGAATAATCTATATCTTCTAATTTTTTTACAATCTTCTGTATATTCATATACATGTCCTCATTAATTTATAAAAAAAGATTTCTAATTACATAGCTGTGGTACTCTTGACCAATTTAAGACAGGCATTTCATCTAGTTTATTTAAATAAACATATATTGTCTGCGAATCCCCCAAAATACCTATAGCAGGACACCTGGTACACAATGTAATATGATAATATCCCGGTTCAATAATTAAGATTTGATCTTCTGGGCAATCATTTGACCACTCCATTAGCCAAAACAAATCAATCATACATAACTTATTATCCTTAATATCAATTCCTAAGTGAGCCATAACAGGATAGTCTTCCTCAATCTTTTTATCTGGATAACCTTCTCGAAATTTTAATATGAAATCGCCTCCAGAACCTGTACAAAAACCGACAACATCGCCTTTATTAATATGAGCTGCAACATCTTCAGGTTTTACATATTCCTTATTAAAAAAATCTATCCCTTCTGGAATACCTTTTGTCGTTTCTGGAGAATAGAAAACTATTCCCATTCCATCAATAGATAATTCTATATCTTGTTCTTTGAAATACATTCTTCTCCTCCTGGCATATAAATTGTAATGTATCATCCCGACAAATACTGATTTGATAAATTCACTTTATAACTTTAACATGTAAGGTACTTTCGCACCCTGCACACTAAACTATACCACAGAAACACTATTCCTTCTACCAGAATGTTATTCTACATGTTTTTCATACACGCTAGATGGTCGTTTTTTGTGTTTTTCGACGTGAAATCGCATTTCATGATTACAACTTGCTTTTTCATATGGCTTTCTCCATCAAAATATATGCCTTAAAACTCTGTGTTTCTTGCTACTTGAGAGGCTAATATCCTTATAAAAGGTGTCCTATGACTGCCTTATATGGTGCTTGAAACACATCCATGCAACAACAAACTTTCCGTACTTATTTTTATCCAGTTTTTCTTGGATGATAAGCATGTATTCATACGTTATATCCTTCTATAATAACTTATGAATATAAGAAATGACACCACCTCAGCCCTTGATGTATGGTCATCGGCGAAACGGTGTCAATACTTACAAGTTTTGATATGTCTTTTACATATATTTCTTTTTTAATCTGATAAACTCTTCTGCAAATTTTTCTGCAATATCTCTACCTCCACTTACTTCCAATGTTTCTCTATTATATTGAGCTTTCTTTGACCAATTATATGAGCCATGTATCGTCGTTTGTAAATCTATTACACAAAACTTATGATGCATTATATTTTCAAAATACCCTTCTGGTTCAATACGGTATGTCTTAAAATACTCTTCAAATGGCAATCCAGCATTTCTATTTATCTTGTCATCTATTATAATAACCTCGATACTCAGACCCTGCTGTTGTTTTTTTACTAACTCTTTAAACAAAACCTCATCCGTAAACCATGCTACAGCTACCCATATCGTAAACTTTGCACATCTGATTTGCTCAATTATCTGTCTCTGTAAATCTTCAAACATAACATCTTGTTCAACAACTTCCGAAACTTTCCTTGTGCCTGGCTTTATTACAACATCCCAAATATCATATTCATCGGTTTCTTCATATAAATCATAACACCATTGTTTCAAAGCTTCATAATGCTTCTCTAAGCTCTTCTTATATTCGGGCGGTATTCTAATTTCAAGATTTTCATAAAACTGCCAATTACGTCGAGCAAATTTACTTGTTTTCTCAAATGTTATGTATGAATACTGTAGTAATGATAATAACTCTTCCTTTTCTTCGTAATCGCTGTATCTAATTGTCCTAATCAGTCCTTCACGCATATTTTGCTCTGTCATCGAAATCACCTACCCCATTTCTCTTCTATCTTATCCCAGATATTCTTAGGAATCTCTATTCCTGACGACTGAGTAGACCAATGATACTCTGGTGCTACCTCCTGCAACACATCATAAGTAAGAATACCCTCTGTTTCATAGTCTATAATTTTATCAAACTGTATGTAGATTCTTCGTGCTTTCTTTCCTTGTGCGTTTTTCTCCGAATCCCAATGAGTACCCTCAAATACATCTGTAATTGCAATTCCACTTGCAACAATACCTCGTGGCTCTGAACCAAGCTTAATCATAAATACCCTATCCCCAGCTTTTATACTCTTATTCACACCACACGTCCACTTAGAAAAAGCCTTCCCGACCTGTTCTATTTCTTGTATCATTTCTTTGTAACCATCTAATTTGTCATCCCACGCCCAACGCTCTTGATTCCATGTTAATAACCAGCACTTTTTTTCCATCGTCTATACCTCGCTTTCCTATAATTGTTTCTGTAAGTCCTTAACCTTCTGCCTTCGCTTCATATTATCTTCTTCCAAAAATGCCAGTAATAACAACTGATATGTGTCATCATACCATTCTTCCAGCTCCTCTGACGATAATTGTTGTGTGAAAACCTCAGCCTTTTCACCTTCTACATTATTGTGGCGAATATTTAGTTTATTCAATAGACATCCTTTCCTTGACCTCTAATAAGTACTTGGAGCCTGAAAATCGTGATTACAGAAAACCGGGCAAAAAAATACCACCAAGCACCTTGTGATTTTCACAACATCCTTGATGGTATCTAAATCTCATTACTATTTGTAAATGGCAAGTACTTTTCCATAAATTTTGGCAATTATTTTTCCATAATTACCGGCATTTTATTTTCCATATTTTTTAATCCCCCACGGACTGATCCGTGGGAGTGCTGCTTATTGAAATGGTAATTCTTCGTTTTCG
>JBGVOM010000120.1:0-40775 GCA_045126515.1 Lachnospiraceae bacterium
GACACGCATGTCCAGCTTCATATTCAGAAGCTGGGCAAGCGCTGTTGTTGCATTTCCTGCACCAATATTTCCTATTTCACGTAGCACATCGTAATATTTATTATCTAATTCATTTAAATTAACTTTTGGCATTACGACATCACCACCTTACGCGTTTTCCTTTTCACCTATAACTGCACTTAAATCAAGTAATGAAATAAGCTCTCCTTCATGTTTACCGATTCCCACAATGTATCCAGCATTTTCATCTTTCGCATTGTAAACTACTTTTTCGATTTCGCTTTCTTCCAAGGTCACTACTTCTTTTACTTCATCTACTATCATTCCAATGGCTGACTGTGGCTCTAATTTTAGAATAATGATTCTTGCCGCATTTGTATACTCACTTTCCGGCTGATTCATTTTCAATCGTAAGCTCATAACTGGAACAATCTCACCTCTTAAGTTAATAACCCCTTTAAAAAAGTTCTGAATCTTTGGCACTCTTGTTATCTTCTGTAAACGCACGATATTGTCTACATATTTAATATCGATTCCATACTGTTCACTGCCTATTTTTACAACTATGTACTGTACTGCTTCTAATCCTACTTTGATTTCTTCCACAATAAACACCCCCTAAATCAATACATTCGCATCAAGAATCAATGCCACTTCCCCATCACCAAGTATGGTTGCACCGCTGATAATCTTTGTATTATCAATATATTTACCAAGTGATTTGATAACAATTTCCTGCTGTCCAATTAAGTTATCGACTACAAGACCTGCCTGCTTATCACCCTTTTTGATAATAACTACCGTAAGATTTTCCGGTTCTTCTTCTCTTGGTTCGATATCCAGAATCTTGTCCAATCTTATAATCGGTATTACAGTACCGCGAATATGAATTACTTCTTTTGACTGCACATACTTAATATCCGATACGGAAATATCTTCTATGGTCTGAATTGTACTTAATGAAATGGCATATTTTTCTCCACCAAGTTCTACCATCAACGCCTGAATAATAGCAAGTGTAAGCGGAAGTCTAATGATAAAGGTTGTACCTTCTCCAAGTTTTGTCTTAACCTCCACATCGCCACCAAGGGACTCAATCTTTGATTTTACTACGTCAAGCCCTACTCCTCGTCCTGACAAGTCAGAAACTTTCTTCGCCATAGAGAAACTTGGCATAAACAACAATCCTATGATATCTTTGTCTGACATCGTTTCTGCCTGTTCCGGTGTAATAATTCCTCTTTCAATACCTTTTGCTCTAACACTCTCAATATCAATACCATTACCATCATCACCAACTTCGATAATAACGTTATTTCCTTCCTGGTATGCATTTAAGAAAATCGAACCAACTTCTTCTTTTCCTCTCTGAAGTCTCAATTCCTTGGACTCCAGACCATGATCTGCGGAATTACGAAGCAAGTGCATTAACGGATCTCCGATTTCATCGATAACAGTTCTATCAAGTTCTGTATCCTCACCTGTCATGTACAGTTCCATCTTTTTATCCAGTTTTTTGGAGATATCACGAATCATTCTCGGGAAACGGCTTACAACGCTTTCAATTGGAACCATTCGTACTTTCATTACGGATTCATGTAAATTAGTTGTAATTCTTTCCAAATATTCAATCTGTTCATGCAGTCCCTGCAATCTTGACTCGGAATTCTCTGTAGAGCTGATAGAAACCAGACTGTTCTTGGCAATAATCAACTCGCTTACCTGATTCATTAAGGCATCCAGTTTTTCGATATCTACACGAACGGTTCTGTTGACCACTGGCTTTGCCGCCTGCTTTGCTGGTGCTGCCTGCTTTGCTGGTGCTGCCTGAGCTGCTGCCTGGGCAGTTTTTTCTTCCTTTGCTTCCGGCTTTTCTTCTGTTTTTGCTTCCGGCTTTTCTTCCTCTACAGGAGAAGCAATTTCTAAACTTTCAATTTTTTCAATTACCACATCTTCAATTTCAGAAACAGAGGTGACTACGCTTTTTACTTTTTCCTCTTTTGCTTCTGTAATTAAATACAAGCTAAAATCAAAATCAAATTTTTCATCTTCAATATCCTGTACACTTGGTTCCGAAACAATAATTTCCCCAATTTCTTCTAACGCCTTAAATACAAGGAATGCTCTCGCTGCCTTTAAAATACAGGATTCCTGTATATAAACAGTCATGCCAAATACGCTCATATTTTTCTTATAGGCTTCATTTATGGCAGTAACTTCATGTTCCTCCAGCTTCATATTCTTATATTTCTGAGACATTTTTCCAGCGCCGGCTGGTTCTTCCTTCTTTTCCTCTGCAGCCGGTGCAGTTTTTGGTTTTGGTGTCGCTGATGCCGCGCCTGTACCACTTGCAAGAATATCATTCAATTTTTTAATAATAGGCTCATGGTCATCTGTACCTTCATCTGCTGTCTGCTGAATGTTTTCAAGATAACCTTCCAAAGCATCCAGACTCTGAAACAATGTGTCAACCAAGTCGGCTGAAACTTTCATCTTACCATTTCTGATTTCTGAAAAAACATTTTCGGTATCATGAGTCAGGCGCTGCATACGCTTGTATCCCATGGTACCTGCCATTCCTTTCAAAGAATGGGCTGCGCGGAAGATTTCATTAATGGTATCTGCATTTTCCGGTTCCTTTTCAAGAACTAACAGTTGCTCATTTAAATTCTGTAAATGTTCTTTTGTTTCATCGATAAAAATCTCCAAATATTGACTTGTATCCATTTTGTCATACCCCCAAATTCTTTAAAATTGTTTCTGTAATCTTGGTCAATGTTGCTACTTCATCTACAAGACCAGTTTCTGCTATTGCCTTTGGCATTCCATAAACTACACAGGATTCTTCATCCTGAGAGATTACATACGTTTTTTTTCTTTCATTTAAATACTTAATACCTTTTGTCCCATCTGCTCCCATACCTGTCATAACTACGCAAATCACTTCATCGTATGAACATTTTGCTAAAGATTCATACATATAGTTTGCACATGGTTTTACACCTTCTCTTGGCGGTTCATCTGTCAGTGTAATCTTATGCTGTCCCCCAGAGCCTTTTACCTGCATATGCTTTCCTCCTGGTGCGATATATACACAACCAGCTTTCAAAACCTCCCCCTCTGCTGCCTCTTTTACTTTTATCCTGCTCACATCATTTAATCTGTCAGCCAAAGATTTTGTAAATCCCGCCGGCATGTGCTGTACCACCAGCATTGGATATGGTAAATCTGCCGGAAGCAGTGGTATCACATTTTGCAACGATTTTGGTCCCCCTGTAGAACAAGCCAATGCAATAATTTTATTGCTTCTACTATCCATTGGCTTATTACCCTTCCTAAGGCTGACTTCCCCTTTCGCACTTAAACTGTTTTTCTTTGCTACTTCAGCTGGTGCCGTAGCCGACGTTTTTGCCCCCACTGCCGGTCTACTCGTTGAAATCCTTCTTGAAATTTTTGCCTTAGATGCCACTTGTATTGCATTTAACAGGGTATTTTTAAAATCATTTCCTTTCGCAGCTATAAAATTTTCAGGTTTTGTCACAAAATCCACCGCACCCAATTCCAGCGCCCGGATGGTTTCTTCAGCACCGGCTTTTGTCAAGGTGCTGTTCATGATGATCTTTGCCCTGATTTTCAACTTTTGCATTTTTTCAAGCAATTCCAATCCAGACATACGTGGCATATTAATATCTAAAACCACCACGTCATACTGGTTATCTGTCAACAATGCAAAAGCTTCTACGCCATCTTTTGCAATGTCAGCCACCACAAAGTTTTCATCTGAGTTTATTATATCACAGACTACTCTTCTCATAAGTGCAGAGTCATCTACAACTAATATTTTTTTCTTTTCATCCATAACAATCAACTCTTTTCGCTTTTTCTTTTTTTACGTTCTTCTTCAAAAATATATTTTATTAAAGATTCCCTTACATTATTTTCTATTTGTTCAAATTCTACTCTTAGTTCATAATCTTTTTTTCTGTTTTCCATTTTTCGTTTGGTTACAACATGTGCCAAAAGTTCATACTCCTGAAAATGCTCCTTAAAATTTACCTGAAATTTCAAAGTAATATAACTGTCTTCCTCCACAGGGCAGTCAGTAGCAATTCTTGCACCACCACCACTGATATCAACGATAACTGCTTTTTCATAAGGAACTTTTTTCATTTGGTGCATTCCGAGAATC
Source organism: Lachnospiraceae bacterium (assembly GCA_045126515.1). GTDB lineage: Bacteria > Bacillota > Clostridia > Lachnospirales > Lachnospiraceae > RUG11237. Next base: position 4,190 of record JBGVOM010000120.1, read on the forward strand.
CGTTTGATATCTCCTGCCATAAGTTCTTCTTCATCCAAAATATGTATCTGCCCGTCTAAAAGACAATTTAAGCGATAAAACTCTCGCCTTTGAATTTTTTTCATTGCAGATACGATATCTACAACCACAACATAAATATTATCTGTTTTGTAACGATCCACTACTTTTCCCTTGCACTCATACAAACCACTTTCCGCATAAAATTGAAGCCAATATACTGCTTCTAACTCCAGCAAAAGAAGTCTTCCTTTTTCTTGAGGCATGGCAATTTTCAATTGTTCTTCTCCAATAACATCATATACCTGACTTCTGTAGACCTTATTTCCTTCCTCGTTATTAACAGTGGTATTAGTTTTTACCAAATCAATTTTGTCACCTGCTTTAATAACTTTTGTTATCATACTTATCACTCTCACTTATCTGATTTCCTGTTAAAATAACTTGAAAACACCTCTGCAAGGCTTTTCCGGTTTCCTGCTACTGTTCCCGTCAGCTGTGCTGACAGCCGCTCAAAAGCTTTCGAAGCTTTTGAATTCGGATAACTTATGGAAATAGGGGATTGCTGCATGACTGCCTTTATAATCTGTTCATCCATGGGAACTGCCCCTAAAAATCCAAGTGACATTTCTAAAAATCTTTCTGTTACAAGGTTTAATTTTGTGTATAAATTTCTGCCTTCCACTATATTGGAAACTTTATTGGCTATTATTTTTATTTCTGTATTTTCTTTTGAAAATCCAGAATAATTGTTTAATGCTTTTAACAAGGAATAGGAATCTGTAAGAGAAGTCGGTTCAGGTGTCGTCACTAACAAAACCTCATTTCCAGACGCTACAAATTCTAAAACGCTGTCTGAAATTCCTGCACCGGTATCAATTAATATCACATCTGCCAGCTCATCTAACTGCTCCATTCCCCGAAGAAGGTTAGACAACTGCATCTTATTCAGATTAGCTAACCCTTCTACACCGTTTCCGCCGGAAATAAACTGTACTCCCATAGGTCCTTCCGTGATAATCTCTCTTAAATTTTTCTTTCCCTCAATGGCATCTCTTAAGTTATACTTAGGAATGGTGCCGAACATAACTTCAATATTGGCAAGACCAAAATCAGCATCTAAAATGATTACTCTAAGTCCCATCTTCTTTAGCTGAATTCCCAGATTAATAGCAACATTTGATTTTCCAACGCCGCCTTTGCCACTGGTGATTGTAATCACTCTTGCTGTAGATTTTTGTCTGATATGATTCATTTTTATAATATTGCGAAGCTGTTCTGCCTGATCCATTAATGGCCTCCTAAAAGTTTTCTTACTATTTTTTGTGCATCTAAAAGGCTGATATCATCAGGAACATTTTGTCCGCTTGTGGTATAGGATAATTTTGCATTTGTGTACATTCGTATATTTAATATATTCCCATAGGATATAGTTTCATCCAATTTGGTAAAAATAATTTTTACGTTTTTAAAATCCTCATAAGAATCTACAATCTTTAGCAAATCTCTATATTTGGTTGTTGCGCTAACAACCAAATACAAATCTTTTACTGCATCTTCTACAGAATCAATAAAATGCTTTAATTCATCATGCTGTTCCTGATTACTCGGTGAATGCCCAGCGGTATCCACCAAAATAATATCATAATCTTTCCATTCTTCTTTTGCCTCATTTAACTCCTCCGGTGTGTATATCACCCGGAACGGAACATCTAAAATTTCGGCATACGTATGTAGCTGTTCTGTTGCCGCAATACGATACGTATCTGTTGTGAGCAAAGCAATTTTTTTCTTTTCTTCCAGCTTCAATTTCGAAGCAATTTTGGCCACTGTTGTTGTTTTTCCCACGCCTGTCGGTCCGATAAAAAACACCATTTTTGTTCCATTACTATCTTCTGTTACAGGAACCGGTTCCCCAAACTTTAATATCATCTTCTGATAAATATTAGCTAATAAAGTATCGATACTGACATTTTCTTTTCCTGATACAGAAATTTCATCAATAATCTGATTTGCATATTTTTCTTGTACCTCATTATCCAAGAGAGTATTGTAGATAAGCTGAAGAAACTTCATATTTTCGTCTTTTTCATTCATCTCCTCTACTTCATCCAACACTTCTTTTCCCATCTGCTTTTCCAGCAGACTCTGAAGCGTATCCAATTTTTCTTCAATAGCAGTTTCATTCTTTGCTGCCGGAGGTTCCACGGAATCTTGTAATTCCTTTATCTCTTTTGTTTCCGTGTTTTCTTCCATCACAAATTTCACCGGTTCATCTGCCACTAAATCCACGCTTTCCTGTTTTTTAGGGACAATGGGAGCATCCTGCGCTTCTTCTAAAGCCGCAGTCACTTCCACAACCATAGGTTTAAACAATTTCATGACACCCTTGTGTTTTGTCCTTTTTATATTCATAATGACAGCATCACTGCCCATTTCTTCTTTCACCTGCATCATGGCTTCACTTTCCGAAGATGCCTGAAATTTCTTGATTATCATTTTAACCTGTCACCATCCCAACTGACTGTAATTCAATATTTGATTCAATTTCATTGTAAGAAACAACCACTAAATCGCTAAAATAATCTTCTGTAAGCTTTTTAAAATACATTCTTACGATTGGCGAAGTAATAACAATTGGATTCTTTCCTAAATTTTCTAACTTATTCACTTCCTCCTGAACCGAATTGATAATATTCTTTGTTTTTTCCGGTTCTAAGGTAAGATATGCTCCCTGCTCTGTCTGCTTTACAGAGTTCATAATCTCCTGCTCTATCTTCGGGTCCAGTGTTACTACACTAGTAGTTTCATTGGCAGAAAAATATTTTGAGGAAATTGCCCTTTTTAAGCTTTGTCTTACATACTCTGTCAATACATCAGTATCTCTGGTTGCCGTCGCATGGTCTGCCAGTGTTTCACATATTGTAAGCAAATCTCTGATAGAAATTCCTTCTCTTAAGAGATTCTGTAAAACTTTTTGAATTTCTCCGATTCCTAAAAGCTTTGGAACCAACTCGTCCACCAATGATGGATTGTTTTCTTTCAAATTGTCGATTAACTGCTGTACATCCTGTCTCGTCAAAAGTTCATCAATATGCTTTCTGATTACTTCCGTTAAGTGTGTCGCAATAATAGAAGGTGGATCAACAACCGTGTAACCAAGGCTTTCTGCTCTTTCTCTCTGACTTTCTGTAATCCAGATTGCGGGCAGATGGAAAGACGGTTCAAAAGTTGGAATACCCGTGATTTCTTCTTCCACATAGCCCGGATTCATCGCCATATAGTGATCAAATAAGATTTCTCCTTCACTTAACTGAATTCCCTTAATCTTAATAATATACTGATTTGGATTCAGCTGAATATTATCACGCAGACGAATGATTGGTACAACGGTACCAAGTTCCAACGCAATCTGACGTCTTATCATCACAACTCGGTCTAATAAATCACCACCCTGATTTACATCAGCCAACGGAATAATTCCGTAACCAAACTCTAATTCAATAGGATCTACCTGTAATAAAGATACCACATTTTCCGGACGGCGTATTTCTTCTGCATCGGAGTCTTCCGTTTCCACTTCACTTTCAATTGCAGCAACTTCCTGCTTATTCTGATTCATGTAACCTATTATGATAAATCCAACGCCAAACGCAAGAAATACAACAGTAGGAAGCGGTGTGGCAATGGCCAATAAACACATAGCCGCACCTACCATATACATTACTTTCGGAGTACCAAACAACTGATTTAACATAGTATCTCCGATGTCTCTTTCGTCAGAACCTTTTGTTACCAAAAGACCGGTAGATAATGAAATCAACAGAGATGGAATCTGTGATACCAGACCATCACCAATGGTAAGAATTACATACTGTTGTAATGCATCACCAATCTCCATATCACGATAAATCACGCCCATGATAATACCACCAACCACATTAATTGCTGTAATAAGCAAACCTGCAATGGCATCACCTTTTACGTATTTTACCGCACCATCCATAGAACCAAAAAAGCTTGATTCCCGCTGAATCTTTTCACGTCTTCTCTTAGCTTCCTCATCACTGATTGCTCCGGTATTTAAATCTGCATCAATCGCCATCTGTTTACCAGGCATAGCATCCAACGTGAATCGCGCTGTTACTTCAGCTACACGTTCAGAACCTTTATTGATTACCATAAACTGAATCAAAATCAAAATAAAGAATATAATTACACCGATTACAAGATTATTTCCCCCAACGAACTTACCAAAAGTTTCAACTACAATACCAGGATCACCAGTAGCCAAAATCAACTTTGTAGATGAAACATTCAAGGATATTCTAAAGATCGTTGTAAACAATAACAGTGACGGGAAGAAGGACATATCCAATACTTCCTTCACATACAAACACTGGAATAACACTACCAAAGCAATTGCAATATTAAACGCCAGTAAAATGTCTAACACTCCAGAAGGTATTGAAATAATAAAGAATACAAAGGCCGCTAACAAATACAAACCTATTCCAATATCTGCCTTTTTCATTTTCACCTTCCTCTACCTCCATTCCTCTCACAATTTTTTCTCTTATTTATTCTTAAGTCCATATACAAAAGCAAGTACCTCTGCAACCGCCTGATATAATTCCGGCGGAATTTCTTCTCCCAGCTCTACATTATGGTAAAGCATTCTCGCCAAAGGCTTGTTCTCCACAATTTCTACTTTACTTTCTTTTGCAATTTCCTTTATTCTCTTAGCCAAAAAATCTTCACCCTTCGCAACAACGATTGGTGCTCTGCCCGAATCTGCATCATATTTCAATGCAACCGCAAAATGCGTCGGGTTTGTAATAACAACATCTGCGGTGGGTACAGACTGCATCATACGTCTTTGAGATGCTTGTCGCATTCTCTGTTTCTGCTGCGACTTAATCTTTGGATCACCTTCCGCATTTTTATATTCATCCTTAACTTCCTGCTTAGACATCTTCATGTCTTTTTTAAATTTCATTTTTTGATAAACAAAATCTATAGCTGCAATCACCATATACCATGCACTGATTTTCATTCCAAGATCAATAACTACATTACCAATAGCTGCTAGTGCAGATGAAAGTGAAATATCATACAATGTGTATATCAAAAGCAGTTTGTCCTTCACGGTAGTGATTGCCAGATAAGAAACAAATACCACTTTCAATACAGCTTTCAGTAATTCAAATAACGATTGTGGGGAAATAATTTTTTTCATTCCCTTAATTGGATCCATTTTATTAAATTTAGGCATAAGAGGTTTCGTGGTAACTTTCCATTTCACCTGCACCAAATCTGCCACAAAAGCAATCATAAAACCAACTGCCAAAAACGGTGCCATCATAAGTATCATATCCACAATGTTATCTGTAATCAATGCGAAAAAAGCTGCTGAATCGTAAGTTCCCTCTGTTCCAATAAACTCCGGTATTCTTCTATAAAGCCTTTGAAACGCTTCGATAAACTGCTCTCCCAAAGTTCCAATATAAATTTTTAATGTAACAAACAATCCCAAAAGAGATAACCCCATACCGATTTCCCGACTTTTAGAAACCTGACCTTCTTTTCTGGCATCTTCCAGCTTTTTCGGTGTTGCCGGCTCTGTTTTATCATCTCCACCAGCAAAAAACTGTAGGTTTATCTCTATACATAAGGAATTTTCTTTCCAATGTTTTGTTCTGTTTGCACTATCAATACATATTTTCAATGAATGTCACCAACATTTTCTTTGTTTCGCTAAATATAAAATTTGAAATGCTTGGCAGCAAATAAACTGTCACAAACATAACAGCCATTCCTGTAAGTATTTTCAACTGCATACCTACAACAAACATATTCATTTGTGGTGCAACCTTTGCCAAGACTCCAAGAACTACATTAAGCACCATAATTGCCATAAAGATGGGAAGACAGATTCTAAAACCGATTATTACATAATCTGCTAAAAATTCCAACATTCCCTGATATAATCCATTCGCGTTAAATACCGCTCCGTTGATAGGTATCAGCTGATAGGAATCAATCAATGCACGCAATACATATGTATGCATGCCACTACATAAAAGACACAGCATAATCAGATAATTGTATAATGTACCGGAAATACTAACCTGCTCTTTTGTTACCGGATCAAACACATTTACCATGGAAAATCCCATGTCCATGTCGATAATTCTCCCCGAGAACAAAATAATATAATTGCTAAGATTTGCAGCAAATCCAATTAATAAGCCTACGATTGCTTCTTTCACTACAATACTTGCATATTCAATTACTGTTTCATAAGCAATTTCATTGCCTGGCACCATAAACCATAACAGCATTGCTATGGCAAGTGAAATTCCCGCCTTAACTTTTCTCGGCACCTGCGATGACGAAAAATATGGTGCCACCGCCACAAATGCAGATATTCGTACAAGAATCAAGAAAAAATATTCAAAATCCTGTAATGTAAAATTAATATTTACCATAATTTTAACCTATATATATACTAAAATCTGACCAAAGCTGTACCATAAAATCTGACATATTATTTAACATCCAGCTCCCCAAAAGCATCAGCGATAAAAAAATCGCCAGCATTTTCGGAACAAACGTCAACGTCTGTTCCTGTATTGACGTAGCCGTCTGAAAAATACTGATAATAAGCCCTACAACTAATGAAATCAGCAATACCGGCGCTGATGTAATTATAATGTTCCAAAGTGTGGCTTTTGCAATATCCACAACAACATCTACTGTCACTGTTTCCACTCCTTTTTTCGCTAATAGAACGTCTTAACCAGACTGCCAATTACCAAATTCCAACCATCTGCCAATACAAACAACAGTATCTTAAATGGCATCGAGATTGTTGTCGGCGGAAGCATCATCATACCCATTGACATAAGCACGGATGCTACTACCATATCAATAATAATAAACGGAATATAAATGATAAATCCTATAATAAATGCTGTTCTCAATTCACTGATAATAAAACTTGGAACAAGAACATATGTAGGAACATCATCCTCTGTAAATTCGTTTGGATTTTCCACTTTGTCTATTTCACCGGAAATATCCATGAACAACTGCACATCTTTTCTCTTTGTCTGCCCATACATAAATTCCCGCAATGGCTGCATGCCTTTTTCTAATGCTTCTTCCTGAGTTATTTCACCATTATTGAAAGGTTTAACCGCTTCCTCATTAATCTGATTAAAAACCGGGCTCATAATAAAAATAGTAAGAAATACTGCCAACCCAATCAGTACCTGATTCGGAGGTGCTGTCTGTGTGTTCAGTGCAGCCCTTGTAAAATGAAGTACAATAATGATTCTTGTAAAAGATGTTAACATAATTAACAATGTCGGTGCTAACGCAATCAGCGTAAGTACCAGAAGAATCTGTATTGTGCTGGAAAATTCACCACTTCCGTTATTATAAGAAATAGTTAAATTACTTCCCTGCTTTCCATTCTTTGCTGTATGTTGAGAATTACTTGTGCCGGTTGTACCTGCTACACTTGTACCGGAATCCTCTGTATTTGTTGTACCTTCTGTTGTGTTGTTTGCGGCAGCCGCCTGTACATAAACAGGATTCAAATGACATACAGCTGCCACTGTAACCCATAGAAAAACCAGTAAACGGATTACCGTTTTCTTTCTTATTAACTTTTTAATCATGTTCCCTACCCGCTTACTTCTTTCTGTTCATATCTTTTACTTTTTTCAATATTTCATGAAATTCTAAGTTTTCTGTTTTACCCAACGGTTTCTCTAAATCTAATTCCGTTGCATCTAACTCGGTAAGAAAGGTTACCGTATCTTTTCCCACTGCAATGGCCACATATTTGCCACCCAGCTTTACAATCTGAATGTACTTTGTGTTACTTAATCGAAAAGTTTCAACCACTTCAATATTAGAATTTCTGAACTGACTTTTTTGTATTTTTGCCATCCATTTTGTGGCATAATAGGTAAGTGCCAACACAAAAACGAACACAATTAATAGTGTAATTAACTGTGCAAAGCTACTCAATCTAGAGTAGCTTGTCATCAACACATTCATTTATCCAATAACCTTCTTTACCGCTTCTAATACACGGTCTGCCTGGAAAGGTTTTACAATAAAGTCCTTCGCACCTGACTGAATAGATTCAATAACCATTGCCTGCTGTCCCATGGCAGAACACATAATAACCATTGCGCCTGCATCGCTTTCTTTAATCTTCTTTAGTGCCTGAATCCCATCCATTTCCGGCATAGTAATATCCATAAGCACCAGATCCGGTTTCAATTCATTGTACTTTTCCACGGCTTTTGCACCGTTTTCTGCTTCTCCCACTACATTATATCCATTCTTTGAAAGGATATCTTTAATCATCATTCTCATAAATGCTGCATCATCACAAATTAAAATATTTTTTGCCATACTTTTCACTCCTATTATTTTTTATTTACTTCCTTAGTAGTATTAATGAATAATCTCTGTAATCCTAATTCCGAAACTTTCTTCAATTACAACAACTTCGCCCTTTGCAACGTACTTGCCATTAACAAGCACATCGATAGGTTCCCCTGCGATTTTGTTTAATTCAATAATAGTTCCCGGTGCAAATTCCAGAATATCATGAATGGATTTAGAGGTACGTCCCAATTCTACTGTAACATCTAATGGAACATCCATAATCAAATCAATATTCTCCTGCTGGTTCAGCATACCAATATTATTGGCAAATGGCTGAAACTGTGCAGGCTGCACATTGACATTTTGCATTGGCATTCCCTGCATTGGCATTCCTTGCATTGCCATTCCTTGCATTGGCATTCCCTGCATTGGCATTCCTTGCATTGCCATTCCCATATTCTGCATACTCATATCCATCTGTGTTTCCTGCTGCATAGACTGCTGTGCTGGTGCTGTCTGTGGAGCAGGTGCCGGTGCCGGTTCTGAAGAACCAGTTCCAGTTCCCATATCAAGACTTCCTGAAATGAAAGATTCATATAATTTTTTGGCAAAATCCACTGGATACAACTGCATAATTGTGCTATCTACTAAATCGCCAATTTCCATTTTAAATGCCACTTTTACGAAAGTTCCTGTCAAGAAACCTGCCATAGCCTCTTCATCGAAATTATCATTTAAATCGACCAAACTTGCAACTGGCGGGCTGATATCAATCATCATATTCAGCATATTAGATAATGATGTAGCTGACGAACCCATCATCTGGTTCATAGCCTCACTAATTGCACTAAGATGCAATTCTCCCAACTCGCCATCAGTATTGGTTCCATCACCACCCATCATCAAGTCGGTAATTACCTTAACATCCTGTTCTTTCAATACTAAAATATTTTTCCCATCCAGACCTTCTTTATATGAAATCTGTATAAATACACAAGGTCTGTCGTACTCTTTTGCCACTTGCTCCCAACATGTACATGATACAGTAGGAGTTGTAATTGTAACTCTGTTATTTACCAAAGAATACAATGTCGTAGCCGCAGTACCCATACTAATGTTGGCTATTTCACCAACGGCATCTTTTTCTTCCTCTGTCAACGGTTCATCCAACTTATCATCATTTCCAGAGTCTGTGTTATCATCGCCGCCATTCAGTAAGGCGTTTATTTCTTCCTGCGATAACATTCCCTCCATAAACTCACTGCTCCTCTCTTATAACTGATGTAATTCTAACGGCATATTTATCGCCAGTAGAACCCGGTAATGCAGTAAACTTTCTGATATTACCTACATATATACTTAATTCGTCTTCCACCTTTGTATCCAAACGAATTACATCACCAACTTGTATACTTGCAAAATCACTAACAGAAATTGAACTCTTTCCAAGTAATGCTTTGATTGGAATATTTGCTTTTGAAATAAGCATTTCAACCACTTCTTCATAGCTGCCATCTTCCTTGTCCTGCATGGTTGAGAACCAATACTTCGTGTTCAATTTATCTATAATATCCTCTAAGCACATATACGGAAGACAAATATTCATCAGTCCATCCACATCGCCGATGGTAATACTCAATGTTACCAAAGCTATCATTTCACTTGGCGAAATAATCTGTGCAAACTGGGAATTGGTTTCAATTCTTTCCAGCCGAGGCGAAATTTCCACTACATTTTCCCACGGAACTCTTAACAGTTCTACGCAAGTATTAAATACTCTTTCCATAATAGCCAATTCTATTTCGGAAAATTCTCTTGGTTTATCTAGCGGCACTCCCTGACCACCTAACATTCGGTCAATCATTGCATACGCCAGATTTGGCGCAAGCTCCAACACTATATTACCAGGCAATGGTGAAAAATTAGTAATTCCCAGCACTACCGGATTTGACAATGCATTGGAAAATTCAGAATAAGTTAATGCTTCTGAATTCATAACCTCCACCTGAACATTTTTCCTTAAGTATACAGGAAGATTTGTTGCCAGCAATCTTCCATAATGTTCAAAAATAATCTCAAGAGTTCTAAGATGTTCTTTTGAGAACTTGGCAGGTCTTGCAAAATCATAATCCTTGACCTGCTTTTCCTTAGTATCCTTCATATCATCTACATCTAACTCGCCACTACTCAATGCTTTCATTAGATTATCTATTTCTTCCTGAGATAATATATCGCTCATCTATTCACCACCTCCGTGACTTTCTTTAAGCTCTGCGAATTATTGGTAGATTGGTTCACTAAATGTTACATCAACAATAAAATCTGATTCAAACATTTCTTGAAGATTCGCAACAATTTCTGAACGAATGCCGGCTGCATCTACCTGATATTCTTCCATAGTATATTTTGATACTACATTACTGATTTCACCTTTTATAATACTTTCTTTTCCAGAAATTGTTTCACCATATTTCTTATAACCATCGCTTTCCTTGTTCATGGAGATGCTTACGGCTGTTACAAGGTAATGTGCCTTGCCATCTTCACCGCCTTTGAAATTCATGGTCATGGTTTCACCTGCAGAAAGCTCGTATACTGCCAGCTTATCCATCGGAACTTTCTTTGTTTCTTCTTCATCTGGTGCCAGTTCAATATCTAAAATACTGCAAATCTGTGTTACCATATTATTTGTTTTCTTCGCTGCCGGAAGGACACTAAATATCATAACTATGTTTAATACAAGATTTACAAGCACAAGTGCCAGAATTAAAATACTAAGTAAATTTTTCTTCATACGTCACATTCCCCTTCATTCATTCAGTAAATTACTGTAAATTTTGATTTCTACTCTTCTATTTCTCATTCTTCCCTCTGCAGTTGCATTATCTGCTACCGGTATGTATTCACCACGTCCGGAATGCTTCAATGTCGCAGGATCCAAATCAGATACCTCTAATAAATAGTTAAATACCGACAAAGCACGAAAGCTTGATAACTCATTATTATCTTTAAATTCTGCTGTGTGAATCGGCACATTATCTGTATGACCTTCAATTTCTATGGTATGGTCATTGTATTTTGTAAGAATCATTGCCACTTTATCTAACACAGGTTTTGATTCTTCTTTCACCTCAGCACTACCAGAATCAAACAATAGTGCACCATTCAAAGTAAGTGCTACATATTGACCATTAAACTCTACCTCAACTTGCTCTGCTATATTATTTTTCCCGACCTGTTCCTCTATTTGTTCGGCAATTTTTTCTGTTTCCGCAAGCTGTTCCTGCTTTACTTCCTGAATTGCATCATCCTGTTCCTGTTCTTCAGATTCGTACCCCATGTTATTCACATATTCCGCCAGTTCATTCAACTGACTTACTCCATTGGATACCAAAACGCCATCGCCTATGGCAGACGCTCCGTTAGGCAGTATGCTGAAACTACTTGATAAAGATGCTGCCAACTGTTCAAACTTTTCCGCATCAACTGTTGACATGGAAAACAAAAGTACGAAGAAACAAAGCAAAAGGTTCATCAAATCACTGAAGGTTGCCATCCATGGTGCCAACCCTTTTGGCGGATCCTCCTGTCGTTTTTTAGCCATCTGCCTCACCTCCGCCTTCTTCCTGTTCGAAGGTTGCTCTCTGCGCCGGTGATAAGAACGACTTCAGTTTTTCACCAATAACACGTGGGTTTTCCCCAGCCTGGATAGATAAAAGACCTTCTATAATAACTACTTTTACTCTATACTCTGCTTCATGGTTTACCTTCAATTTATTGGAAGTAGGCGTAGCCAGCCAGTTTGCTAACACAGAACCATAAAATGTTGTAACAAGAGCTGTAGCCATAGATGGTCCGATACTGGAAGGATCATCCAACAATTTTAACATGTTAATCAAACCAATCAACGTACCAATCATACCCCACGCAGGGCCCATAGTAGCAACATTATCCCAAAATGTCATATTTTTCTTATGTCTGCTTTCCATACAATCCAATTCTGTTTCCATGATTACTCTTACCAGTTCCGGATCTGTACCATCTACTACCAGAAGAATTCCTTTCTTTAAGAATTCATCTTCCAGATTGTTTGCTGCTTCTTCCAAGGCAAGCAAACCTTCCTTACGTGCAATATTGGATAAATCCATTACCGTTTTAATTGTTCCGGCTTCATCCAGTTCCGGTGGCTTAAAAGCCATCTGAATACTTTTCAGCCCTCCAACAAATTCTTTCAGGCTTGAACTTGCCATTACCGCCATGAAAGCACCACCAAAGGTTATCAGCATCGATGCCGGGTCAACGAAATTTCCCAATGCAGCAACCCCTTGATCCCCTGATATAATACCAAAGATCATCAACGCCATACCGGCTATCAAGCCTATCAATGTAGCTAAATCCATCACTCACCCACTCCTAATCGTATTTTCTCTTTACCTCAATCATTCTTTCTCTATATAATAGTAACAATTTACTGATTTTCCCGCCTAATTAAAAGATCCTTTTTATATAATACTACTAAATTTTTGACTTCTTGTCTACTTTCTTTTACAATTATTTTTTTTCCTGTCACAAAAGAGATAACTGTGTCAGGAGTTTCCTCAATTGTTTCAATCAATTCGGCATTCACAATAAGTTTTTTACCATTAAGTTTTGTTACTTCTATCATAGTTTTTCCTCTTTATAGGCAGGCGGCGGATACCGCCCGCCATTTAAAATTATCTCTTAAGGTTTACTAATTCTTCCAGAAGACTATCAGATGTTGTAATAATTCTGCTGTTTGCCTGGAAACCTCTCTGCGTAGTAATCATTTCCGTAAACTCTGTGGACAAGTCAACATTTGACATTTCCAAAGTACCACTTGTCATTTTTTCTCCCTGTGCTGAAATTTCGCCAATGGAGGCTTCACCAGAGTTCAAGGAAGCTGAATACAGGTTTTCACCCTGTTTTTCAAGACCTGATGCATTAGAGAAGTTGGCAATTGCAATCAATCCTAATACTCTGGAATTACCATTATCATAAGATGCATTGATATATCCATTGCCATCGATAGAAAGTTCTGTCAACTTTCCTACTTTCTTACCCGCTTTATTTCCTTCTGCATCTCCCGCTTTTCCTTCGATAGTTGCAACACCACCGTTTGCCTTGTTAGAAGAACCGGAAAAATCAATGGTTACAGCTTTCATACTAGTCTTTACGTTATTCAGGTTCATAACTACCTTAGAATCATTTCCTCCTATACTCTTTAGGTCACCGTTGGATTTATCATAATCTAATGAAAAGCCGTAAACCGCAAAGCTACTTTCAGTAACATCACCATTGTTATCACCTACAGCATCTACTTTAATTTCTAATCCAGTAAGTTTATTATAATATGCTACTGCTTCTTCCTTGTTACTGAAATTTTTTGTTGTTCCGTCATAATTCTTTACAATGTATGTAGTCGCTTCATTCGAAGTACCTGCATTGGTAATAGTTGTTGTAATGCTATAATCCTGCGAGCCCATAATGCTGTTACCAAAGGTAATTTCTTCTGCCTTAAATGCATTATTCGTTGGATCGTGTTCTGCTTTAAGAGAAACATCCTGACCATTGCTATCTTTTCCACTTGTCTGTTTTAAGTAATTCGCTGCTCCTAATGTTTCACCATTAGAATCTACGATACCTTCCAGTTCTATTGTATAAGAACCTTCAATGTTATTTCCCTGCGTATCCTTTACCGGATTGATTCTATATTTGCAAGTATAAGAATATCCCAAATCATCATAAACTGACAAAGAAATGCTTTGTCCGCCATTATTCAGCTTGCTTCCGTTTCTATCAAGAATACCGGTAATTCTTGCAAGTTCTGTGGCTTCCGGGTTAGAAATCTGATTTTCTGCTGACATAACCTTCAAAGCTGTAATATCATCTGCAAGTTTTCCGTTCTCGTCCGCAGCCCATCCCATAACGTTATAACCTGTGGTTTTCATTGCCAGATTACCCACACCATCTACATAAAATGCACCTGCTCGTGTGTAAAGATTTTCTGTACCATTATTTACAACGAAAAAGCTGCTTCCTTCGATTCTTAAATCAAATGCATCGTTTGTAGTCTGTGCAGCACCCTGTGTTGTAATACTGTTAGAAATTGCACCTGCAGTAACGCCAAGACCAATCTGATTGGCATTGACACCACCACGCCCCGTAGTCGCATCTGCTCCCGTTGCAGCAGATGTATTCTGATACATCAGTTCCTGAAAGCTCATAGTGCTTGCTTTATATGCAACTGTATTTACGTTTGCAATATTATTACCAATTACATCCATTTTTGTCTGGTGTGTTTTTAATCCTGATACACCAGAATATAATGATCTCATCATAGTGATATACCCTCCTAATCCTCATTGCGCCAACCGTTTTCTCTGTCATTCGAAAACAGTAACCTCCCTAAGGTCCGGCTACATAATTACGGCGCCATCAATATTTGTAAATATACTGTCATTTGTTTCTTTTTGATCCATCGCTGTGATTACTGTATTGTTTTTTACACTAACAATAAATGCCAGCTGATCGATTAATACCAGCGACTCCTGAATTCCCTTTTCAGAAGCTTTTTTTGTTCCATCTTCTAGACGTTTCATCTGTTCTTCTGTCAAATCAATCTGCCTGTCTGCTAAACGACTGGCTGCATGCTTTGAAAACTTTAATTCCGTATCAGCCTGTTTACTTTTCAGTACTTCTGTAAAAGAAATATTCTGATTTGTCGTACCAACCGATGTAGCTTTCTTATTTAAATACTGGCTTGTAACCTGCTCAATCGATGAAAATTGATTATTAATCTTCATTCTACATCTTCCTCTCCATGGAAAAATCCGCTTCCCTGCATTTTTCAGATAATTGTTTTAAATTGTATCTGTAGAATTCCCTCCATTTGTAGAATCATTTTCGGAAGAATCTCCATCGTTTTTATCATCTGTTCCTTCTGTAGAACCACTTCCTTCTGTGGAATCACTATCCTCAGTAGAACCGCTTCCTTCTGTAGAACCACTTCCTTCTGTAGAACCACTTCCCGAAGTAGAACCACCATTCATAATGGAATCTTTGTACTTTTCCCAGTATTCTGCATCAATTACAGTATCTAAATCATCGATGGAATATTTTCCGCCATTAATACAAAGATAAGCTTTACTGTTTTCAATCACAACATAATCCACTGTACCTGTCACATACATAAGTTCTCCTGTTACAGAAGATTTTGTTTTCATAATAACAGTTTCTCCTGTCAGCGAAGATGCCTGTGATATCTGTACTGTATTTGACATATTTTGTAATTCTTCCAGCTGTGAAAATGTTGCCAGCTGTGCAATATACTCTGAATTATCCTGTGGCTCCAAAGGATCCTGATATTTCATCTGTGTTACTAATAACTGTAAAAACGCATCTTTTCCCAGCTTATTGCCTGAATCTGCTGAATTCGATATCGAACTTCCAGAAGATGCCGTTTCTTGAATTTTTCCGTCTACAACGGATACTGAAATTGCCATATACTCATCTCCTTTTACGCATTCATATCCACACTATTTCCACTTTCACGCATAATGTGTGCCCTTAACAGTTCCTCTTCATTCAAGGTTTCTTCATCGAATCCTTCCAGAAGATTAATCGCTTTGTGCTGATATGATTTCGCCTGTTTTTCTGCTTCCTGCTTCTGCTGTTCAGAATGTTGTTCCAAACTTCTGCCAAATTGACCTGTTTCTACGGTAACTTCCACTGCCTCTACCTTGACTCCTTGCTCATTCATAGCTTCGCGGAGAACCATAAGTTGTCCCTCCATCATAGCCTTCACAGTCTCATTCTGTACAAAGAATTGCGCCGTAATGACACCCTCTTTGGAAGATACATGCAGATTAACCTTTCCGAGATTTTCCGGATTTAACTGTAATTCCATGGAAGATACATCTGGTTTTATTTCTACCTTAATCTGTTCTACAATTTGTCTTACAATTCCTTCAAAATCGGTTTTCTGGGTTCTTACTACCGTCTGAACTTCATTCTCGGTTACCACTGTAGCATAGCTGGTGTTCATCTGACTCACTGCATTTTCGTTTTGTTTTGCAGTTGTTTTCTTTTCTCCCACTTCTGATTCAGAAGCTGATGCAAAATTATTTTGCTGCTGTGATGCTGAATCCTCTGTGGCTGTCTCCACTGTCTTTTCCTTAAGCTGAATGTCACCATTCTCTTGTAAAGGCATTTTATTATCCGCCTTTTCCTTTTCTGCCGACTCCATGGTTTTAGAAACTTCAACCACAATCTGAGGCTCTTTTGTTTCTGTTTGCACTTCCACTTCTGCAGTTTTCTCTGATTGTTCCTGACCTGTAACCATCATTTGTTCCTGTAAAACATTTTCCATATTTACCGAATCAACATTTTTTATGGTGCTGTCCACTTTCACGTTTTTCAGCTGGGTCATAATTTCCTGCAGTTCCTCCGGTGTTACAGAAAATTCATCCATAAACGAAGCAGCTATTTCTTCAATCCCTGTTACAGCTTCTTTGTAAGCATTATACATATCTGCATTTGTAACTAACGCCACAAGACTTTCTTCATCGCTTACATAAACCGCCAGTTCTTTCAGATTATCTGTCTGAAGCAAATCGTAAATATTGATTGCCAGTACTTCCATTGCTTCTTTCACTTCATCTTCTGTTACCTCAAAACTTTCTATGATCTTTTGCATCAACTGTTCTTCAAGCTTTGCCAATGCTTCTTTTAAATCTTCCGGAAGCTCTATAGCATTCTCTGTTTTTCCCAAGAGTTCCTGAATCTGCTGCGAAAATCCTTTCTCTGCTGACTTCTGACAATCTTCTGTACCTTCGTTTATCAATACATTTTCTTTGTCTGTTGCTGTTGTCTGTTCCACAGTGTTTTCCTTCACCATGTTCTTGCCCTTGTTTGCTGCCCCTGTCACTTCTGCTGTCTTCGCAGTTTCTTGAGCAGATACCTTAGCTTTCTTTTTTGCTTCTACAGCTTCTTCTACACTCTTGTAACTTTCTTCTGCTGTTGACACACTGTTTTTCATATACTCGCCAAAACCTGCTCCTGATTCTGCTGAAGATGCTGCTGTAGAAGCAAGTCCCTGCATAAGCGAGTTTTGTTGTGTTTGAATAGCGTCTTTCATAAAAGATGCTACAGCATTCATACTTGTCCCTGCCATTTTTCCTCCTCCTTTCTCATTATTTTTTATATTTATGTAAAATTCTATGGTTCCATCACCTTTGTGATTCTGGCCGCTATTTCCGGATCCATGGCTCCTAGAATTTTACCTCGCTGTGTGGCATCAATATTTTCAAGTATTGATGCTGCTAACTCCAGGTCATCTGTCATTGCTTCAAAGATGCCTGCTGCCTGTGCAGGTTTCATTTCCCCGTATGCTTTTGCATATTCTTCTACCTGCGCATCATAAGTTTCCTGCTGTACTACCTGTTTATACAATTCTGCTGCCTGTTCAGGCTCGATTAATTCATAATACTGCTGATAATTCTCAATATCCGGCGCATTATCATTAAATACCACATCTTCATAAAACTGTGTCTTTGCTTTTTCAAACTGCACCTGATTTTCTTCAAATTTCTTTAAACGTTCAATCTCGGCACTTAATTCCTGTACTACTTCATCATCTGCCGAGTTAGCTGTTTTGCTATCGTCTAATTCTTTTTCCAGACGTTTAATCTCTGCCACGGCTTCTGCCAATGTTGCATAGCCATACCGACTGCCTGTTTCTTCTGTGGTTTCTTCCACTTCCGGAAGTATTACATTAATTACCGGTACATCTTTCAATATAGGATAAAGAACAGAAGAACCAAAATGTCCCACATCCCATTTAATCAATATTGCAAATACCGCCAGCCATATAATAACAATTGCGATAGTAACAATCACTGTGGAAATTCCACCGCCACCTTTTTCATCCAGTTCAAATTCACTGTTAGCGGCAGTGTCTTTCTTGTTATCCTTTTTCTTCTTTTCTTTTTTCCCCTTCTTGGTTTCCTGTAATTCTTCTGATTTTTCTAATTCTTCTGCCATTTTTATTCACCTGCCACCTTACCAAAATTATAACTTACTAACTCATCTATTGTTTTGCTTTCTGCTGCATTTTCTTCTTTTATAAATTCATCGAAAGCATATTCTTTCAATTTTTCATGGGTTTTTCTTTCTTTCATAACTTCCTGCAGCCGTTCTCTTTCTAGTTCTAAATTTTTCTCTGCCACATGTATTGCAACAATCTGCTGTTTTATTTTTTCCTTAACCTGCTCTATCCCTTGCAAACAGAAGTTCAATTCGCGGATATCCAGTTTTCCGTTTAAAATCCTTCTATATTCCGCTTCATACGCAGCCTTTTTTTTCTTTAAAACTTCAAGCTTTGCTTTTTCTTCCTCTAACTTTGCCACAGCATTGGCAAACGCGGTTTTTGCCTGATTTTCCAGTTTAAACTTGATATCCAGTATATTCTGCATTTTATACGAGAACTTCGCCATACCTTATCACCCTACTCTGCAAAAATAGCATTTAATTGCATTAAAATCTCCTCAAAATCATATTTATCATCTACGTCCTGACATAAGAATTCATTGACTGCATCAATCTTACTCACTGCATAATCAATATTCTTATTAGAGCCTTCTTTATACGCCCCAATATTAATCAAGTCTTCTGCCTCATTATAAGTAGACAATGTGTTTTTCAGTTTCCCTGCCATCTGCTTATGCTCTTTTGTAGCTATCTGACTCATAACACGCGATATACTCTGTAACACATCAATCGCCGGATAGTGATTTTTATGGGCCAGCTTTCTAGAAAGCATAATGTGTCCATCCAAAATACTTCTTGCAGTATCTGTAATCGGCTCATTAAAATCATCACCATCTACCAAAACAGTATACAATCCTGTAATGGAGCCCTTTTCTGCCGTTCCAGCTCTTTCTAAGAGTTTAGGCATTTCCGAATATACGCTTGGCGGATATCCTCTGGTAACCGGTGGTTCTCCGGATGCCAACCCAATTTCTCGCTGTGCCATAGAAAAACGTGTCAGTGAATCCATCATAAGTAATACATCTTTTCCCTGGGTTCTAAAATATTCTGCGATTGCCGTAGCCGTCTTTGCCGCCTTATTTCGAATAAGTGCCGGCTTATCGGAGGTAGCAACCACCACAACGGAACGTTTCATTCCTTCTTCCCCTAAATCCCTCTCAATAAATTCTCTCACTTCCCTGCCTCGTTCTCCAATCAGAGCGATTACATTAATATCTGCCTTTGTGTTTCTGGCAAACATACCAAGCAATGTACTTTTACCAACGCCACTTCCCGCAAAGATTCCTATTCTCTGACCTTTTCCAACGGTAATCAAACCATCTACAGCCTTTACCCCCAGCGGAAGGACTTCTTTGATTATTTCTCTCTGCATCGGATCAGGTGGCATTGCTTCTATAGGATAATGAGTATTGGCAGGTATTTCTTCTCCATCTAAGGTTCTTCCCAATCCATCTAGAGTCTTTCCCAGCAGTTCATCTCCCACCGGAACTTCAAGGGGATGTCCGAGATTTTCAACCACACATCCAATTCCCACACCCTCCACATTATCATATGGCATCAGCAAGACCCTGTTATCACGAAAGCCAACTACTTCTGCCATGATAGTATGTTCCTCATTATCTCCGGATACAATCATGCACAAATCATTAAGTTTTGCATCCGGCCCAATAGATTCAATTGTTAAGCCTACAATTTTGACTACTTTTCCCAGTTTTTTAAAATACGTCTTTTCTTTTAATATATCGTATTTTTCCAAATTGAACATAACAACTGTTTCTCTCTTTCCTCATTATCATCCTACGGCGTATAGGATAAAGTCTTAATGGACTTAATCAACTTTTCCATTTGCACATCCAGACTGCAGTCATACACGCCGCCATCCGTTTCCACCAAACATTGATTTTTTACAAGTGTCGGATCTTCTTCCACATCCACAGAAACTGCATTTGGTACCATTGAAAGTATTCGTTCATGATTTGCCTTTACTACAGCCACATCTTCATGAGACACATGTACAATAAATTCCTTACTATTATTAATCTTTCCGAGAGCACCAGATAAAATATGCATTATCATTGCTCTGGAAGTTGAAAATTGCACGCGAAACACATATTCCATTAAGTCCGCCACTTTTTCCACCATCAAGGGTTCTAATTCTTCCACTTTGGCATTATAATCTGCCAAAAGTGCTTCTTCCTTCTGGGAAACCTCCTGTTTCATGGTTTCCACTTCACTCATTCCCTCATTATATCCGGCTTCATACCCCTTTTTTCTCGCCATCTCATATGCTTCATTACGAATCATTTCTGCTTCTGTTTTAGCATCCTCTAAAAGTTTTTCCACTTCTAGTTTGGCTTCTTCATACAATTCTTCCGGAGAAAGCTGCGGTTCACTTTCCGGTTCTTCTTCCATGATAACTTCCAATTCATCTGCATTCAGTCCCTCTACAAAACCGCTTTCTCCTTCTTCGGGTTCCACCTGCTTAAACTCTTTTACCGGAACAAATTCATTTTGTTCTGATAATTTTTCTAATTTTGATGCAACTAAATCATTATAATCTATCACTCTGGAAGCTTCCTTGCGGACAATATATCCGCCTTTCAATAAATTAGACAATGATTTCGTCACCTCCGCCTCTTGAAATAACAATTTCAGCAGAATCTTCAAGTTTTCTTATGATATTAACAATCTTCTGCTGTGCTTCTTCTACATCTTTCAGACGTACAGGTCCCATGAATTCCATATCTTCCTGAATCATTGCAGCAAGACGTTTTGACATATTCCTAAAGATAACTCCCTGTACTTCTTCATTAGCACCCTTAAGCGCTGTAGCCAAATCATTGTTATCCACATCTCTAAGCACTCGCTGAATTGCTCTGTCATCCAAGGACATAATATCTTCGAATACGAACATCTTACGTCTGATTTCATCTGCAAGTTCTGGCTCGTCAATTTCAAGAGTTTCCATAATATGTTTTTCAGTTCCACGGTCAACCGTGTTCAAAATATCAACAATAGCATCTACGCCACCGATAATAGTGTAATCCTGATTTACCAAAGAAGATAACTTTCTTTCCAATACTCTTTCCACTTCCTTAATCACATCCGGAGAGGTTCTATCCATTACCGCAATACGTTTTGCTACATCCGCCTGTTTTTCCGGTGGCAGAGAAGCTACAATACTTGCAGCCTGTCCTGATGGAAGATACGCCAGAATAAGTGCAATCGTCTGCGGATGTTCATCCTGAATAAAGTTTAACAGCTGACTCGCATCTGTCTTTCGCACAAATTCGAAAGGACGTACCTGTAAGGATGCTGTAAGCTTATTGATAACATCCACTGCTTTTTCTGAACCAAGCGCTTTTTCCAGCAAGTCTTTCGCATATGTAATACCACCTTCGGCGATATACTGTTGCGCAAGACACACCTCATAAAATTCATTTATGACGCCTTCCTTCACCTGCGGTGAAACGCTTCTGGTATTTGCAATTTCCAATGTTAATGATTCTATTTCATCTTCTTTCAGATGTTTAAATATTGCTGCTGATTTTTCCGGTCCAAGAGCAATTAAAAGTATTGCTGCTTTCTGAAGACCATTGATTCCCATATCTTTTGCCATACTTTATCACTCCCAATCTTCGTTCAACCAGTTTCTTAATAACTGTGCAACCGCATCCGGTTTTTCGTCCACAAATTTTTCAATCATCTTTCTAGCTTCAGATCTATCGTCAAAGTCAATTTCTTCCAGATTTTCTCTAGTATCCTGCAATAACTGATCCACAGATAATTCCGGTTCTAATTCTGTAATTTCTACAGGTCTTGTACTTCTATATACTACAAATCCCAATAACCCAAGAATTAAAACTACAATCACAATATTCAGATAATCCATAACGCTTCTGCTGGAAGTATCTTTCTCCACAAACATTGGAACATCATATGCCACAATAGAAATATTACTTTCCGCAATTCCTGTTGCTTTAGAAACCAATGTGTAGAAGGTGTTGTCAACTTCCGTTGCTATCGGCTGACTGTTGTCCTTCTGATATTGTTCAAAACTGGTTCCATCCAGCAAGCCCTGGCTTTCTAAGTCTTCTTCTTTATATATAATATGTTTTGTCAGCACTAAAGAAATAGTGGACTCATCATATTGAATCGCTCCAGGTGTCTGTGTTTTATTTGTCACCTTTTGATTCGGCGAATAATCTGTAGATGTATCTGTTACAGTAGAAGAACTTCCTTCATTATCCTGAATCACATAAGTTTCATCATCATTTGAATCTGTCCCCGGAATTCCCGAAGTTCCATTCGTTGTTTCTGATTCATAATTATCCTGATGTGTAATCATTCCTTCTGTTCTTCCGTCCGGAGCCCAGTATTCCTGTGATGTTTCGCTGCTTTCGTTAAAATCCATGATAATGTTTGGTGATACTTGAACATTATCATACATTTTTGTACTGAGTACCGCTTGTTGTACATCAGCCTTCATCAAATTTTCTGCCTGTGCTTTCACAGATAACTGTGTACTGGCATTTCCCGTTACTGTAGCAGCATCAGCTCCCGAGTAAATCATATTACCATTAGTATCCATAATGGTTATTTCCTCTGTAGAGTTATTTCCTACAGCAGTCTGCAAGAAACGTGCCATAATGCCCGCCGTATCTGCGTCCACTTCTCCATTCGTTTCCAACATTACGCTAACAGATGTATCCTGCTTTTTCGAAAGAATCGTACCATCATCTTCCGGCACATACATTTTTACACTGGCACTTTTTACCACGTCCATGCTTTCTAATACTTTTGCAATGTCGCTTTCATTATAAAGCTTATATTTTTTCTGTTTATCGCTTTCTGTGGTGCTAAATCCGCCACTCAAAGCTTCATCAATTCCATATCCCTTTGTAGGAATGTTATTAGACCCAAGAACTAACGCAGCATCTGTTGCCTTGCTTTTTTCTACCTGTACCGTCAGATTATCTGACTTAATCTGATAAGCAATACCTTCTGCTTCCAACAGTTCTTTCACTTGTGATGTTTCATTTACATCTTCACAAGTTCTCAAATCTACATATGTAGGACGGCTAAACACAGCAGCTAAAATTGCTATTGTAATGGTTACTACCGCCACAACACTAATTATGATTGTCTTTTGTTTTGTATCATATTTATTCCAAAAATCCAGTATACGTTTCTGGACCTCTCTTACTTTCTCACCCATTGGTTGTCTCCTAGTCTACAATTACTCAATCTATTTATACGCCCCTGTTTACATCTGCATATTCATAATTTCTTTGTACGCCTCTAGCACTTTATCGCGTACTGCAATTGTATAGGTTAGCGCCGAGCTTGCTTTGTTCTGTGCAATAGTAAGGTCATGTGCATTTTCTGTAAGTCCCATCGCCCACTTCAATTCTTCATTTTGTGCATCAGCTTCTAACGCACTGGTTTCATTCAACATTCCCAAAGCCGCCTGATAAATCTTTGAAAAACCACTTTCTGCATTTGTCTGTCCTATTTTTCCTGTGTTTGTTGCTTCCTGTATTGCAGAAGCTCCAAGATTATATAATGATGAAATATCCACTGTTTCTACCTCCTAATTATTTGCCCATACTCAATCCCTTTGTAATCATCGATTTGCTGGCTTCAAACGCCGTAGTATTTGCCTCGTACGAACGAGTTGCATCAATCAGATTTGTCATTTCTGTTATAATATTAACATTTGGATAAGTCACATAACCATCCTCATCCGCATCCGGATGTGACGGATCATAGGTTTTAACCATTTCTGTTTCATAATCCTCAGACACCCTTGTCACCTTTACTCCGGAACCAACTGCATCTGCACTTGTTCTCGCAAGTACATTGCTAAAAGGTGTCGTTTCCTTTTCCGCAAAAGTTACTACTTTTCTTCTGTACGGTGTTCCATCTTCTGTTCTTGTAGTTGTGGCATTTGCAATATTCTGCATGATAATATCTGACCTAAATCTTTGCGACGTCATCCCCGACGCACTGATATCAAAAGAATTAAAAATAGACATATTTACTTTCCTCCCCTAATTATTTCATAACTGATTTTAATCTTTCAAATTCTGAGCTCATACTGTCAATCAAACCATTATACTTTTCTGTATTCGCTGCTAATTCTACTTGTTCATTATCTGGATCCACATTATTCTTATCAATTCGGTAAGAATATCCAACTGCATCTGTATAAGTCCCCACTTCCAGACATTCCAGATTCTGATTAATCCTCTTTACTTTTGCTGAGCTTGTCTTATATTTCGACTGATATGCTCCCATCTCACGTACTAAAACGCTTTCAAAATCCACATCTTGCCTTTTGTAATTCGGCGTACCTGAATTTGCAAGATTATTTGCAATTGCTTCCTGCCTTAGAGAACTGGCATCAGCCGCTTTATCCAATATATTAATGTAGTTAAACGCATTTGAACTAATCATTATACCGCATCCTTCCTCATCTACTCATTTCTCCCATACAACTATATAGTATTATATCGGATTTTAACAAATGGCACAAGACTTTTTTTTGCATTTTTACCGTAAATTCAAGTTTTTTTTGTGATTTTCATTCATTTTTGCCACCTTTTGGTACTTTATTCCCACTCTCGTCTTTTCTTCTTTGTCTACTTTATACGTAAAATGTAATATTTTGTTAACATTTTTGCATTATTTTCGACAATTTTTCTTTTTCCCACGGTATTAATACAGCAAAAGAGCAGCTTTCGCTGCTCTTTATTTCTATCTGTTTAACCCTTTTCTTTTTTAATTCTTGCAATTTCATCAAACACTACATCATTCACAACTTTTATGTAGGTTCCTTTCATTCCCGAAGACCTGGATTCAATGACACCAGCACTTTCGAATTTACGCAGTGCATTTACAATAACCGAACGAGTGATACCTACTCTGTCCGCAATCTTACTTGCCACAAGAATCCCTTCATTACCATCCAATTCCTCAAAAATATGTGTGATGGCCTCAAATTCAGAAAACGACAGCGTTCCGATTGCAGAACGCACAATCTGTATTTTTCTAGTTTCCTCCGCGTTTTCTTCATTTACAGAACGCATCATCTCCAGCCCCACTACGGTAGTAGCATATTCGCTTAAAATAATATCATCTATTTCATATTGTTTATCACATTTATAAATAAATAATGTCCCCAACCGTTCACCCGCAATATCAATTGGCGTAATAATGGCCTGATATTTTCTCACATCCTCAGCTTCAAACCCTAGTGTCTGCAGATTTACATTTTCTTTTGTAGAAAGTACACCCAGTAATCGTTCATTCAGCATTGCATCAATAAACCCACCAACTTCATCTTTAATCAGTTCTTTTATTTCCTCTACACCCTCACATTCACCAACACCTAGCACTTTTCCCTTTTTGCTGATAACCAGAATATTAGAATCCAAAATACTGGTTAATACATTACAAATATCATTGAATACTACCTTATGAGAGCTATTATTATGCAATAATTTATTGATTTTCCGTGTCTTATCTAATAATTGTACACTCATTTCTTATGCCTCCTGACTATTATTCACAAAACCTACACCTACTACAATAAGTATGTCAACTTTCGCATAATCCCATACGTTATTATAATTTTAGCACAATACCCATTAGAAATCAATCAATTCAAATACTAATTCCTGTCTTTTTTATTAATTTTCAGACTTTTCCAATTCTTTTTTCAAAATAACATAGCCACATTGTTCATCCGAACACACAACGCGACTGCCCTTTTCCAACATGTATTTGCCACACTTATCGCATTTATGATCACTTGGTTTCTGCCATGACATAAACTCACAATTAGGATTATCTTCGCAGCCATAATATTTTCTTCCTTTTTTCGTTTTTCGGATAACAATTTCTTTACCGCAAAACGGGCAAGGTACACCTATTTTTTCCAAATACGGTTTTGTGTTCCGACAGTCCGGAAATCCCGGACAGGCAAGGAATTTTCCATGGGGTCCGTATTTCACCACCATATTTCTTCCACATTCCTCGCAAATTACATCCGTTACCTCATCCTCTATCTTAACTTTTTCCAGTTCGCGTTCTGCCGTTTCTACCGCTTCCTCTAAATCCGGATAGAAATTACGGATAATCGTTTTATAATTTACCGTACCTTCCTCCACTTTATCCAACAACATTTCCACATTGGCTGTAAAACTCAAATCAACAATACTCGGAAACGCTTCTTTCATTATGGAATTAACCACTTCTCCTATTTCCGTCACATACAGATTCTTGTTTTCTTTCGCCACATACCTTCTGGCAATTATTGTAGTAATAGTAGGCGAATACGTACTTGGACGTCCAATTCCAAGTTCTTCCATTGTCTTAACCAGTGCCGCTTCCGTATAATGCGCAGGTGGCTGCGTAAAATGTTGTTTTGCTTCTCTGTCTTTGCATTCCAGCACTTTTCCCTTTTCCAATAATTCTACTGGAAGATTATTGCTTTCTTTTTCCTGTTCCTCGCTGACATACACTGACATGAATCCGTCAAAAGAAAGTTTGGAACCTGATGCGGTAAAGCGATAATCTTTCGCAGCAATCTTCACACTGGCTGTATCATAGACCGCTTCCGACATCTGACTTGCCACAAACCTTTTCCATATCAACTGATACAAGCGAAATTGATCCCGCGACAGTGATTCTTTTATCAACACCGGGCTTCTTGCTATATCTGTCGGACGAATAGCTTCGTGAGCATCCTGAATTTTCTTATTATTTTTCAGTGCTTTGATAGTTTCTGAAACATATTCCTTTCCATACTGTTCACCAATATACTCTCTCGCCGCAACTTCTGCCTCCTCAGAAATTCTGGTAGAATCCGTACGGAGATAGGTAATAATACCTACAGTACCTGTTCCTGCAATTTCCACACCTTCATACAACTGCTGTGCCAGGCGCATGGTTTTTTGTGTAGAAAAATTCAGAACCTTTGCCGCTTCCTGCTGTAAAGTACTGGTAGTAAATGGTCTTGGTGCATTTTTAATTCTCTGCCCCTTCTTCACTTCTTCCACCACATATTCTGCACCTTCTAATTCTCCAAGAATTTCGTCCAGTTGTTCCTTCGATGAAATATTGATTTTTCTGTCTTTTCCATAGAATTTCGCTCTGATATTCTTTTTGCTTCCCGGTATATGGAAATCCTCTTCCAGACTCCAGTATTCTTCGGGAATAAAAGAATTAATCTCTTCCTCTCTATCGCAGATAATTCGCAATGCCACAGACTGTACTCTTCCGGCACTTAATCCCCTTTTCACTTTTGCCCAAAGTACAGGACTTATTTTATAACCCACCATTCTATCCAATATTCTTCTTGCCTGCTGCGCATCCACAAGTGCCATATCAATTTCTCTGGCATGCTTGATAGATTCTTTGACAGCATTTTTCGTAATTTCATTAAAGCTGATACGATACAGTTTTTTCTCATCCGTTTTTAAGGCATGCGCAAGATGCCATGAAATAGCTTCTCCTTCGCGGTCAGGGTCAGTTGCAAGATATACTTTTTCCGCTTTCTTTGCTTTCCTTCTAAGATTCGCCAGAATATCTCCTTTTCCCCTGATGGTAATATATTTAGGTTCAAAATCATTTTCAACATCAATTCCTAACTGACTCTTTGGCAAATCACGTACATGCCCATTGGATGCCGCAACTTCATAATTACTTCCTAAGAATTTTTTTATTGTTTTTACTTTTGCCGGTGATTCTACAATTACCAAA
The DNA here is from genome assembly GCA_045126515.1 of Lachnospiraceae bacterium. Classification (GTDB taxonomy): domain Bacteria; phylum Bacillota; class Clostridia; order Lachnospirales; family Lachnospiraceae; genus RUG11237. Next base: position 32,435 of record JBGVOM010000120.1, read on the forward strand.
TATTTCGCCATATGCTCCTCCTCCGATGACAGTCACTGCTTACGCACATAATAGCCCGTTGCCACCTGTTCTATTTTATCTTCCATTTCCAAATCAAATAATATATCATTTAATTTTTCCATATTTTCTTCCCTTATTTCTTTCCCAATAGCAGTAATTGTCTTGGGTACAAAATCCAGTACAGCATACACCAAATTTCTTTCACTTTCAAGAGTATTTTTTACATTTTTGTGATTTTTTTTATTTTTTTTGTAAGAAAACCCTAAATCTTCTATCATTTCTCCAATGCTATTTATGGGATAAGCGCCTTGAGAAATCAAGAAATTGCACCCTTCACTCAAAGCATCCGTAACCCTTCCCGGCACCGCCATAACATCTTTCCCCTGTTCTAACGCGCAAGATACCGTAATCGATGTTCCACTACGTTTTTTTGCTTCCACCACAATAATAACATCTGCCAATCCACTGATAATTCTGTTTCTTCTTGGAAAATTTCTCCCCACAGCAGGCGTTCCTATCCTATATTCCGAAAGAATACCTCCCGCCTCTGCCAATAATTCATAGAGAGGGTAATTTTCTCTTGGATAACATATATCTACACCACAGCCGAGAACCCCAATGCTTTTTCCTCCCTCTTCCACCGCAGCCATCTGAGCATATCCATCAATCCCCCTTGCCATACCACTAACCAATGTAACTCCTTGCTCTGCCAGCGCCTTTCCTATTTCTTTTGCCATAAATTTTCCATAATAACTACAATCTCTTGCCCCTATTACCGCTACCATTTTTTCCTCTTTTTTAGGAAGCATCCCACGCACAAACAAGCCGCCCGGCATATCTTTAATTTCCTTTAATTTTTCAGGATATTCTCTCTCCTTGTTAGACACAAAACGGATTCCCTTTTCCTGCATAATTGCATATTCCTGCTGCAATTTTAATGCATTTCTACTATTATATATACGTTTCTGCATCCACGGTTCCACAGCAGCTATTTCCCCTATTTTTTCTACAGGAATCCCATAAATTTCCTTTGGACTGCAATACTTTGCCAACAATAATTCCCTCTGTTCTTCCTTTAACCCTTCTAGTGAATAAAACCAGAAATCATAAATTTTTTCTTCCATATTATATTACTCCAACATATAATTTCTTCGATAAGAAACTGCTTCTTTCAAATGTTTTTCCTGAATCTGCTGCGACTCATCTAAATCAGCGATTGTCCTTGCCACCTTCAGCATTCTGTGGTATCCTCGGGCAGACAATTTCATTTTCCGAAAAATTTTCTCCATCAGTTCTGTTTCCTTTTTGTTTAAAGTGCAAAACTTATACACTCCCTTTGCATCCAACTCCGAATTAAAATCATACGGCATCCCCCGATACCTTTCTCTTTGAATTTCTCCCGCCGCAATAACTTTCTCCCGCATCTTTTCGCTTTCCTTCTCCTTACCCGCTCTATTGTCACTGATTTCATCATACGCAAGTTCCTCTACTTCCACGTACAAATCAATCCGATCCAGCAATGGTTTCGAAAGTTTCCCCTGATATTGGTTAATTTCTGCACGAGTACATTTACAGTGATTTCTATCCGGATAGTAGCCACATTTACACGGATTCATTGCCGCCACCACCATCAGTTCCGCCGGAAACTCATAATTTCCTCCTACCCTGGATATATGAATCACCTTATCCTCCAACGGCTGGCGTAATATTTCCAAGGCTTCTCTTTTAAATTCCGGAAGTTCATCCAAAAACAACACTCCACGATGTGCCAGACTGATCATTCCAGGTTTTGGAATTTTCCCACCACCAGCAAGCGCATACGGTGAGCTAGTATGATGTGGCTGCAAAAAAGGTCTGTTCACCAGTAGCGGAACATTTTTAGGCAGCACTCCGGCAATACTGTGTATCTTAGTAATGGAAAAGCTTTCTTCCATCGTTAAAGGCGGCAAAATATCCGGCAGTCTTTTTGCCAACATAGATTTCCCCGTTCCCGGCGGTCCAATCATCAATATATTATGGCGCCCTGCCGCAGCAATCTCCACTGCACGTTTCGCCCTCGTCTGCCCTCTGATATCAGAAAAATCATGTTCATATTTTCCTGCCTGTGATAAAATCAGATTTCTATCCACCTCCTCAGCTTTTACCTGTTCCTTATGTTTAAAAAAATCCATCATCTCCAAAATATGTGCTACACCAATTACTTTAATACCATCCACAACAGCGCCCTCCTTTGCATTTTCTCTGGGAACTACACAATATTCCATCCCCTGTTCCCTAGCGTGAAGCGTCATTGCAAGCACACCGCAAATTCCATTTACCTCCCCATTTAAGCTTAACTCCCCAGCCATAAATACCCCTTGCAGACTATTAGTTTCTATTTCCCCCAAAGACGCCAGCACCACTGCAGCAATGGGAAGATCAAAAGCAGTTCCTGATTTCCGCATATCTGCCGGCGACAGATTCACCGTAATCTTTTTCGCCGGTATCTGTACTCCGGTATTTCGTATGGCATTCCTAACACGCTCTGATGCTTCTTTCACCTCACTTCCTAAAAATCCCACCATGGAAAAATTCGGAAGTCCTCTGCTGATATCAGCCTCCACATGAACACTCCTGCACTCCATGCCAATAATTGCCCCTGATAAAATTGTACTAAACAAGCTTCCTCCTATTCTTCAGTTTTCTTTTCTCTCTATGGATTTGTGGCGAACCGCCCTTTAATTTCAGAATAAAAAAACACACCGAACATTTCTTCGGTATGTTTATTATAGCTTATACTGGAATGATTTGCAACCTAAAATTCCAAAATATGATTTCCTATGCAATAAGATTTGCTGAACACAAAAGTTCTTTTGCTTTCTTCAAAATAAACGGTAAGTTTATCACCATCACATTTTTGTATAATACCATTTTTATATTTTTTATGGTAAACAGTCGCACCCTCCTTTAATTTTTCCACATCATACAGCATTTCATTTACAAATCTAGACACACTTAACTCCTTATTGTATCTCTCCGCCGTAGAATAAATTGTCAGCCGCTTTTTAGCCCGCGTCATTGCCACATAGAACATTCTCCGCTCTTCTTCAATATCTGCATCTGTCACCGACTTTTTGTGAGGAATAATTGTTTCATTGGCATCAATGATATACACACTCTCATATTCTAAGCCTTTGGAGCTATGCATGGTTGTAAAAGTTACTGCGTCAGCAATATTTTTTGATTTTGCTGCTTGCCTTTTCATTTCCTCGCTGTAATTCCGAATGTGTTCAAACCATGATTCATAATCTTTAAAATCCTTTGCCCCTTCTGCCATTTCATCCAGCACATCAGTTAGTTCTGTCAAACTCATTCTCCGGTATTCCGCATACTCTTTAAGATACTCCCCATATCCCACTGCATTTTGTATATACCGTATTGCAGCATAAGGTGCCATATTTTTTAACATTGTCAAATCATATTGCAGCTTTTCTAAGCGTTCTACCATCCACGATTTGTCTGCATAATAGGCTTTGAGTTTATCAAAATCTACAACTTCCGTTTCAACAGAATCCCTACTGATATAACGTTTCGGACGATTCATTACCTGTAAAAAATCGTTTCGAAGAACTTCGCCCCCAGCCATTCTGATATAGGTAAAAACATTTTTCGCTATCCAGTGGTTATAAAGATTCGGTACTTCATCACGCATTTTAAAAGGAATGTTATACTCCACCATTTTTTGTGCCAAAAGTCTTGGCTGTGTGTTTGTCCGAAACAGCACTGCAATTTCCTCTAAGCTTCTGCCTTCCTGCTTTTCTTTTACAATATCGCGAATCACTGCTTCCACTTCTGATTTTTGCGTTTTAAAATGTTTTACACGGATTTTTTCCCCATCTTCATGAATGGTTTTGATATCTTTTTCAAAACGTTTCGTATTATTCTTAATAACAAGTCCTGCTGCCTCCACGATATTTTTAGTAGAGCGGTAATTATAATCCAGCACCACGCGTTCTGCATTTTTATAATCCTGTTCAAATCCCAGCATAATTTCAGGCTTTGCCCCACGGAAACGATATATACTCTGGTCATCATCACCCACAATAAACAAATTATTTTCCGGTTCTGCCAAAATTCGAATATTATCATACTGCACTTTATTTATATCCTGAAATTCATCAATCAGAATATAGGTATATCTGGACTGCCAGAACTTTCTCACATCTTCCCGTTTTCTAAGTAAATCATTGCACAGTATCAGCATATCATCAAAATCTATCAGTCTTGCATGCTTTAGTTTTTCATCATACTCCAGATAAATTTTCCGAAAAATATCTGCCGGACAATTTGAGGAATAATAATTTCCCAGCTCAATTTTCTCACTTTTCACTTTGCTGATTTCGGAAGTCAGTTCTGCGATAAATTCATTTTCATCCTCCACTTCCATCTCGTATTCATGAATCAGTTCCCGCAAAAAATCAATCCGCTGCTCATCCCGCAAAATATTTTCTGCCCGTAGACTATAAGCATATTTTAAAATCGTAAAATATACCGCATGAAAAGTTCCAAAGGTCACATTGGGACGTTGCCCATCCATCATGCGAAAGAAGCGTTCCTTCATTTCCAGTGCTGCTGCTTTCGTAAAAGTAATCACTAAAATACGCTCCGGCTGTATTCCACATTCTTCAATTAAATATTTTGTTCTGGAGGTAATGGTAAGAGTTTTACCAGAGCCAGGGCCCGCTAAGACTAGCATAGGCCCCTCTTTATGTGTAATTGCCCTGTATTGAGATTCGTTTACGTTCATAACTATCCTTCTAATTTTGCAATAGCCGCCTGAATACGTGCAATAGATTCCTGTTTTCCAAGAATCTCCATTAATTCGGTAGCACCGCCCGGTGTCATCTGTTTTCCGGAAACAGCAGTACGAACCGGCCACATTACATAACCGTTTTTATATTCATGCTCTGTTGCAAAATCCACCAGCATCTGATATAAGGCATCATTGCTGTAATCTTCTTGTTTTTCTAACACAGGAAGAATTTCTTTTAAAACATTTAAGGAAGATTCTTCTGTAGTTTTCATTTTCTTATGGCAATACATAGATGCATCATACTCCGGTACTGCTTCAAAGAAATCAATATGTTCTTTAATATCCGGGAATATTTCGATTCTTGTCTTTACCATGGCAGCAATCTTCTTAAAATCAAGGTCTTTGCTGATGACTTCTTTGATATATGGAAGTGCCATCTCATAAAACTTATCGAAATCCATAGCTTTCATATATTCACCATTTAACCATTTCAATTTCACCACATCAAACACAGCCGGTGACTTGCTCATATGTCTGTAATCAAAAGCTTCTACCAGTTCTTCTAAGCTGAATACTTCTCTGTTATCTTCTGGGCACCAGCCAAGCAGAGCAACAAAGTTTACCACTGCCTCTGTCAGAAATCCCTGTTCAATCAAATCTTCATAAGAAGAATGTCCACTTCTTTTACTTAATTTTTTGTGTTCTTCGTTGGTAATCAGCGGACAGTGCACATATACCGGAACTTCCCAGCCAAAAGCTTCATACAAACGATTGTATTTTGGAGAAGAAGATAAATACTCATTTCCTCTAACCACATGAGTGATTCCCATCAAATGGTCATCCACTACATTAGCAAAGTTATAAGTAGGAAATCCATCAGATTTAATCAAAACCATATCGTCTAACTCTGCATTATCCACGGTAATATCACCGTAAATTTCATCATGAAACGTGGTAGTTCCCTCCGTAGGATTATTCTGACGAATTACATACGGTACGCCCTGTCTTAATTTTTCTTCTACTTCTTCCTTAGAAAGGCTTAAGCAGTGTTTATCATATACTGTAATTTCTTTTCCCGCAACTTCGCTCTTTAAGCTTTCTAATCTTTCCTTATCACAGAAACAGTAATACGCCTCTCCTTTTTCCACCAGTTCCTTGGCATATTTAAGATAAACGCCTGCTTCCTGTCTTTCACTCTGTACGTATGGTCCCACGCCACCATCTTTATCAGGACCTTCGTCATGCACCAGACCTGTTTTCTCTAAGGTTCTGTAAATAATATCTACCGCACCTTCCACAAAACGTTCCTGGTCTGTATCCTCAATTCTAAGAATGAAATCTCCGCCTTCATGTTTTGCAATCAAATATGCATACAATGCCGTTCTTAAATTTCCTACATGCATGCGCCCCGTTGGACTTGGAGCAAATCTTGTTCTTACTTTCTTACTCATTTTTCTTCCTCGTTTCGTTCTATTATTTCATACCAGCTGAAAGCTTGCTTTCTGTTATTTTGCCAATTTCATTAATTCGTCACTCAATTCTTTCAAAAGGGCTTCTGCATCTTCTAAATCAGAGCCTTTCACACCCATATAAAACTTGATTTTTGGCTCTGTACCGGATGGACGTGCACAACACCATGCATTTTGATCCAGTTCATAATACATTACATTAGATTTTGGCAGGTTGGTGCTTGTCTTTTCTCCAGTAGTCATGTCTAAACGTTCATCTGCATTATAATCTCTTACTGCTTTAACCGTAAAACGTCCAAAATTCTTTGGCGGATTTTTTCTTAATCCATCCATCATTGCCTGTATCTGTGCTGCACCATCAATTCCTTTTAAGGTAATAGTTGAAAGCCCTTCTTTGTAATAACCATACTTTTCATACATAGCAAGCATTTCATCCCATAAGGTTTTTCCATGTTTTTTGCAGTAAGCCGCCACTTCGCAAAGCATCATAACCGCAACGCAGGCATCTTTATCTCTGGCGTAGGTGCCTGCCAGACACCCATAACTTTCTTCCAATCCAAATACATATTCATAATTTTTCTTTTCTTCAAATAGGCGAATTTGTTCACCAATAAACTTAAATCCTGTTAAAACCTCAATAAGCTTCACCTGGTATTCCTCTGCAATCGCCTCTGCCATATTAGTTGTTACAATGGTTTTTACTAAAGCTCCATTCTTAGGCAACGTACCTGTAGCTTTACGCTCTCTTAAAATATATTCTGCAATCAACATTCCTGACATATTTCCGGTAAAGCTTACATATTCCCCTGTTTTACTGTCTTTACAGTATACACCAAGACGATCTGCATCAGGATCTGTTGCCAGTACAATATCCGCATCCTTTTCTTTTGCAAGCTTTAAGGCCAACTCAAATGCTTTCGGATCTTCCGGGTTTGGATAAGCCACCGTTGGAAATGTGCCATCCGGAAGTTCCTGTTCTTTTACTACATATACATTTTCAAAACCCAGTTCTCTTAATACACGACGTACCGGAAGATTTCCTGTTCCATGAAGTGGTGTATATACAATTTTAATATCTTTTGACATTTCACGTATCATTTCCGGATGGATACTCTGTTTCTTTAACTCTTCCATATATTTATCATCAATTTCCGAAGAAATCACATGATACAATCCCTCTGATACAGCCTTTTCCATTTCCATAGTATATACATTACTGTAGCTGGTTACCTTAGCAACCTCCGCTAAAATATTCTTATCATGAGGTGGTGTAATCTGAGCACCATCTTCCCAATACACTTTATATCCATTGTATTCCCGCGGATTATGACTTGCTGTAATCACAATTCCCGCAATACATTTTAATTCTCTTACTGCAAAGGAAAGCTCTGGTGTTGGTCGCAGACTTTCGAATACATAGGCCTTGATTCCATTTGCATTCAGGCAAAGAGCCGCCTCTCTTGCAAATTCCGGTGACATTTTTCTGGAATCATATGCAATGGCAACACCTTTTTCCTGCCCTTTACACGCAATAATGTAATTCGCCAGTCCCTGGGTCGCTTTTCTTACGGTATAAATGTTCATACGATTGGTTCCCGCACCAATAACCCCACGCAAACCGCCTGTTCCAAATTCTAATTCTTTATAAAATCTATCTTCTATCTCTTTTTCATTACCATCGATACTTTTCAATTCCTGTCTGGTCGCCTCATCAAAATAAGAATCTTCCATCCACGATTCATATATCTCACGATAACCCATATCGTCAACCTCCTTCTTACTTGTTTTCTTTCATTTAACACAATATCTTTATTTTCCCACATATCCGTGGTATTTGCAATAGGTCTTTTAGAAATTTTCCGTACAAAAAAGTAACAGTTCAGACTTGGTGGTTTGTGGGACGCTCATAACTGATACAATTCTTCTCAGAAAGGCAGAAATTTTAACAGCCTTTCTGAGAAGAATTGTACCAGTTACGAGCTGTTCATAGCAAAACCACAACGTATATCGTCACTTTTCTGTACTTTCAAACGGTAAATCGCCCAATTTCTTTTTATTGCGAATTATGTTATATGATTTC
>JBGVOM010000121.1:0-6782 GCA_045126515.1 Lachnospiraceae bacterium
AAACTCTCTTGCTTTTTACAAATTTCATATCCTTTAGATTCGCCCAATTTAGTGTACTTATCAAGGAAATCATCCACTTTAAAATAATATAAACCATATTTCTTTGAAATCATTTCTGCTATTGTGCTTTTCCCACTGCAAGGCGAACCACCTATATAATATGTATTTATCATCTATGCCTCCTAATATATGATTACTATTTACAAGATGATACAGTCCAAATCTCCATAATTATATCCTCCATCAAATTCAAGTTTATCTCACTCAATTATACCACAGCTTCCTATCTGGACAACAACATTCTCTTTGTAAAACAAAATTTATCCCAAACACCCTATCGTTTTTTCCACCTCATTCCATTCTTTGCATACACTCCTATTATTTTCACCACAAAAAATCTCCTACCCTAACCGTTACGGTTTGAGTAGGAGATTTGATTATTTACTTAATTTTCAGAACCTTTGTATAAAGGATATCTTACTTATTATTGATAGCTGCCTGTACTGGTGTCAGCACAACACAATAATTTAGGGCTTGTCTGATTCTTCTTCATTCCGGACGTATCTATCGACAATCGCTGATACTGATTACCAAGTGCCGGATTAAGAATCCATGTAAATACACCCTTATCAAAAATAATCTGCTCAACATACTGGTCAATGATTGTACTTGGTATCTTACGTTTTGCATCAAAGGCTTTCATTTGTATAAACTCTGCCAAGCCTTTCATCCTATCTTCAACGATACTGTCTTTTTCTGCATCCAGAATTTTCTGTCTGTGTTCAATATTCGATTGTTCTAACCGAAGAATCTGGTCTTCAATCTTTTGCTTCTTATCACGGAATATCTCTCTCGAAATATCCCCTTCTGCACATAAATCAACAAGAACGGCAATCTTACCTTTCAGCTTATCAATCTCTTTTATGTTAGATTCAATTTTGTCCTTTTCAACAGACTTAGTATTCTTAATCGAATGAATCTCGCCAATCATTTCCATAGCAGTATAATAAATCGCCTGCTTATTTTTCACGAGCTTCTTGAAAAGGAAATCTGCCTGAACTTCTAACTTCCACTCTGTAAATGTCGTGTTCTCACAGATATTGTCAATTGATAAACCCTTCTTAATTCGTGCCGCTTTTGTTCCAGTCTGCAACTGATTGTAGCACTGGTAGATAAATGACTTATCCCCATTTTTTGCAACATATGTAACACGGCGGTTCATGGCATGATTACATGTACATCTTGCCTTTTTCACCCATACGCTCTTTGCCTGCGACTTACCATAATTTTTCCCATCTGCTTTTTTAATGCTTCTGGTACTCAACATGCGTTGCACGGCATCAAAATCCTCTGGTGAAACAAGTATCTCATGTGTTCCTTGCACATAAACTTTTTCGATTTCTCCATGATTATTGATTTTCTTCTGCGTTAAATAATCCGGAACATACTGCTTACGATATTCGATTCTTCCACAGTAAAATGAGTTCTTGAGTACTCGATTAATATTCCCTGCTTGCCATTTGGTAAGCCCGGATGCAGTTCGATACCCCTCCTGCTCCATAATATCTTGAATCTTACGAACTCCGTTTCCCTGTAGGTATAATTCAAAAATACGTCTAACAGCCTTTGCTTGTTCCTCATCAACAACCATCTTGTCTCCGATTCGAGTATAACCTAGGATATTTCCATTCCCATACAATACCCCATTCTTAAATGAAATCATCTGTCCTGCTTTTACTCTCTGGGATATTTTCTTACTCTCATTCTGAGCCAAAGTTGCCATGATTGATAAACGCAGCTCTCCATCCTCATCATTCAGTGTCCAGATATTATCTTCGGTAAACCATACCTCAACACCATAAGTTCGGAGCAATCTCGTCTGTTGCAAAGTATCTACGATATTTCTTGCAAATCGTGATACTTCTCTTGTGATAATCAAATCAAACCTTCGGTTCTTTGCATCTTCCATCATCCTTAAAAAAGACTCTCTTTTGTGAATAGATGTACCGGTGATTCCTTCATCAATATATCTATCCACTAATTCCCATTCAGGATGACGCTTTAGTATTTCGTCATAGTACTGCACTTGGTTTTCCAAGGCTGAAATCTGTGCTTCATGTTCCGTAGATACACGAGCATAGATAACTACTCTTCGCTTCATATAGCACCTCTCATTCCTAAATGCTATACTATGAACCTTGTATAGCATTTATTATAAGTTAGAAATTTTTATTAATCAACGTGAATCTGATATTTCGCACGAACAAGATTTAGTTCCTCCAAGGAAATCATATTTGCTTCATACATCTCCTTGATGATACTGTAAGCTGCCAAGGTAATTGCCTGTGCTTCTACTTCTGCATCAAACTCAAGTTCATGCACAATATTTAATTGTTCTGTAGTCTCTGGCAATTCCTTTGACATTCGCATCTTGCTCCTTTCTTAAAATTTGGTTGCCCGGTAGGGTGTAAACCAATATGTAAACTACCTACCGAAAAACTTTTAAAACTCTATAATGTACCTCAATTTTTTAATATTTTTTATTTACTGGTTTCTTGGTTAATATTTATGGTATTCCTCTTAGAATAAGGCTTTACAGCCAAAACCAAGTTGTAAACTAGCTGTAAACTAGCACCTCTTGGTATACAGTTTTTAATCAAATGGCAGCTCTATCTGCTCCGGTACAGGAACGAAGTCTACACTTGTATCATCTGCTTGGTTTATGCATTCAAAATACTTTTGCATACCATACTCTGAAAATCGTTTTACTTTTCCACCGGAGTCTACCCAACCACCAATTCCATTACGTAAAATATCTGCAATCTCATTTGATTCTCGGCGATCTGGCTTACCCATATTTCCCAGAGCCTTTTGATATAGTTCGATAATACAGACTACAGTCTTATTGTTTGCTTCCAGATATGCCTCAATCAAACCTCTGTCCGTATCCTCTCCCATAAATTGCTCACGATATACAACCAAACGCTTTTCAGCCTCTTCCGATAAACACAAACTGTAATCTCCCTGCAGATACAAAACCATAATTTCTGCCCACATCTGTTCAAAATAAGCTCTGCTCTCCTTCTCGTTGGCGTAAATATGGCAATCTGCATTGGCAGCACAAGTCTCCATCGGAATAAATCTTCTGTTTCCGGTTCTGTCAAACGGCAGGAAATTCTTTTTATTGGAAGTTCCTGCAAACACACATTGACGCTTCACATCCTTTGGATGCTTGTCATACGGAACCTTATAGGTATCCTTTTGCCTACTTAAAAATGCTTTATTTTCTTCTATGGATTTCACACTCGCTGTCGGTATCATTTCTGCCATTTCTACTATCCAATGTCCCTGTAATCTACGGACAATATTCTCATCATCCAAACGCTTCATATCATCCGTAAACCACTCATCATCTAATGCCAGCAATCGAAAGAAAGCCGACTTCCCATCACCTTGTCCCCCTACCAGGCAAAGCATAAGTTCGAACTTGCACCCCGGATGATAAATTCGTTCCAACGCACCAAACATAAATACCTTAAGTGCTTCTTCTGATAATGATGATTTCTCCACTCCAAGAAAGTGCCTCATTGCATCTGCTACACGTGGAGTACCATCCCACATCAATGCTTCCAACCGGTCACGTATCGGATGATACTCATTGTCTGCTGCTACTAATCTGACTGCACTATCCACCAATTTATCCGCACCTACAATTTCATACTCTTCGAGGATAAGATAGATTTGATGGAGGTCATCGTCTTCCAATGTATGCGTGTCTTTTCTCCAAGGTGTTTCTCCAACAACATCCACTCGACCGGTCAACAGATTTTTCTTCAACTTCCCTTTAAGCACTGGGTCACACTCCAAAACAGTCATACAATTTCTTCGTGTCTTTCGCACTACGCCTCGCTCATTCACCTCCAGCAGTTCTCGCACATCTGCTCGGATCTGCTTCAATTCTTGCGTCAAGTTTCTCCACCTCCTCTTTGTAAAAATCATAGAACTCTAAAACTTCTTCCTTTGTTCCAAACAAGAGTCCGTCCAAGTAATAATCCACTCTTACAGCCAGTTCCAAAGCTTCTGTAAATAAACCGTGCCACTCTTCATCCATCCGTTTTGGAGCATTCTCCAAAATTCTCCTCATAATAATCCAACTCAACAGTTTCAAAACTAATGCCGTCATCATTTTCCTGCTTGAACAAACGAATACCTCTCTGATAATCCCAGTTCACGTTTTCAAGCATTCTCACAGCATCTATATGGTCGCTCTTCGCAACATCAAATTGTCGGTCATTATGCTTCGGATTATATGCACCGTTCTTGCCACTTCTTCCATTGTGATTTGTTGCTTTCATTTGCTTCTCCTTTCAAAAAATATTTGCGAAGAGTAATTTGGTCTTGCTGCAATTTCTTCTGCCGGCATTCAAATTGCGTCAAATAATACCCAGTACGGCACGACGCAACGTCATGCCTACTGGGCAAGGCTGCCGCCCTTGACCTGCGCAGGAGTTCCGCCTCCTGCACCACGGCTTCCGCTCGAGATACATCTTCCTTTTTCCCGGGAAGGAAGATTATCTCAAGCTGCCTCACCCAAATGACTGTCCATCTTAATCGTGGGCAACTCAACGACTACTGCCTATTCATCCTAAAAATCTGTCGCTTCGTCTATCACGATCATTTGTGTGTAATATTTTTCTTTGTCATATTCTTTTACTCTTCATATAGTACTTAGGGTTCGAAATCGCTAATTGCAAAAAATCAGTCAAATTTTTTCAAAAAATTTTTCATTCCCTCATTTCGTATGTGGTAACGTTTTTTCATTTTGACTACTTTTATCCCTCTATTAATTTCTTTCGGGTCAAAAAAAGCTGATTGCAAAAATGAAACCAAATTTCTTTCAAAATTTTCTCTTTACATATTTATTGTGGTAACCTTTTTTGCCTTTGCCTAATTTCTACTTTCATAAGTTATATGGAGTCAAAAAAAGCTGATGGTAAAAAATCAACGAAATTTTTTCAAAATATTTTCATATTTAATGTGGTAGCATTCATTTCCCACGCCTAATCTCACTTCTGGTCCCCGGGACCAAAGGTTGCAACTTCTGGTCATCGTGACCAAAAGTGACCTGAGGACATAATGTCCTAAAGTAATATAAAATCGAGTAGGAGGGAAATTTAACTAAATTTCCCGACCTCTCACACCACCGTGCGTACCGTTCGGTACACGGCGGTTCAATCAACTTAACAAGTAACACACCTTTCGGTGTAGTAATCTAACATTGAGACTAATCCAAATGAGGTTAGTCTCTTTGTACTTATAGCCTTTTGTATCCATCCATTGTGGGCAAGTCTTGCATATCTGTCTCCGCAATACGCTATTTTAAATGCTGCCCATCTTGGTACATCAAGCTTCATAAGGTTCTTTGCTCTGTTTTGTGGAGTTTTCCAATGTTTCCAAATGCACATACGAAGTCTGTATCTGATGCTACCATCTAGTTCTCGACAAAGTGTTTTCATACTTCCAATTTTAAAGTAATTTATCCAACCTCTGATGAGTTGATTTAATTTCTCCACCTTGTAGCTGTTGCTAACGCCCCAGCTACGGCATGTGAGTTCTTTCATTCTTTTCTTAAACTTCGCTACTGATTTTGCATGTGGTTTTGCCTTAAACTGATGTGCTCTTGTGTCAAAGTAGAACCCAAACCCAAGGTATTTAAGTCCGTTTGGTCTGTCTACTTTACTCTTTGTCATGTTGACCTTGAGACCTAGTTTCTCCTCAATAAATCGAGATATGTTTCTCATTACCCGATTTGCAGACATTTCACTTCCAACCATGATAATACAGTCATCTGCATATCGCACAAAGTTAAGCCCTCGCTTTTCCATTTCCTTATCAAGTTCATTGAGCATGATGTTTGCCAATAACGGCGAAAGATTTCCTCCTTGCGGTGTTCCCACAATAGAATCCTCATATTCATCGTCAATCATGATTCCGCTGACTAGATATTTCCTTATGATAGAGATAATATCTCCATCTTTTATAGTTCTGCCTATGATAGTCATAAGCTTGTCATGGTTTACCGTGTCAAAGAACTTTTCCAAGTCAATGTCTACAATCCAATCGTTACCATCATTCATCATGTCAAGTGCTGTTAGGATTGCTTGCTGTGCACATCTATTCGGTCTGAATCCATAACTATGTTCATGGAATTGTTCCTCGTAGATTGGTGTTAATACCTGTGTAATGGCTTGCTGTATGAATCTGTCTGTTACTGTTGGTACTCCTAGGTTTCTGACACCGCCATCAGGCTTTGGTATCTCCACTCTTCGTACTGGTTGAGGTTTATACTTTCTTGTCCTCAACTGTTCCTTGATGATTTTGCCGTTCTTTTCAAGATGTTCTTTGAGTTCCGTGTACTTCATTCCGTCCACTCCCTCTGCACCTTTATTTCGTACGACTTGCAGATATGCTCTGTTGAGATTATCGCTAGATAAAATCTGCTCCATTAGACTACTTGTGTCCATGCGTTCTTTCCTTTCCGTCTCGCTTGATTTGACCATCTTTTACCCGATTGGTTACGGCAGATGTTGCCATTTCTGCAATACAAGACATACTCAAACTTATTGATTGTTCGCCCCTTTGCTCCATTTCCATTACAGAAACTTCTTCACTACTATGGGCTCGGCTGACTTCTCACAGTTCGTTGTTACTAGGCTAATGAAGCCTCTGTGAGACCTCCACGCTTAAGGTGCACGCTCTTTCTCCCCATATATCCGCCACAT
>JBGVOM010000122.1:0-2406 GCA_045126515.1 Lachnospiraceae bacterium
CTGCAACACCCTGGACAGCATTTGCAGGAATATTCACAACAGACGGTGCAAAGCCATACATAAATCCCTCGAATACAAAATATCCGAGAATCATCTCAATTTCAGCAAGAGTACCACCGATAATTCGTGAGAAGGTATTACCAAGCTTATTATGCATACCCTTAAAGCAGAAATGAGCGATAATTGCCATAAGTCCTTTGATAATAAAGGTTGCTGGTGCATATACTACATAGCCTGAAAAGACATCAGCAAGAGCAGAACCGATACCAGCTGCCGCAAATCCGTATGCCGGTCCTAATAACCAACCGGAAAGAAGAACAACACAGTCACCTAAGTTAAGATAACCTTTAAGTGGTGAAGGTATTTTAATAATCATCGTTGCTACACAGCAAAGGGCTGCAAGCATTGATGCCGTTACAATTTTTTGTGTTTTCGTTTTCATTTTGAAAAACCCCTTTACAAATTTTTTTATTTATTATATAATAAATCTGAACATATCGCAATTACCAATTAAGGAGATTTTAATATAACCAGATGAAATACTCAATTGATACCAAATCAACCAAAAAGGCATACATGCAATTGTACGAACAGATTAGAAATGACATAATAAATTCAATATATAAATATGGAGACAAACTCCCTTCAAAGCGTATTCTCGCCGAGGAAACACTGACAAGTGTTATTACTGTTGAACACGCATACGGAATACTTTGTGATGAAGGATATATCGAATCCAGAGAGCGATGCGGATATTTTGTTACATACCGCAAAAATGATTTTGTTCCTATTGCGGAAAATGAGAATCATGATATATCTTTAAGCAATCATCACTATCACACAAATGAGTTCCCATTCTCTGTTCTTGCAAAAACAATGCGAAATGTAATCTCAAAATACGGCGAAAACATATTAGTTAAATCCCCAAACGCAGGTTGTACTGAGCTTAGAAAAGCAATTTCAGACTACCTTGCAAGAGGAAAAGGAATCAATGTTTCATATAATCAGATTGTAATTGGTTCCGGTGCAGAGTATCTCTACGGACTTATCGTACAGTTTCTGGGACGTGATAAGATATATGCTCTTGAAAATCCATCTTACGAAAAAATTCATTCCGTTTACAGAGCAAACGGTGCAAAGTGTGATTTGCTTAAATTAGGAAGAGATGGAATTCTTACCTCTCAGCTTACAAAAACAAAGGCATCCGTTCTACACATAACACCTTTTAGAAGTTTTCCAAGTGGAATTACTGCAAGTGCATCGAAGCGCAACGAGTACATCAAGTGGGCTAATGACCGAAAAGCCGTAATCATCGAAGATGATTTCAATTCTGAATTCACCGTTTCTACCAAAAACGAAGATACTGTTTTTTCCCTCGAACCTGTCCGCAGTGTTATCTATGTAAATACCTTTACTAAAACAATTGCACCTTCAATGAGAATCGGATACATGGTCTTACCTGAAGAACTTGTTAAACCATTCTTTGACAAGATGGGATTTTACTCCTGTACCGTTCCAATATTTGATCAGTATGTTCTTGCAGAATTTATTTCAAATGGTGACTTTGAAAGACATATAAACCGAACACGAAGGAAACTCCGTCAAATACATAAAAATAAGTAAAGTGCAGAACTAATCTGCACTTTCTTTCTTTTATAAAATATCAATATGTTCGTTGTTCAAAGCCTTGTTCATACTTCTTACTGCACAGAACTTTCCGCACATTGAACAGCTTTCCTCAAGTTCAGGTTTTCTGTCATCTCTGATTTTCTTTGCAGTTTCAGGATCTATTGAGCACTCCCACTGCGTATCCCAATCAAAGGTTCTTCTGGCATCTGCCATTTTATCATCTATATCTCTTGCATGAGGTATTTTCTTTGCAATGTCTGCAGCGTGTGCAGCAATTTTAGAAGCAATAATCCCCTGTTTTACATCATCAACATTTGGAAGAGCAAGATGTTCTGCAGGTGTAACGTAGCATAAGAACGCCGCTCCGGCACTGGCTGCTATTGCACCGCCAATGGCTGATGTTATATGGTCATATCCCGGAGCAATATCTGTTACAATAGGTCCTAATACATAGAACGGTGCACCCATACAGATTGTCTGCTGTAATTTCATATTTGCTTCAATCTGGTCCAGAGGCATATGTCCGGGGCCTTCAACCATAACCTGAACATCCTTTGCCCATGCACGTTTTGTAAGTTCTCCAAGGCGAACAAGCTCCTCTATCTGACAAACATCACTTGCATCCGCTAAGCAACCGGGACGACAAGCATCTCCAAGAGAGATGGTTACATCATATTCACGACAGATGTCAAGAATTTCGTCATAGTATTCATAGAACGGATTTTCTTCGCCTGTCATACTCATCCAGGCAAACACAAGCGAACCACCACGGGATAC
>JBGVOM010000123.1:0-5621 GCA_045126515.1 Lachnospiraceae bacterium
CCTTTTGAGTTGGCACGGACGCCCCTGATAGTGACAGAATCTTCCCATGCAGGCGGAAACGGCACTCCAGCAAACTAAATTCTAAGGCACACTAGGTTCCTCGCCTCAAGGGTCTTCACCAAGTGTTGCCTAAGAATTGGATTTTGCTTCCACTAAAAGCATTTCCTGATTGCCTGTCTGGGAAAATTTTCTCCCTCTCATGGGCTGTACATGGCAAACGGCATAAAGGTTGAATTGTTACATTTTCCTTTCCGATTGCAAAAAATATTTCCATTCTAACTTACTGGTTTCACAAACAGCACATAAGCAGTGGCGATTCTTCCTTGAAAGGCAATTTAAGAGGCGTATTTAAAGAATGCAAAATCCACTGTTTACGCAGACTTAGGCACGACGGCTTTCCGGAGTGTCCTAGTCGTAGTTAACAGTTAGTTTGCATTCTTGTTGCCTCTGCCTTTCAAGGAAGAATTGTCACTGCTTATGTGCGTCCGTGTAACCATTCAATCTGAACCATCACAACATCTTAAAGACCACCGTATCCTCATACACAATCGGCTTATTACTTATAAAAAAGATAATCCCATCCTTTGGTGCTCTAATCTGATATTTGACTTCTCCCAGATAAGTGTCAATCACATCTGCTAAAATTTCACCTTTTTTTACTGCCTGATTTACTACTACTTTACAATCTAAAATGCCTGCTTTTTTTGTTTTTACAGGCTTTAATGCCTTTGCTTCACCAATGACTTCACTAATATGTCCCGGATGTACACTGCACTTGCATATTTTTTTCTTTGTGGCAAAACGAAGTACTGCATCAATGCCTATCCGGGCACTTTCCTTGTCTACGGTGTCAGTAGCTGAGGTGTACATGGAAAATGCATCTGTTTCCCATACCTGCCAGTTATAGTTTAATGTGGTGGTATCGTATGGTTTTGGTTCTCTCACTAACACATATGGCATACCAAAAATCTTAGCTTCCTCCACATCTTCATAACCGGTTTTCATCATACGCACGTGAGGAATGAAATTTCCGGGCATATAAAAACTGGCAAACTGAATTCCATATTTAAAATCTTTAATTTTTTCAAACAAACCTGCTGCAATCCTCTGGGTGGTTTCTCCATACGCGTATCCTGGAAACATACGGTTAATATCCGTATTGTCCGTAGGCCAGAAACGCTTTTCAATATTCAGGGATGCACTGTTTACACAAGGTATAATTAATACAGATTTATTTTTTGCAAGCTTTCCCTGTTCTTCTAATTCTTTAAATACCTTCACTAACTGAGAACAGATATATAACTGTTGAATTTCGTTCCCTCTGGTAGAGCCAACGATACAAAGACTTTTTTCTCCGCTGCCAAACTGGTAGCCTGTGATTCTCAAATTATCACGGTACAATGATTTCTGCTCATATAATTTAATTTTCTTCACGTCTGCTTCCTCCGTTTCCTACATTTCCAGAATTCTTGCAATCAAAGACCCTTCATCCACCACCGGGTATTCCCGTAATGTGAAAATCAGTCCGTTGCAGGGTGATGTAATCTCATCTACCACTTCTGCCGTTAACGGATTCACAATATTTCCTATCACATCGCCTTTTTTCACCATATCACAATGTTTTACCTTTGGTATAAACACGCCTGCACCTTTGGCATTAAAAAAGCTTACCTTGCCATCTTCAGACACAATAGGTTTCTTGGGCTTTTCTATCACATCACCACTCCAGATTCCCATATCTTTCATCATATATAAAAGCCCGTCTACCATCTGTTTTGTATATTCTTCGGTCAGACGCATGCCCACACCCATCTCTACTACCAGCGTTGGTGTTCCAATGGTATTTAAGGAGTGAGCCAATGTAGACTCCAGTACTGTTGCTGCACTGTGCACCCAAATGTAATCAATATTCATTTTCTTTGCCATTGGCACCAATTGTTCACTGGTAGATTCACTAATGCGAATCTGAGGAATTTCCTTTAAAAAAATATTGCTGGCATGAATGTCCACACAAAGGTCGGAACCTGCAATATCCTTTACAATACCTGCTGCTATGTGTTCTGCCATGGAGCCATCTTTCGAACCCGGAAAAATCCGGTTCATATCAATATCAAATCCTGGAATTCCTCTGGTAATGGAGTCAATCCCCAAGGGATTCAATGCCGGATAAATATCTACAATTCCCTGTAGACACTCCATGTTTTCCTTAATGATTCTTCCTAATTCATAACAGACACTCTGTCCTTCTAATTCATCTCCGTGGGTTCCTGTCACCACCGAAATCCTTGGAAGTTTAGCAATCTCTTCTTTTTTCGTTACGCTCATGTTTACATAGCGCATTTTCTTTATTTCCAGTTTTTCATCTGCAGGCAGGGCCACAGACACCACTGTTTCCACCATACTAATGTCCTCCAAACAGTTATTTTTCTTCAGACACTTTTACATGTATACTCTGGTTTTGAACTGTCTCTCCCACAAAAGTCCCTTTATCGATAATGCAGTCTGCATAGTCCCGTCCTGATGTCAACTTAATATAATTAGAATCGATCCACAAGTTATTCGTAGGGTCTAATCCGTACCAGTAATTTTCATGTGCAATCTCTATCCAGGCATGGCTGTAGCCCTCTCCTATCATAAAGCCCACCACATATCTTGCTGGAATACCTGCAAGACGACAAAGGGAGATCATAATATGAGCATAATCCTGGCATACACCCTGCTTCATTTTTAAAGCTTCTTCTGCACTGGTACCGATATCAGTTACACCTGATACATAGGAAAAGTCCTGATACAATTCTTTCATAAAATATTCTGCCCGCCCAAGGGCTGTTAACGTACTATATTCAGGATTTCTCTCTATCAGTTCCTCTAAATAGGATTTGATACAAGATCCTGGTTTCGTATGCTTTGATGCATACTTATAGAAGCCCAGTGCCCGCTCATTCACTGCCTCTTCCCTACGGTCAGACGTGGATGTGACGGCACTGCCTTCCACTGATATATAAAAGTTATTATGAGGCGCTCTCATATCTCCGTAATATATGTGATTTCCAAATATGTCATCGTTTTCCCCTAATTTTCCCTCGCAAGGACCAATATCTATACTAAGACCCGTTATGGTCTGCCGCATAGTATCTTTCGGGGTACACTTTACCGCATAACTATGGTTAATAATCGGATTAGAAAAACTAATCTCCATATAATACTGAAATTTAAGCACTTTCCTCACAAAATCCACCTACATTTACTATTATACTTCCACCAGGCTTTCGATGATTTCAATTGCCCGGTTCAGCTGGATATTCTGGTTCTCTATCATCTCAGACAACTCTCCCAGCTTTTCATTATCGAACTTTAAGCCTGTTCTTACGATTCTCTTGGCAAGCTTTGTTTTTTCTTTTTCCAGCTTATCACACGGGAAATGAAAACGCAAATATAAATCAATACGTTCCACTCGTCTTCCCAGTTTAATGATGCTTCTTGTCCGTTCATCATCCACACTGTCATCCACGCTACCCCAGAAGGCAAGAAGATTATCGATTACTTTCTGCATTTCAATCAACGGTGCCACACTGACTCTTGCCTTTTTCATGTCGTAGATGGATAGCTGTATATAGGAAAGAGTTTCTGTCTGAATCTCGTCACGCAGCACCAATGCATTATCGTAAGCTCTGTATAAATTACTTAAAATAGAATCCGGATTTCCCGTATCAAAAGGATACTTTTCTAAGAAATCCTTTTTGGACGCGTATACGTTTGGCACATCCACGCTTTTACAAAACTCAATATAATAATTTTCTTCTGCCTCAATCATTCGGTCAAATCCACTGAAAAATCCTCTCAATGTTGTATATACACGCTCAGCATATCTGCCAAGCCAAAATAATTCGTTCGCTTTTTCTACTGTGATAGTACCCATGTGTCTTTAAATCCTCCTCCCTGTGATGAATTCACGATAAATGAATCCGGATTTCTGGAAAATCTGGTAAGCCCGCTTTTCCATACGCAAGTTTCTTCTCCGGTTAATACAAATGCTCTTAAATCTGCCTTTCTTGGAACTCTTGTACCACCTTCCATAATGTCAATGTCAATAAAGTCTATTACCTCCTGTGCAATGAAGCGCCTTGGCTCTCTCTTTAGCAGTTTTATAAATTCCGCTTTCTTTTCCGGCGTAAAGGAATTTCCAAATACTACACCATAGCCACCGGCTTCCGCCACATCTTTGATAACCAGCTTATCAAAATTTTCTAACACATATTTCATATCTTCTTCATAGAACGGAAGGTATGTAGGAGCATTGTTTAAAATTGATTCCTCGTTTAAATAATATTTAATCATTTTCGGAACAAAATAGTAAATTCCTTTGTCATCTGCAATACCATTCCCCGGCGCATTAATTAATGCCACATTGCCTTTGCGGTATACTTCCATAATGTTAGAAACTCCAATAACAGATTCTTCATTAAATGTCATAGGATCCAGATACTCATCAGAAATTCTGCGGTACACAGCTCCTACCTTAATCTTTTTACCGGTATAATCTTTGTAATAAAGAAAATCATCCTCTACAAACAAATCAGCACCACATGCCAGTACAGAACCTGTTTTTTCTGCCAAATAGGAATGTTCAAAATATGCAGCATTATATCTTCCAGGCGTAAGAATCACGTTAATTCCACCTGTATTGGAATAATCCATAACGGATTTCAACATTTTAGCATAATTTCTGTTATCACTTACTTTGTTGTCTTCAAAGGTATGAGGACTGGAACGTCTGCAAATCTCTCTTGCAATCATAGGATAAGATGCACCGGATGGAACTCTTAAATTATCCTCTAATACATACCATGTACCATCTTTTGACTGAACTAAGTCGATACCGGATATATGGCTGTAAATATTTTTTGGCGGTACAATCCCTTCACATTCTGCAAGGTAGCCCGAAGAAGCATACAAAAATTCCTCCGGCAGTATTCCGTCTTTTACAATTTTCTTTTCCGTGTAAATGTCCTTTAAAAACATATTTAGGGCTTTCACTCTCTGGATTAATCCACGTTCCAGATAATCAAATTCTTTTTTTGATATTACTCTTGGAATCGCATCAAAGGGAAAAAGCTGTTCTTTAAAGTTGCCTTCTTTATAGATGCCAAATTTTACTCCGTACCTTGCCAGTAAATCATTGACAACCCCTGACTGTTCAAATAGCTGTTCCATGTTCATCATCTCCTTGTTTAGTACATACCTGCTGCTTTCTCCAAACAATAGAAAATATACTTTCTATTATCGTAAAATAAAAAAACAGACAAAGTGGTCTTTCCACAAGACCACTTTGTCTGTCAATACAATAAGTATAGGCATTGAATCTGAAATTGTCAATAGTATTCTAAAAAAACCGTTGAACTCAAGAAGTTCCAACGGTTTTTCTAAAATAGAGTAGCGAGAAAGGGATTTGAACCCCCGACACCACGGGTATGAACCGTGTGCTCTAGCCAACTGAGCTATTCCGCCAAAATGGGACCTACAGGGCTCGAACCTGTGACCCTCTGCTTGTAAGGCAGATGCTCTCCCAGCTGAGCTAAGATCCCATGTTTGATGTTTGCTGTCGTTCGACTGCTTGATTA
>JBGVOM010000124.1:0-2088 GCA_045126515.1 Lachnospiraceae bacterium
TAAATACGAGCCATTTTCTTTTTGTCGTAAAGATACCCCTCATAGGTATATACGGTTGATTGCTGTCTAATGAATCTACCTTTGTAATACATTTCCCAAGTCGGTTGACCATCTTTTTCAAAGTATACCAGAAGTAAATACACTTTGTATTTACTAACCACTTTGAGCAAGTTATCAACATGTCGTTCATGGGGAACATGCTTGCCAGGGAAACTAAACTCATCATAGAATAAGCCCAATTCCTTTGTATTATGGAACAGGGTAACACAGTTATTGTATCTATATCCGTCAATTGTATATGATGAATCAATATTTCTACTGTTTTCGGGCGTTTTCACATTGGCAGCTTCTAACCCATGATTATACAATAAAGATAGTCTTTCCGCATGGGAATGCAAACGGATGCTTGCTTGATTCTCTTCTGGAGAAAGTGCTTCCGTCATTTCTATACATGCTTCTGTGTCCTCATAGCCCTGGCATTCATTAAAGTCCCTGTTGGGAAAAGGATTTCTTCTTCCCTTGGCAATGGCATCCAGGTAATAACTACGGTCTTCTTGGAACCATTGTCTTTCATCATCCCATTGTTCCATCATCTTTGCTGTGGGGTAGAATCTTCGTGTTGCAGAATCATAATAAAACAGCTCACTAATTTCCTTTTCTGAAAAACCAGCATCCATTAACTCTATGGTGCGGTACTCCAGCCAATCTTCGTCTGTTTTAAGTGACTCATACCATTCTATGCTCATGCCTGGAAGTGATTTGGGTTGCTTTTTGCTTTCTTCCACTTGCAATTACCCCCATGTAAATAAATATCCGTCTGCGGTGATACAGTTGCCTTTATTATATGATATAGAGTCATATCATTTCAAGTACCAGACATTCTGTTTAGAATTGCATCTTGCTATTTTTACTGATTTCGCTATATTCTGTTTAGAATTTCACTTAATCAACCTCTGGTTTTCCAGGGGCTTTTTTTCAAATCTAAGGTTATCGCAAAAGTGCGCCCCAAATAAAGGATTATTCGATTTTTGAATATCGCAAATCTGCCGACCCTCTCTTTTGAGAGAGTTTCTACTATAATAGTAATAGAAACACTTA
This sequence comes from Lachnospiraceae bacterium, assembly GCA_045126515.1. GTDB lineage: Bacteria > Bacillota > Clostridia > Lachnospirales > Lachnospiraceae > RUG11237. The sequence continues at coordinate 1,099 of JBGVOM010000124.1, forward strand.
GAAAGGAGATTTTGCATGATTTACGGATATTGCCGTGTATCGACACAATCACAGAACATAGAACGCCAGGTTAGGAACATCCTGGCCGTATTCCCCGATGCAGAAATAATAAGAGAAGTATATACGGGTACAACATTCCAGGGACGGGACAAGCTGGAAAAGCTGCTCAAAAAGGTACGCAGGGACGATACCATAGTATTTGATTCCGTTAGCAGAATGAGCCGTTCCGCTGAAGAGGGCTTTGCCTTGTATCAACATCTGTTCAATATGGGGGTTCATTTGGTCTTTTTGAAAGAACCGCATATCAATACTGATACATACCGAAAAGCACTTGCTGCCAAGGTGGAGCTGACGGGTGATAAAGTCGATTTCATTTTGGTAGGTGTGAATCAGTATCTTATGGAGCTTGCCAAAGAACAGATTCGCATAGCCTTTGAACAATCGCAGAAAGAAGTAGACGATTTAAGGCAGCGTACCCGTGAGGGCATGGAAACCGCTAAAATGAACGGCAAGCAGATTGGTCAGAAAGCAGGGGCAAAGCTCCATGTCAAGAAATCCGATGCAGCCAAGAAAGCAATTCAGATATACAGCAAAGATTTTGGAGGGTTATTGTCGGATAAGGATGTTATGAAGCTGGCAGGGATTTCGCCCAATACATATTATAAGTACAAAGCTGCGCTTAAAAAAAGTAGCGCAGCTAATTGAGAAAATATGATAATTGATTTATAATATAACAAACAGTTCGCAAAACTTGAATTTGCAGGAATAATTAGTAATTCCACTTAGATACTCCAAATAGGGGATGTTGTTTTTCAGAGAAAAGTGGTATGCTTTTTCTACAAACAACAAACGGAGGTAGAGAAAATGAATCAACAAGCAACGGGAAAGTTTATAGCACAAAAAAGAAAAGAGAAAAGCCTTACACAGGAACAGTTGGCAGAAAGGCTTGGAGTATCTAATAAAACCGTTTCGAAATGGGAAACAGGCAAA
>JBGVOM010000125.1:0-3023 GCA_045126515.1 Lachnospiraceae bacterium
AATTGTTAAGGAAACAATCGGAGTTGGTGTAAACGAAAAAGCAGTCTTGCGGTTTTATAAAACTGCCCTTTCGTTTACATCAATTTCGATTTTTCCTTGGTGAACAAAGTCGCGTCCCTTTCGCCACTATCTATGGGGATTCAATCTTTGCTCTCTTCCATAAGTTTATCATATCCCGTGTTTTATTAACAGATGGTTTTTGCCAAAAGAATTATTTTTAGGCATGACAAACAGACTCCCTTTACGGAAGTTTTTCGGAATATTCAGTTGTATATTTTAACATCTCATATGCGCAAAAACAGATGGTGTATGCTTATCTGGAAGATGTGGAACCATTTTCCCGCCACAGGAAGAACATTTGCATACATCTATGTTATATAGCAGCTTTATCATTTCAGCGGCATTTCGATTTTTCAATGCAGAAATATATTTTTTACATCCAAGCAGATTTCTACAGTGAGTCATCTTTTTGCTCTTGTTTCGGCAGGACAGCAAACCATAGTGCCGGATTCTGACAAAACGTTTTTGGGGAACATGCATTAAAAATCGACGGATGAATTCCTCGCCCGGAACTGTTTTCTCTTTCCACTGACCTTTGTTTTTATAGTCTTTTACAGCATATGTAACAGTTGCTTCCGTCATGGACTTGATCCGATGATTACTGATTGCTATCCTGTGAGTATATTTTCCAAGATAATTTATGACTGACTGTGCTCCATTAAAAGTCTCCTTACAATAAGCAACCCAGTCTTTTTTATAGCACTCATCGAGAAGTTCTCTGAAGCAATAGTGGTTTTGATATTTCTCCGCTGTACCATGAAACTCAAGCTTTGAATCATTCCACAGGCTTTTTAATTCGCACAAATATTTCCCACGGAACACTTTTGCAATGACCCCATACGGGAGAAAAAACTTCCCACCGGTATCTTTCCATTTGTTGTCCTTATCAAGTCCACCACCAAGAACAATGGTATGGATATGAGGATGATAATTCATTGCAGAACCCCATGTATGAAGAATACAGATATATCCGATGTCAGCTCCCAAATACTTTGAATCTTTCGCCAGTTCGTTCAGAGTGGATGATGCAGCATGATACAGTGCATCATACAGAAGTTTCTGATTGCTATAAATGATAGGATTCAATTCCTCAGGGACTGTGAATACCACATGATAATAGGGTGCATCCAGTACATTCTCCTTTTGGGCATCAATCCATTTTTCTTTCGGAAACTCCTGACACATAGGGCAACACCTGCTTCTACAAGAGTTATTGTGAATGCTGATACATCCACAGTCCTCACAGACACTTATGTTCACACCAAAAGCCCCAGTTTTACAGTTCATGATGTGAAAAGCTGCTTTTCTGTGGTGAGCAGGAAGCTCATGTGTTTTTTCATAAACAGGATAAAACCGTTCAAAGACATCCTGTATCGTACATGATTTTTCCACGATTACTCACCACCCATCTCATCAAATGGGCTTTTAATACCGAGCAGAGTCTTATTGCTTACATGAAGATAAATCTCTGTTGATCTTGGATCACGGTGTCCCAAAAGAGCCTGAATATATTTCACGTCACACCCTGCTTCAAACAGATGGCTTGCGAAACTATGGCGCAAACAGTGTGTAGAAACACGTTTCTGAATTCCAGCCCTTTTTGCGCTTTCGCGGAAGAACTGAATGACGCTGTCCTTCACAAGATAATCGCCAGTCCATGAACTTGGAAACAGAATCCCTGTTGGTCTGCCACATTTAAACCAGTATTCTGTAAGTATCTCGAGTGTACGGTCAGCAAGCAAGGTATAACGGTCAAAGCGGCTTTTGCCATCACGGATGTGTATTGTTTTATTGGTGCGTGAAATATCATCATAGTGAAGGTGCGTGACTTCCGATACACGGAGACCTCCTGAATACATCGTAGCAATCATGGCCTTATGTTTCAGGTTTGGCGTTGCATCAAGAATCGCTGATATCTCTGATTTCGTAAGCACGGTTGGCAGGTTCCTGTCTCTTTTCATACGTGGGATATCATCGTCATCCCAATTCATCTTTAACACTTTTTTATAAAAGAAACGAATACCGGAATGATAGTGGTTGTATGTCTCTGGTGAAATCCCGGAAAGTCTTTTTTCGGTCAGAAATGTATCAACATCATCTGTTGTCAGAGCATCTATTGGCTTATCTGTATATTTTAAAAAGTGAGCAACACTTGTACAGTATGCATGAATAGTAGAATCTCTTAGATTCCGTTTGTTTGCAGCATTTGTAATCTGGCTAAATATTTCATCGTACATAATAAAATCCTCCATGTAAAATCAGTAGTTAATGAGAAACCCTGCTTACATGGAGGTGCATTAGCATAATAAAACCGCTTGTCAGAAAAGCGGTCAAATGGTATTCTTTTCATAGGCAGTGGTGTCTTTCTGTATTGAATTGTTTTGTGTGGTAACTTTACAATATCAAATATCAGCAAGAAATGCCATTGCCTATTTTATTATTGAGAAAAAAAGCTGCACCACAGCCTTGGCAGGCCATCGCGCAGCGATTTTGTTCAATTCCAATTTGTCGAACTACTATCAACTACAGGCTTTCCCTTGCTTATGTTTTTATACATACATCGTACGCATTGTACTGCACGTTCCGAGTTGATAGATATGTATGATATATGTACATTTCGGCTGAATTGATTTTATTACCGCCAAATAGTGATTGGTTCTCTGTACAAGAATAAAAACTAAATTGCCATATCATAACGCACCTACGTCATGGTATGGCAATTATTTTTACTGATATATGTTTATATTTGTTTACAATGATAATACAATATGATACTTACAATTCCATTTTGTGTGTGATAAACTGTTTACATCCATTTGGATAACCTCCTTTGATTTAGTGCGGTTGGCGAACCATCACTATTATATCATTGGAGGTTTTTCTCTGTAGGCTAAAGCAATTTCAACCACTCGCATAGCAAGTGGTATATTCGTTTTCAAAGCTCCATTTTTCGTCGCCGAAAA